>NZ_WJWX01000020.1:0-60668 GCF_009661015.1 Brevundimonas sp. SPF441 | reverse complement strand
ACTATCGCCCGCAGTTCTACTTCCGCACGACGGACGTGACCGGCATCGTTCACCTGAAGGAAGGCGTCGAGATGATCATGCCGGGCGACAACGCCGAGCTGAACGTCGAGCTGATCACCCCGATCGCGATGGACCAGGGCCTGCGCTTCGCCATCCGTGAAGGCGGCCGCACCGTCGGCGCCGGCGTCGTGGCCAAGATCGTCGAGTAAGAAGACCCGGCCTCAAGTCGCGCGCCTCCGCGAGGCGCGCATAGGCCGAAAGATACAGTAGCGTAACAGAACGGCCTCCAGAGCAATCTGGAGGCCGTTTTGCTGTGCGGGCTATCCTTCAGGCCTGGCCAGAGGGCGCTGTTAAAGTGCCGAATTCGATCGAGGGCGCCGCAGGCCAAGGCCTCTGGTGTCCGTAGCGCGGTCTGACCTGAAATGCAGAGCAGTCTCGGAGGACGAGTCCGAGGCGGACGGCCTAGTTTTCGGCGTTGACCAGGTTGCGCACGCGGGGTGGCACGGGCGGCGTGGGGGCTGCGCGGACGATGCGGATAGAACTGCTGCGGCAAGCCTGGGGCGAGAGGCGTCCGGGCAGGCGGGTCGAGCCGTCGCCGCAGGCCTCGCTGATCTGGTCCTGCGTCAGGCCGCGCGCGCCCGACAGGTCCGCGCCGCGAATGTCCGTGCGACGCAGCGACGCGTTGGAAAAGTCGGCGCGCGAGAAGCTGCCGCCGGTCAATCGCGCCCCATCCAGGCTGGCGTTCGAAAAGTCCGCGTTGGAGAAATCGCCGCCCGAAAGGTTCGAGGCCGTGACTTCGGCGCTGGCGAAGTTGGCGCCCGACGCCCGAACATTGGCCAGTGTGGCGCCGAACAGTTCCGAGTTGGAGAAGTTGGTTCCGGCCAGGGTGGCGCCGGTGAAATTGACCCCGTGCATCTCGCTGCCCGAAAGGTTGGCGCGGGTCAGGTTGGCGCGAACGAAGGACGATCCTTGCGCCTCGGCCCCATTGATCTGCGCCCCGGTGAAGTTGGCGGAGGTGAAGTTGGCGCCGACGATCTCGACCCCGCCCATGTTGGCCCGGCTGAAATCACTTCCGGTGAAGTTGGAGCCCATCATCTCGGCGCCGCGCAGATTGGCGCCGACCAGGGTGGCGTTCATGAAGCTGGCGCCGGTGAAAGTGGCGCCTGACAGATTGCGGCCGGACAGTTCGCAGCGATTGCACGATCCGCCCAGCGACACCGAACGGGCCACGTCGCGGTCCTGCATCGACATCTCGACCCCGGCGAAGGCGGGGGAGGCGGCGAGCGCCAGTCCCAGCGTCAGCAGAGCCAATGTGGGGCGGACCCGGATATGTTCAGCGATCTGTTTCACGCACTCTGAATGCCTCGAAACCCCCGCCGCACCTACTTAAATCGAGGTAACTTCATGAAATCGAGGCAAGGTCGGCGCCGCTCAGCAGGCCGGAATGCGCAAGCCCCGAGGCAGGACGGTGGAGCCGTCGCCGCACGCCCGGTTCAGTTGGGCCTGGGTCAGGCCGGTGGCCCGCGCCAGCTGGGCGCCCGACAGATTGGTCCCCGACAGGGTCGCGCCGGCGAAGCTTGCGCCCTCCAGGTAGGCGCCGACGAAACTGGCGTTGGTCAGGTTGGCGCGCGAGAAGTTCGAGCCCGAGAAAACGCCGCCATAGGCTTCGACGTCACGCATGTCGGTGTTGGAAAATCGCGTGCGGTTCATGACGCTGAGGCTCAGGTCCGCCTGACGCAGGCGTGAGCCGGCCAGGTTCAGGCCCCGCGCCTTCAGCCCCGAAAAGTCGCCCTGAAAAAGATTGCAACCGGCGCAGGAGGCGCCGCGCCGCACGCTGGCGATCTGACCCGCGTTCTGGGCCATCGCAGGCGCGGCGACGGCCAGCAGGGCGGCGATCAGGCCGAGGGAAAGTGTGCGTTTCATGGACCGGGCTCCGACGTTCGATCGTCTGTCAGCAAACCCTAGGCCATAACCCTTAACCTAGCCCTGATCGCCGCCTTTCAGCGCTGGGGCCGCCCCGCAGGTGTCGCACACCCAGGCCGCGCCGCGTTGCTGCAGGCTGAAATCGCCGCAGGCGGGGCAGGCGACGGCCTCGCTGTTGGCGGCGGCGCGAGCCTCTGGATCGCCTTTCTTGCCAAAGGGCAGGACGACCAGATTGTCGGGCGCGGAACCGCGCGCGAATCCCTTGGAGATGAAGCGGGCGGCGGGCACGGCTGTATGGGCGTCGGGCTTTCCGTCGCCCAGATCGTCGGGGTTCTGCGCCTCCGTCTCGGCGTTGGCCAGTTCAGCGCGTTCCAGATAGGAGACGCCCAGTTCGCGGAAGATGTAGTCCAGGATGGAGGTCGCCGACTTGATGGAGTCGTTGCCGGTGACGCGGCCGGCCGGCTCGAACCGGGTGAAGACGAAGGCGTCCACGAACTCGTCCAGCGGCACGCCGTATTGCAGGCCGATGGAGATGGCGATGGCGAAGTTGTTCATCAGGCTGCGGAAGGCGGCGCCTTCCTTGTGCATGTCGATGAAGATCTCGCCCAGTTCGCCGTCTTCGTATTCGCCGGTGTGGATATAGACCTTGTGGCCCCCGACGGCGGCCTTCTGGATATAGCCCTTGCGCCGGTCGGGCAGTTTGCGGCGCGCGCGTTCGCGCTCGACCACGCGTTCGACGACCCGTTCCGTCGGAGCCGGGCGAGGGGCTTCGCGGACAGGCTCTGAGCGGCCAAGCTCGGGGCGGGCGGTGTCGAGCGACGGCAGGGACAGCAGCGGTCCCGCTGGCGGCGCGGCGCGGGACAGACGAATGGCGCGACGACCGTCCAGGGCGCCCTGGCTCAACAGGCGCGCGGCCTGGGTGGAGGTCGTGCGCCAGTCCATCGGTTCGATCGCGATGTCCGGCATGTCGCTGAACGGCTCGACGGCGCGCCGCAGGTCGGCCGCCGCCGCCGCCGGATCGGCCAGCAGGGCGGCGACGGAGGCCGGCGCCTCAGGCCAGTCGCGCAGATCGCCATGACCGAAGACGCAGCGCGTCGCCGCCGTCTCCGCCTCCTCCGACACGCCCAGCAGGGTCAGCAGCAGACCATCGCCGTCTTCCACGCCCAGGACGTCGCGGATGAAGCCGGGGTCCAGGACGGGGGCGGCGAAGACCGTGTCGAAATCCTCTGCCCAGCCCAGGGCGGTCTCGATGGCGGCCAGTTCGATGTCCGTAAAGCCCAGGGCGCGCAAGGCTGTATGGTCGATGCCCGGCGCCTCGACCAGGGTGCGGCGACCGAACGTCCACCGTTCCGCCGCCTCGACATCGCCGCCCGCCGCCGCGATGGCCTTGGCAAGCGCGGGGTGCAGCCGGCGACCGATCTCGCCGTCGGCCGTCTGGAACACATCGATCGCCGCGACGCGACCCTGGCCCAGCCGCAGCCGCGCCTCCGCATCGTCGACGAACAGGCCGATGGCCGAATGGCGACGCGGCTTCTCCGGGTATTCCCAGTCGGGGCAGGGACCGCGCAGGCTCGCCAGTTCGGCCGAGGTCATCGCCGCCGTCGCCGCGACCAGGCCCGCGAGCGTCTGCGCCTGATCCATGCGGTCGTCGCTGGCCGCCAGCGCGTCCAGCAGGCCGTCCAGTCCCGGCGCGATGGGACCGGGCCGCGCGGACTGAAGGTCTAGCGCCACGGTCAGCAGGCGTGTCAGATCCGCCAGATTGGTCGCCATGTGTCCGTCGAGCGCTATGACGGCGCTCAGATCGATCAAAGCCCGCGCGGTCTGCGCCGTCGCGGTCTCCGCATCGCGCGGGTCGAAGGCGACGATCAGACCGCCGTCCAGCGCCGCCTCGGCCGCCAGCAAGGCTTCGGGCGCGCCCGCCGCGATCTGGGTCCGGTCCGCCAGGGCGACCAGAGGCGCGCCTTCGACCACCGGTTCCAGGGCCATTGTGGGCCGTTCGCCGTCGATGGCTCTCAGGATGTCGGCGTCGCTGGCGCCGCACCGCCGCGCCAGCGCCGCCGCACGGCCCAGGGCGGGGTTGCGCGAAGGGTCGCCGCAGTCGCCGCGCGGACCTTCGCAGCGATCGACCGCATCGGCCACGCCGGCCAGCGCCTCGGCCAGGGCGTCGGCCGCCCGGGCCCCCAGACGCGCGGCCGCGCGCCGCCCGGCGTGCGCCTTCAGCCGCGCCGCCGCGCCGGGGTCGTTCAGATCGACGACGCCGACGGCCGCAGGTCCGGACGCGGCCGGCGCCGCCAGGCCCAGCCTGAAGGCGCCCGACAGCTCCTCGACGAACGCGGCGGCCTCGGCCCGGTCGAACACGCCCTCGGCCACGCCCGTCGCCGCCAGCCGCTCGGCCCAGGCGTCGACGCCGCCGTTCAGCCAGTCGCCCGACAGGGGCGTTGCGAACCCTTTCGCCTCGATCCAGTCCAGCCAGGCCTCGATCCGGACGTCGGACCAGCCGGCGGGGGCCAGGACCTGTTGCACACCGGATGGGCGCTCGATGGCGCGGGTCTCCATCGCGACTCGTTCGGCGCGAGCGGCGAAGCCGGATTGAAAGCGCATGGCGGCGTCTCTCCGAAAGGTTCGAGGAAGCCTAGGATGCACACGCGGCTTAGCCAATACATCTGGTGTCGCTGGGCAGGTTTGCCCACAAGATATCGATTCACCACCAGGCACCTGAACGCTGGACGAAGAGGGCGCGGGTTTCTATGATCCGCACCAGACGCCGCCTCCCTTTCCGGCGACCCCTTACGGTTGGATTCTACGACGTGTTGAGCAAGATTTTCGGCTGGTGGGAGGGCGCCACGATCGGCACCCGGTTCACCATCGCCAAGCGCGGTCGCTTCGTCGGCCAGGACGAGAACGGCAATCGCTATTACGAGAGCCGCGACAACGTCAGCTACGACGGCCGCAAGCGTCGGTGGGTCATCTATGACGGTTACGCCGAGGCGTCCAAGGTGACGCCCGACTGGCACGGCTGGCTGCACTACACGTTCGACCTGCCGCCGACCGAGCAGCCGCTGCCGCGTCGCGCATGGGAGAAAGAACATCTGCCCAATATGACCGGCACGCCTTTGGCCTGGCGTCCGCCCGGCTCGCTGGCGGGCGACGCCAAGCGCCCGGCCGCGACCGGCGATTATCAGGCGTGGACGCCCGAGTGAAAATCCGCCGCATCCTGTTGGGCGCGGCGTCCGTCGCGGCTGTGCTGAGCGCCGGCGCGGTGACCGCCAGCGTGCTTCAGGACGCGCCGCGTGATGCACGTCCGGTCCAGGATCCGATCGGCGACATTCTGCGCACCACCCCGGCCCAGCCCTCGGTCCCGACCGAGACGCCGCCTGCGGGCGCGCCGGCTCCGCGCTCTCCGGTCGCCGTGGCGCCGCCGCCCAACGTCGTCATCGCCGAGGACGCCGCCGTCGAGGAAAAGGCCGAGGAGGAGGTCGCGGCTGAGAAGCCCGTCGCCACCAAGGCCATCGAGCAGCCCGCCACGCCCGCGCGCCGCCAGCGTCGCAAATTCGCGATCATCCAGGCCATCGACAAGGTCACCGCCGAGACGATGAAGTTCGAGGTCGAGGTCGGCGGTCGTCCCGTGCGCTTCAACCAGAATCTGATCTTCGCGGCCCGCGCCTGCGAGGTGACGACGCCGGACGAACTGACCGAGGACGCCATCGCCTATATGGACGTCTCGCTTCAGCCGCGCGGCCGGCAGGAAGGCCGCCAGATCTTCCGCGGCTGGATGTTCGCCTCGTCGCCTGCCGTCAGCGGGGTCCAGAACCCTTATTACGACGCTTGGGTCGTCGGCTGTAAGAACTGAGCTTTGACGCCGCGAGGAGGCGCGCCATGCATCGCAACAAGCCGCCCAAGAAGACCGAAACGGTCGAAATCCGACTGCCCCACGCGACCAAGACCGCCTTCATGGCCCAATGCCGTGACGAGGGCCGGACAGCCAGCGACGCCATTCGCCGTTTCATAGACGCCGAGTTGAACGCGACGTCGTCCACGCGTCCTCAGTCCCGCCTGGGCTGGCGGCCCCTGCTGGCCGCCGCCGTCGCGGGCTTGGCGCTCGGCGCCGTGTCCGCGCCCTCCCTGGCCCAATCGTCGCCCACCCGCGCCGATTTCGACCGGCTGGACCGCAATCACGACGGCGTGGTCAGCTTCGATGAGTACCGGGCGCGTTAGCGGATGCGGACCAGTAACCGGTCCCACTGAAGGTTCAGCCACGTCCAGGGCTTGAACAGGCCGGCGCCCGGCTTCCAGGAGGCCAGCACCATCTCAGCCCGGCCGATGATGTTCTCGGCCGGCAGCAGGCCGACGCCGATCTCGGGCGGCCAGCGGCTGTCCAGCGAGTTGTCGCGATTGTCGCCCATCATCAGATAGCAGCCCGCCGGCACCCGGCGCGCAGGCGTGTCGTCGCCCGGCAGGCCCGATCCGCCGTCGTAGGTAACGTAGGATCGTCCATCGGCCAGGGTCTCGCGCACCTGCTGGACCCGTCGCTGAGGCGCATCGTGATCGGCGACGACATCCAGCCGGGTCTGTCGCACCGGGTCGCCATTGACGAGCACTACGCCGCCCCGCACCTGAACCGTGTCGCCCGGCAGGCCGACGACGCGCTTGATCCAGGCCTCGCTGGGATCGCGCGGCAGGCGGAACACCACCACGTCGCCGCGTCTCGGCTCGCCCCCGAACAGCCGTCCCGGCGACATCGCCGGATTGAACGGCAGAGACGCCGTGCTCCAGCCATAGGGATATTTCGACACGACGATATAGTCGCCGGTCACCAGCCCCGGCTCCATCGACGACGAGGGGATGGTGAAGGGCTGGAACAGGACGATGCGGATCGCGAGCGCCAGGATGATGGCGAAGAGCAACGTCAGGGCGATCTCTCGCACCTCGCGAAGAAGGGACGGACGGGGCGGGGCTTTGAGCGGGGTCTGGGTCATGCCGCCATTGATCGTCAGGCCGGCCGAAGACGCGAATCCTAAGCTGTCGGGACGGGCCCCAAATCGTGTCCGGACAGACTAGGCGCTGGCCAAGGCGACCGCTTCTGCGCCGGTCAGGGGTGCGCGCAACGCGCCTTGGTCCGGTCTAACCGACAGCGCGGGCTGAAGTCGCTCAAGATAGGTCGCTTGCGGCGTTTCAACCGCACCGAACTGGCTGAGATGGTCGGTCAGAAACTGGGCGTCCAGCAGGGTCCAGCCGCCCTTTCGCAGGCGCGCGACCAGATGCACCAGAGCGACCTTGGAGGCGTCCCGCTCGCGGCTGAACATGCTTTCGCCAAAGAAAGCCCCGCCCAGCGACACGCCGTAAAGTCCGCCGACCAGCCGCTCGTCGCGCCAGCACTCGATGGAATGGACGAAGCCCATGGCGAACAGGGCGGCGTACAGCCGCCGGATCGGGCCGTTGATCCAGGTGTCTTCGCGATCCGGCCCTTGCGCCGCCGCACAGCCGTCCAGCACCGCTTCGAATGCTGTATCGACCCGCACCTCGAACGGTTCGCCCCGCACGGTGCGGCGCAGTCGGCTGGGGATGTGGAAGGCGTCCAGCGGAATGACGCCCCGCTGTTCCGGCTCGATAATGAAGACGCGAGGATCATCGCGCGCCTCGGCCATCGGAAACACGCCCCGGGCGTAACAGGCCAGCAGGTCCTCGGGGCCGAAACCGCCGAAAGGCCCGCTGGCGCTGAAATCGGGGTCGGTCAGGCGTCGCCCTTCTGACGGGCCGCCCATTTTTCCAGCCAGTGGATGTCGTAGTCGCCCGACAGGATGTCAGGCTCAGCCAGCAGCTTCTGGAACAGGGGGATGGTCGTATCGACGCCGCCGATGACGACCTCGTTCAGCGAACGCTTCAGTCGGGCAATGGCCTCCTCGCGGTCGCGACCGTGGACGATCAGCTTGCCGATCAGGCTGTCGTAATAGGGCGGGATCGAATAGCCGGCGTAGATCGCGCTATCCAGGCGCACGCCCAAGCCGCCCGGTGCGTGAAAGTCGGTGATCTTGCCCGGCGACGGGGTGAAGGTCTCCGGGTTCTCGGCGTTGATCCGCACCTCAATGGCGTGGCCCTTGAACTCGATATCATCCTGGGTGAACGACAGCGGCAGACCGGCGGCGATGCGCACCTGTTCGCGAACCAGATCCACGCCCGTGATCATTTCGGTGACCGGGTGTTCGACCTGCAGGCGGGTGTTCATCTCGATGAAGAAGAACTCGCCGTCCTCCCACAGGAACTCGATGGTGCCGACGCCCAGATAGCCGATGGCGGCGATGGCCTTGTTGACCGTCTCGCCGATCTGCTTGCGACCCTCGGCCGACAGGGCGGGCGAGGGGGCCTCTTCCAGCACCTTCTGGTGACGGCGTTGCAGCGAGCAGTCGCGTTCGCCCAGGTGGACGACATTGCCGTGGCTGTCGGCGATGACCTGGATCTCGATGTGGCGCGGCTTCTGGAGGTAGCGCTCCATATAAACGGCGCCATTGCCGAAGGCGGCCTTGGCCTCGGACTGGGCGGTCTGGACAGCCTCGACCAGATCATCAGGCGTCAAGGCGACCTTCATGCCGCGTCCGCCGCCGCCCGCCGCCGCCTTGACGATCAAGGGGAAGCCGATGGATTTGGACGCCTCAATCGCGGCCTCGACGGTCTCGACTTCGCCATCCGAGCCGGGGACGACGGGGATGCCGGCGTCCTTGACCGTCTGTTTGGCGCTGATCTTGTCGCCCATCACCCGGATATGCTCGGGTTTGGGACCGATGAAGGTCATGCCATGGGCCTCGACGATCTCGGCGAAGCGGGCGTTTTCGGACAGGAAGCCATAGCCAGGGTGGATCGCCTGGGCGCCGGTGATCTCAGCCGCCGCGATGATCGAGGGGATGTTCAGATACGACTTTGCGGCCGAGGCGGGGCCGATGCAGACGCTCTCGTCGGCCAGCCGCACCCACATGGCGCCGCGGTCGGCTTCGGAGTGCACGGCGACGGTGGAGATGCCCATCTCCTTGCACGCCCGGTGAATGCGCAGCGCGATCTCGCCGCGGTTGGCGATCAGGACCTTGGTGAACATCGCGGCGCCTTAGGCTTCCAGCAGGACGAGGGGTTCGCCGAACTCGACCGGCTGGGCGTCGCCGACCAGGATTTCGGCCACAACGCCGTCGCGCGGGGCTTGGATCGGGTTCATCGTCTTCATGGCTTCGACGATCAGCAGGGTCTGGCCCTTCTTGACCTTGTCGCCGGGCTGGACGAAGGCCGGGGCCTCCGGCGAGGCCTGCAGATAGGCGGTGCCGACCATCGGCGACTTCACCTCTTCGCCGGCGCGGGCGACGATGGTGGCGGGATCCGATGGCATGGCGGCCGGCGCAGCAGCGGCAGCGGGCGCAGCGGCGACCGGAGCGGGGGCGGCGGCGTACTGAACCGGGGCGGCGTTGACGGTGACTTCGCGCGCCACGCGGATGCGCAGTTCGCCGCGCTCGACCTCGACTTCCGTCAGATCGGTCTCGTTCAGGATCTCGGCCAGCTGGCGAACCAGGGCGGCGTCGATTTCGGCGTGTTTCTTGTCATCGGCCATTGGAGTTGCGCCTTGTCTTTCGTGGTCTTTGATAAACGGGACGGGGCTCAGCCGCGTTCCCGAACCTGGGTGAGGGCCGCCTGGACGGCCAGTTCATAGCCCGCCGCGCCGAAGCCGGCGATGACGCCGGTCGCCGCGGAGGACACATAGGAGTGATGGCGAAACGCCTCGCGCGCCGCCGGATTGGACAGATGCAGCTCGATCACCGGGATCGACAGCGTCTTCAGCGCATCGTGCAGCGCCACCGACGTATGCCCATAGGCCGCCGGATTGAGGATCAGGGCGTGGGCGCCCTCGCGCGCCTCCTGGATCCAGTCGACCAGCACCCCTTCATGGTTGGTCTGGCGAAACACGATCTGCGCCTTGCCGGCCGCCCGGACGCAGCGCTGCTCGATGTCCGCCAGGGTGTCGCGGCCATAGATGTCCGGCTCCCGAACCCCGAGCAGGTTCAGATTGGGGCCGTTCAGCACATGAATGACGGGCGTTTCGGCCATGGTTCCAGAATCGATCCGGCGCAGCGCGGCGCAAGAGGGGCCTTTTAGCGGACGCAGGGCGTGGGTCAAACGCTCGCGGCGTCGAACCTTACCCGACGTTACGTGCGATGGCGTGGATTTCGCAGCGTCGGCTGCCATCGTCCCTGGTCGGGACGGCCTGTGGGAGCGCCGAGGATGCGCCAGGACGGCAAACTGATCCTGAGAACCGTGGTGGCGACCTTTGCGGCCCTGGCCGTTGCGGTCGGCGCCTTCCTGTTCGAGGCGGGCTGAGCGCACAGTCTGGCGAAGCGGCCTGTCACCGTCTATCTGACGCGCGACGGTCGGAGAGGCGAAGGTCAGGGAGAATGCGCGTGCACCAGATCCATCTCAACGGCGAGCCGCGCCAAGTCCAGGCCGCCACCATCCTGGCCCTGGTCGAGGAGCTGTCGCTGGACCCGCGCAAGGTCGCCGTCGAACGCAATCTCGAGATCGTGCCCAAGTCCCTTCATGCAGCCACGCCGGTGGCCGCAGGCGACCGTATCGAACTGGTCCAGTTCGTCGGCGGCGGGTGATCAGATCAAATCCGGCTACGACGGGTTCCCCCGCGCGCCTGAGAGGCCTAGGTCAGCATCCATGACCGATACAGCCAACGAAACCTGGTCCGTCGCCGGCCGCACCTTCAACTCGCGCCTGATCGTGGGCACCGGCAAATACGCCGATTACGCCCAGAACGCCGCCGCCGCCGAGGCGGCCGGGGCCGAGATCGTCACCGTGGCCGTGCGCCGGGTGAACCTGTCCGACCCGACCCAGCCGATGCTGGTCGACTATGTGAAGCCGGATCGCTTCACCTTTCTACCCAACACCGCCGGCTGTTTCATGGGCGAGGATGCGGTGCGCACCTTGCGTCTGGCGCGCGAAGCCGGCGGCTGGAGCCTGGTCAAGCTGGAGGTGCTGTCCAACACCGCCCACCTGTATCCCGACATGATCGAGACGCTGCGGGCCCTGGATTTGCTGATCAAGGACGGCTTCGACGTCATGGTCTATTGCACCGACGACGTGGTGATGGCCAAGCGGCTCGAAGACGCCGGCGCCGCCGCCATCATGCCTGCCGCCGCCCCGATCGGCTCGGGCCTTGGTATCCAGAACGAGGTCAATGTCCGCCTCATCGTCGAACAGGCCAAGGTGCCGGTCCTGGTCGATGCGGGCGTCGGCACGGCCTCGGACGCGACACGGGCGATGGAACTGGGCTGCGACGCCGTGCTGATGAACACCGCCATCGCCGGGGCCAAGGATCCGATCCGCATGGCGCGGGCGATGAAGCACGCCGTCATCGCCGGCCGCGACGCCTATCTGGCTGGACGGATGGCCAAGCGGATGTATGCGGACCCGTCGTCGCCGCTGGCGGGACTGATCTGACCCAACCGTTTCCTCCCCACAGCGTGGGGA
The DNA here is from genome assembly GCF_009661015.1 of Brevundimonas sp. SPF441. Classification (NCBI taxonomy): domain Bacteria; kingdom Pseudomonadati; phylum Pseudomonadota; class Alphaproteobacteria; order Caulobacterales; family Caulobacteraceae; genus Brevundimonas; species Brevundimonas sp. SPF441. Next base: position 49,241 of record NZ_WJWX01000020.1, on the reverse strand, counting down.
GGGGGACCGCGAAGCGGTGGAGGGGTTCTTCAAGTCTCGCGGGCCACCGATGCGGTGAAGAGCCCCTCCGTCACGGCGCGAAGGCGCGCCGCGCCACCTCCCCATGGATGGGGAGGAGACGATGCTCAGCCATCGCAATGCCGCTGGTCCCTCCCAGCGATTTCAATCGCTTGCCTAATACTTCCGCCCTTCTCCCATCCACGGGGTAAAACGGGTCCATAATAGCCCTGTCTCGTCGCATGGAGGGCTCGCCTGGCCTGCGACCTTGCGGCGGCGAGAGCGGATGGAACGGGAGCGGGTCTGAAACGGCCTGCGCTGACGGCGACACACGGTGCGCCGCCGGAGGGTCGAGGGGGATACTCGATCGCACTCGGGCCGGTCCTCGCAGGGACCGCCGACCCGTCGCAGGCTTATGGGGTTAGGCGATAAGACCGCCACCGCTCGGCGCCCCGAGCTTGCAGGCCAACTTTCCGCGCGGAGCGTCATACCCTTCGTCGAAACGGTACTTCACATCGCAGAACTCCGGGCGAAGGCCCGGCGCTCCGCCCAGCCCTCCAGACTTCGCTGCGACCGCGCGAAGCCGATAACCCGTGTCCGGAGACCCGCATGGCTCGCCCCAAACCCCGTCGTCCAAAACCCGGTCGCGGCCTGCCGCCGCCCTACAGACAGACGCCCGAGGAAGAGGCGGAGGATGACCGTCTTCGCGCCCTGCTGGAACTCGAATACATCCGGCTGGACGCCATCCTGGTCGAGAAACAGGCCGAGGCCGCCGAACGGGCGCGCATCAGGGCGCTCAATGGTCATCCGCCCGTCGAGCCGGTCGCGCTTCGCCCCGCCGAATTTCGGGTCGGAGATGTCTTCGCTAGTCGTCCAGCAGCGCCTGCAGCAACGGATGGGCCAGGACCGGGGCCGCCAGGCGCACCACGGCCTGGGGGTCTTCCAGGCGGACGGCCGCCGTTGCGTCGGCGACGATGAAGTCGGCGTGTGTGCGCGACGGTTCGGTCAGGCGCTCGTGACCCGGACGCACCGTCGCCAGATATTGCGCCACGACCGAATCCGCCGATCGGCCCCGCTCGGCCTGGTCGCGCAGCAGGCGGCGGATGAAGCGGATGTCGGCGGGGGTGTCCACGAAGACCCGGATGTCGAACAGGGCGGTCAGATCGGGGGTGCACAGAACATGCGTGCCCTCGACGATCACCACCTCGGCCGCCGGGATCGGCTCGCCGCCCGGCTCGCGGCCGTGATGGATGAAGGAATAGACCGGCGCCGTCACCGCGCGCCCGGCCTTCAGTGCCTTCAGGTCTGCGATCATCAGGTCGTGATCGCGCGCCGACACATCGTCGAAGTCGAAGGTCGCGGCGTCGAAGCCGGGCAGGGAGGCTGCGTCCTTATAATAGCTGTCCTCGCGCACCAGCACGGCCGAACCTTCCGGCAGGGCCGACACCAACGCCTCCGCCAAGGTGCTTTTGCCGGAGCCGGAGCCCCCCGTGATCGCGATCAATATGGTCATGGCGCGCCTTCTAGCCGGACGATCCGGCCGACGCCACGGGGGACGATCCGCCGCGCCGTGGCTGACGCTACGTCACGTTGCTTATCGCCGATCACCGATGTTAGCGTCGGCTCAAGCGTCGCATCAAAGCAGACGCATCCAAGGGACAAGGATACGACATGCTGGGCTTGATGCAGGACTGGCCGCTGACGGTCGACAAGATCATCGACCACGCCAAAAACTGGCATGGCGAGCGCGAAGTGGTGACGCGCTCGGTCGAGGGGCCCATCGTCCGCACGACCTACGCCCAAATCCACGAGCGGGCCAAACGCGTGTCCAGCGCGCTGAAGGACTGGGGCGTCCAGCCTGGCGACCGCGTCGCCACCCTGGCCTGGAACACCGCCAACCACATCGAGGCCTGGTACGGCATCATGGGCATCGGCGGGGTGTGCCATACCCTGAACCCGCGTCTGTTCCCCGAACAGCTCGTCTACATCATCAATCACGCCGAAGACCGGATCATCTTCGTCGACCTGACCTTCGTGCCGCTGCTGGAAGCCATCCTGCCGCATATCCCCAAGGTCGAGCGCGTCGTCATCATGACCGACGCCGCCCACATGCCGCAGACGAAGCTGCCCAAGGCCGTCGCCTATGAGGACGCGATCGCCGGTCAATCGACCGACGTGGTTTGGGGCGACTTCGACGAACAGACGGCCTGCGGCCTCTGCTACACCTCCGGCACCACGGGCAATCCGAAGGGGGTGCTGTATTCGCACCGCTCCAACTTCCTGCACACCTTCATGGGCCTTCAGGCCACGGTGATGGGCGCCACGCCCAAGGAGGTGATCCTGCCGGTCGTGCCGATGTTCCACGCCAACGCCTGGGGCATCGCTTTCGCCGGTCCCGCCGCCGGCACCAAGCTGGTGATGCCGGGCGCCAAGATGGACGGTCAGTCGATCTATGAGCTGATCGAACAGGAGGGCGTCACCTTCTCGGCCGCCGTGCCGACCGTCTGGCAGGGCCTGTTCGCCCACATGAAACACAACGGCCTGGGCTTCTCGACCCTGAAGCGCGTGCTGATCGGCGGTTCGGCTTGCCCCGAAAGCCTGATCCGCGGCTTCCAGGACGATTTCGGCGTCGAGGTGACCCATGCCTGGGGCATGACCGAGACCTCGCCCATCGGCACCATCGCCAACCTGCCGCCCGAAATCCTGAAGCTCTCGTACGACGAGCAGATGAAGTACCGCCTGAAGCAGGGCGTGCCGCCGCTGGGCGTCGAGCTGAAGCTGAAGGACGAGGCGGGCGCCGAACTGCCTCACGACGGCGCCACCTTCGGTCGTCTGATGGTCAAGGGGCCGACGATCAGCCGCGCCTACTTCAAGGAAGACGGCTCGATCCTGGACGAAGAAGGCTTCTTCGACACCGGCGATGTGGCCACGGTCGACGACCTGGGCTTCATGCAGATCACCGACCGCGCCAAGGACGTGATCAAGTCCGGCGGCGAGTGGATCAGCTCCATCGAGATCGAGAACATCGCCGTGGGCCACCCCAAGGTCGAGATCGCAGCCGTCATCGGCGCGGCCCACCCCAAATGGGACGAACGGCCCGTGTTGATCCTGAAGCTCAAGCCAGACGAGACGCTGGACAAGCAGGAGCATCTGGACTTCCTGACCGGCAAGATCGCAAAATGGTGGATGCCCGACGACGTGGTCGCCGTGGACGACATCCCGCTGGGCGCGACCGGCAAGATCGACAAGAAGCTTCTGCGCGACCGGATGAAGGACTATCGTCTGCCGACCGCTGCCTAAGTTAGAACAGGAGCCTGAATGCCGACCAGAAAGCCCGTACCCGCCATTCTGCCCTGGCTGACGGCGCTTGCGGCGGCACCCTTCGTGCTGATCGTGGCGGCCGTCACGGCGACGCGGTTCGGCGGGCTCGATCTGGCGATCGGTTACGACCTGCTGACCTGGACCGTGGCGCGCCTCCTGGCCTGGGTCGGTCTGGCGGCGGCTCTGGTGGCGGCGGTGCTGGCGCTGCGCGACCTGAAGGGCAGGGGGATTTATGCGCTGGCGGCGCTGGTTCTCTCGGGCGCGACCGTCGCCGGCTTCGTGCTGCGTCAGGGCCAGGATGCGACGCCCCATCCACGTGACGTCAGCACCAACCTGGACGAGCCGCCTGGCCTGCCGCGCGCCGCCGGCGTGCGCAGCGGCGCGCCGCAGACCTGTGACGGTGTGGACGCCATCCCGACCCAGGTCCTGGCCCAGCAGGCGACCTCGGCGCTGGTCGACGCCGGCTTCGTAGTCACCCGCGCCACAACCTTCCAGGTCGAAGCCGTGCATGCCGGCGCCTGGTTCGGCTTCGCCACCGACGCCGTCGTTCGCATCCGCCCTGGCCGCACCGACATCCGCGTCGCCGCACGCGGCAGCCGTCCCGACGGCGGCGCCACCTGCCGCCTCGCCGCGAAAATCACTCGAAACCTGGAAGCGGGACGCTAAGCCAGCCGGAACTGCGCCGACAGGCCGGGCGCCTCATCGCTGGTCGCCGCGCCGTCCTCGACCAGCTTGATCAGATGCGCCAGCACTGACAGCGACGCCGCCGGCCACAGCCGCTGATCGACGGCGGCGTACAGAACCGGGACCATCTGCGCGATCGTGCGATCCCCCGCCGCAAGCCGCTGGAGCACTTGCGCCTCCCGCTCCAGCCGATGCGCCCGATAGGCCTCAAGAAACGGCCGCACCTGCGTCACCGGCGCCCCGTGCGTCGGCCACAACACGTCGAAATCACGCGCGATCACCGCCTCCAGGCTGGCCATATACTGACGCATGTTCCCATCCGGCGGCGCCACGACCGTAGTCGACCAGCCCATGACATGGTCGCCGCAAAACAGCGCGTTCTCCTCGCGCAAGGCGAAGGCTATGTGATTGGACGCGTGACCGGGCGTGAACATCGCCTCGATCGTCCAGTCGTCGCCTTCGATGACTTCGCCGCCCGTCAGCACGACATCGGGCGCGAAGTCGGCATCGTCATCTTCATCGAGCGTACCCGACGCATGCGTTTCCCGCACCGGAGGCCGGGCCGCCCAAATCCGCGCCCCGGTCGCCTCGGCGAACGGCCTGGCCAGCGGCGCATGATCCCGATGCGTATGCGTCACCAGCACATGGCTGACCCGCCGCCCCTCGACCGCCGCCATCAGCGCCGCCAGGTGCGCCTGATCCAGCGGCCCCGGATCAATCACCGCGACCTCGGCCCCTAGATCCGGTCGGCCGACGATATAGGTCCCCGTCCCGGTGAAGGTGAACGGCCCCGGATTGTCGGCGATCACCCGCTGGATCAATGGCGACACCTGATCGCGCCGCCCATAGGCGAAGTCGAACGCCCTTACGAACGGAATCATCGGCACGGCCGCGTTTGGCGCAGAGCTTGCGTTAACGTCTCGGTAATCATGCCTGGAGCGCCCCAATGGCCCGTTCGATCGCCAATGCTGTATCAAATCGGCTCCCGTTCGTCGCGGCGGCGATCCTGTGTCTCGCCGCGGTGCAACTGATCGCCGCCTCCTGCACGCCAGAGCCCGCGCCCTACGCGGCGCGGGTGGGGATCCAACGATGAGCGTTTACTGACGACGGACGCGGACTGCACGGCTGCGGTCCAATGTCATCATGTAACTGCCGAGCGCGGCCCGTCGTACACGCACATCGACGCCTGCACGATTGGAAAATCTTACTGGGCCAGAATCGACCTGACGCCATTCTGAACCATCTGCGAGCCGAAAAACCCACTTTCCATCGACCATTGCGGTCGCGGAAATCAAAGATGTTTCGATTGCTTCCACTTCAGGTTCGGGATCGCCGCTTAGTCTGCCTGCGAATGGGTTTGTAAGTTGGAAGCCAAATAGCTGTCGATTTGCGTCTCGCACCTGCGCGCGATCCATCACCACGATGTCACCAGTCTGTTCCGCAGAATCCAAGAGCGCCACGGCCCGGTCGTAACAGCTCAATCGAGCCGTGTCGTTAGGGATTGCCCGACAAGCCGCGACGTCCGTAAACGCCGATGCTCGATCTGTTTGAGTTTGTGCATGGGCTGCAGGTGAAGGGCTGAAAGCCATGAAGCTAGCGGTCGCAGCAACTACGGCGAACCCTCCAACGCGCATTTTTCCACCCCTTAAAGGGACTGTCAGTGGAATGTATTGAATAAAGCGGCCGTAGTAGTGAGCCAATGTCATTGTGAGTTGATGCCTGTAAATGGCGTGGCGATTTTGCGACAGTTGTGGCGCAATGGTGTTGCGCTGGTGTAATTGTCATGGCGGCGCGAAAGAAGCCACGTCATTCTCATTGAGTCTGCACCATGCTGCAAATGCGTGGCGTTAGAAAGCAATCTTTCGGCGATGGGAGTCGCCGAATGTCGGACAAAACCTCGGAAGGGTAAATAACGTGAGATCTCAGAATCAGCGCAGGCGTTTGCTGGAATCCACCATGATTGCGGGGTTCGCCATCATCGGATTAGGCACTCCTGCTATCGCGCAATCAACTGATGAAGCAGTCAATGTGGGCGAGATCGTTGTTACTGGCTCGCGCATTCCTCAAGCCAATCTGCGCACCACCAGCCCTGTGACGCAGGTCACCGGCGAGGACATCCGCGTTCAGGGTGTCACGCGGGTCGAGGATTTGGTCAACCAGCTGCCCCAAGCGTTCGCCGCCCAGAACTCCACTGTCGCTAACGGCGCATCAGGCACCGCAACCGTGGACTTGCGCGCGCTTGGTCCAGACCGGACGCTGGTTCTAATCGATGGCCGTCGTATGGGGTATGGTTCGCCCAATGATACCGCAGCTGACCTGAACCAAATCCCGGGCCAGCTTGTTGAGCGTGTCGAGGTGCTGACCGGCGGCGCTGCGGCCGTTTATGGTTCCGACGCGATCGCCGGCGTTGTCAACTTCATCATGAAGAAGGACTTCGAAGGGCTTCAGGTCGATGCTCAGTACGGCTTCTTCCAGCACCACAATGACTATGACGGCCCTGGAAACCTGCGTGATGTGATTCAAAGTCGCGCTGCTGGAAATCCCGCGCAGTTCCAACTTCCTGATGACGATGTGATGAACGGTTTCAGCCGCGAAGTCACAATCGCGATGGGCGTAAACGCGCCTGATGGGCGCGGCAATGTGACGGCGTTCGCTGGTTACAGGAAGAACAACAAGATTCTCGGCCGTGACCGTGATTTTTCGTCTTGTTCCTTGGGAGGCGAAGCTGCTGGCAGCTTTACTTGCGGCGGATCATCGACAAATGCTACGGGTCGTTTCCTCTCGCTAGACAGTGGCGCCAACCTCACTGTCGCTGATGGGGGAGGTTTCCGGAACTACACTGCAAACGATGCCTATAATTTTGGACCGCTTAACTACTTCCAACGACCCGACGAGCGTTACACTCTGGGAGCTTTCGGCCGCTATCAAGTCAACGACAAGATCGAAGCTTTTGCGTCACTAAATTTCAGCGACTACAGCACGGTTGCACAGATCGCGCCGTCAGGCATTTTCTTCGGCGGCGGCACTTCGGCAAACGGCGGCTATAATATCAGCTGCTCCAATCCACTCCTGACGCCAGCGCAGGCTGCGCAGCTGGGATGCGCCCCTGGCGTCGGCTCTGTCGAAGTGTTGATCGGTCGTCGCAATGTCGAGGGGGGAGGGCGCCAAGATGACATCAGCTCTCAGAACTATCGCGGCGTGGTCGGTATTCGAGGCGATCTGAACGACGTTTGGAGCTATGATCTGGCTGCCTCCTACTCGAAGGTCAGCCTTAGCCGAATCTATCGCAACGAGTTTTCGAACACCCGCATCGGTCGTGCGCTCGATGTCGCTATCGATCCCGCGACGGGTCAGGCGGCGTGCGTGTCTGCGATCGATCCAGATGGTCCGACCGGACCGCTGGCGCCCGTTGACGCGGCTTGCGTGCCGTACAACCTATACGCTCCGGGTGGAGTCACCCAAGCGGCTCTGAACTATATTCAGGTACCTGGTCTGCAGCGCGGCATCACCGAGCAGCAAGTAATCACCTTGGCGACCACGGGCGATCTGACGCAATATGTGCGCAGCCCGCTGGCGGAAGGTGGTCTTCAGGTTGCCTTCGGTGCCGAATATCGTCGTGACAAGTTGGTCGCTACCTCGGACCAAGCTTTTGAAACCGGAGACTTGGCCGGGCAAGGCGGGCCTACCCAAAGCGTCGCCGGCTCCGTTCAAGTCTACGACCTGTTCGGGGAATTCCGCATGCCGCTGATCGAAGGCCGCCCGTTTGCGGAGCAGGTCTCGATCAACGGTTCGTATCGCCATTCGACTTATGACAACTTCGACTCCGATGCTTATGGCTTTGGCGTGGATTGGGCTCCAATCAACGCCGTCCGGTTCCGCGCCAGCTTGGCACGCACCACCCGCGCGCCTAACGTGATCGAGCTGTTCCGACCAGAAGGCTTGAACCTCTATGATGCTGATGGCGATCCTTGCGGTCCGAACCCAACCGCAACGCTGGCCCAGTGTGTGGCGACGGGCGTTCCGGCTGGACAGTACGGTCTCGCTACTGATAGCGGCGGCTTGCTCGAAAGCCCTGCTGGCCAGTATAATTTCCTTCAAAGTGGCAACCCGAACCTCGCACCTGAGACGGCCGATACCTTTACGGTCGGAGCCGTTATCACACCGTCGTTCATTCCAGGTCTGAACGTTTCGATCGATTATTATGACATCGATCTTAAGGATCGGATCGACATCATTGATCCGCTCGTCACGCTGGACAACTGCTACGTCAACAACGAAGCGGCTGCCTGCTCGCGTATCGTTCGCAGCGATATCGGTACGCTTTGGACGACGGGCGGCTATATTGAAGCCTTCAACACCAATATTGGTGGCCTGAAGACATCTGGCATCGATATCAACGCCAACTACAGCATGGACTTGGATCGTGTCGGCTTGGAGGCTTACGGCAGCCTGGCCTTCAACATGGTCGGGTCGTGGCTCGACAAGCTTGAAACCGATCCGGGCGCCGGCGCTGCGGCTTACGATTGTGTCGGCAAGTTTGCTGGTGAATGCGGCACGCCCAAAAACGAATGGCGTCATCGCGCTCGCGTGACGTGGCAGATGCCTTGGAATGCCGATCTGTCCGCGACTTGGCGCTACTACGGCGAAGTCGATAACGTCGCCGGTGAAGGCCGCTTGGACAGCAAGTTCGATGCTCAGAACTACTTCGACCTGGCAGGCAGCATTCAGCTGCGTGACAATCTGAAGCTTCGTGCAGGTATCAACAACATCTTGGACCGCGATCCGCCGCTGTCGTATTCGGTCGGCACCACGGGTAACAATAATACCTACCCGCAGACGTACGACGCTATGGGCCGCTTTATGTTCATCGGCATCACGGCTGATTTCTGAGTCTAAAATTAACAAAGAGCCGGGGCGGCAAACTTAAGGGTTTGCCGCCCTTCTTTTTTTGTTGTCACAGAAAAACCGTTTCATTCGGTGACAATTTGGCTGAACGCAAAACCAAGCCGGGGAGACTCCCGCCCAAGGATGACTATGCTAAAAATCGCTGCCGTACTGGCTGCCACCGTCGTGACCACAAGTCTTTCGAATCAAGACCTTGCGCAAGCTCAAGATGGTCCGATCGTCACCGGAAGCCGGCCGACGGAAACCGCCGATGCGTTGAAGACGCGCGAGGCGATCGCCTATGCACGGCCGCTGCCGCGGGGCGCGCCGAGCGCCGACTATCCGCTGGTGGCGTGGTGCGATGCGCTGGTGACGGGCCATGCCGATTTGGGCGAGACGCTGACGTCGCGTGCGCCGGAGGATGTCGAGCTGGTGCGTCTGGGCCGTCTCGAAGCTCAGGATTTCCGCAGCGCCCTGGCGGCGGCTGCGCCGCGTCAGTCGGCGGCTTCGAAGGCCGAGGCCGAGCAGGCGGTCGCTGCCGTCAAGGCGCAGTGGGCGCCGCTGATGGCCAATCCCGACGCCGAGGCGCGCAGCCAGTCGTTCGGCCTGTTCTTCGGCCTTCCGGGTCGGTGCGAGCACGCCGCGCGCCGCTTGCGCGACAACATCACCACGCCGCCCGCCACACTGGAGAGCGTCGGCATCAACTGATCGGTTCGGCGGTTACCGGATGACAGACGGCGGCTTGAGCCCGGCTCAAGCCGCCGTTTCGCGTTTGGCGGCGTAGGGATCGTAGTTGAGGATGGGCGCCAGCCAGCGCTCAGCCGTGGCGACGTCCCAGCCTTTGCGGCGGGCGTAGTCTTCGACCTGGTCCAGATCGATCTTGCCGACACCGAAATAGTGGCTGCCTGGGTGGCCGAAATAGAGGCCCGAGACCGAGGCCGGCGGCGTCATGGCGAAGCTTTCGGTCAGGGCCATGCCGGCGTGGTCTTCGGCCTGCAGCAGGCGGAAGAGGGTGGCTTTTTCCGTGTGATCGGGCTGGGCTGGATAACCGGGGGCAGGGCGGATGCCCTGGTAATGTTCGGCGATCAGCGCATCGATGTCGGCCGTTTCGTCGGAGGCATAGCCCCACAGGGTGGTGCGAACTTCCTTGTGCAGCCGTTCGGCGAAAGCCTCGGCCAGGCGGTCGGCCAGGGCCGTGGCGAGGATGGCGGAATAGTCGTCGCCGACGTTCTTGAAGCGTTTGGCGATCTCCAACTCGCCGTGACCGGCGGTGACGGCGAAGGCGCCGATATAGTCGTCGCTCTCATCGGCGATGAAGTCCGATAGAGCCAGGTTCGGCTTGCCGTTCGACTTCTTGATCTGCTGGCGCAGGGTGTGGAAGCGGGCGATCTCCGCGTCGCGGCCTTCGTCGGCGAAGACGATGACATCGTCGCCGTCGGCGCGGGCCGGCCAGAAGCCGACGACCCCTTTGGCCGTGAACCACTTCTCGTCGATGATCCGCTTCAGCATGACTTGTGCATCGGCGAACAGGTCGCGCGCGGCCTCGCCGACGATCTCGTCGTCCAGGATCAGCGGATAGCGACCGATCAGCTCCCAGCTGGCGAAGAAGGGCGTCCAGTCGATGTGGTCGGCCAGATCCTGCAGGTCCCAGGCGTCGAACGCCTTCACGCCGAGGAAGGACGGCTTGCCGGGCAGGGGCTGGGCGGGATCGATGCGGAAGCGGTTCTCGCGCGCCTGAGCCAGGGTCGCGCGGGCCTTCACCTCTTGGCCGCGGGCATATTGCTCGCGGATGCGGATGTATTCGTCGCGGGTGGCGGCTTCGTTCTTCGCGCGCTCGGTCTTGGACAGCAGGCCCGAAACGACGCTGACGGCGCGCGAAGCGTCGACGACATAGGTGGTCGAACCCCGGCGGTAGGCGGGCTCGATCTTGACCGCCGTATGTGTGCGGCTGGTGGTGGCGCCCCCGATCAGCAGGGGTATGTCGAAGCCGCGCCGCTCCATCTCGGCGCCGACGAAGACCATTTCGTCCAGCGACGGGGTGATCAGGCCCGACAGGCCGATGATGTCGACATTGTGGGCCTTAGCCTCGTCTAAGATGCGGTCGGCCGGGACCATGACGCCGAGGTCGATGACCTCGTAGTTGTTACATTGCAGCACGACGCCGACGATGTTCTTGCCGATGTCGTGGACGTCGCCCTTGACCGTCGCCATCAGAATGCGGCCCGCCTGCTCGCGCGGCTTGCCTGCCTTCTCGGCCTCCATGAAGGGCTCCAACCAGGCGACGGCCTGTTTCATCACGCGGGCGGATTTCACCACCTGCGGCAAGAACATCTTGCCCGAGCCGAACAGGTCGCCGACCACGTTCATCCCGTCCATCAGCGGGCCTTCGATGACGTGCAGCGGGCGCTCTGACGCCAGGCGCGCCTCTTCGGTGTCGGCCTCGATGAACTCGGTGATGCCGTTGACCAGGGCGTGTTCGATCCGCTTGCCGACCGGCTGTTCGCGCCATTTCAGATCGACGACGCGGGCCTGACCCTTCTCGCCCTTGTAGCGGGGCGCCATGTCGACCAGCCGCTCGGTGTTCGACACATTGGTCCGCTGCGGCCGGTTCAGGATCACATCCTCGACCGCCTCGCGCAGTTCGGCGTCGATGTCGTCATAGACCGGCAGGTCGCCGGCGTTGACGATGCCCATGTCCATGCCCGCCGCGATGGCGTGGTACAGGAAGACGCTGTGAATCGCGCGGCGCACCGGCTCGTTGCCGCGGAAGCTGAACGAGACGTTCGACACCCCGCCCGAGATGCGGGCGTAGGGCAGGGTGCGTTTGATCTCTCGCGTCGCCTCGACGAAATCGACGGCGTAGTTGTCGTGCTCCTCGATCCCTGTCGCCACGGCGAAGATGTTGGGGTCGAAGATGATGTCTTCAGGCGGGAAGCCGACCTCGTTGACCAAGATGTCATAGGCGCGGGTGCAAATCTCGATCTTGCGCGCGGCGGTGTCGGCCTGACCGACCTCGTCGAAAGCCATGACCACGACGGCGGCGCCGTAGCGCAGGCATTTGATCGCATGGTCGCGGAAGGCCTGTTCGCCCTCCTTCATGCTGATCGAATTGACGATGGGCTTGCCCTGAACGCACTTCAGGCCCGCCTCGATCACCTCCCATTTGGAGCTGTCGATCATCACCGGCACGCGGGCGATGTCGGGCTCGGCCGCGATCAGATTCAGGAAGGTCCGCATGGCGACGACGCCGTCCAGCAGGCCTTCGTCCATATTGACGTCGATGATCTGGGCGCCGGCCTCGACCTGCTGGCGGGCGACGTCCAGCGCGGCCGAATAGTCGCCCTCGACCACCAGCTTGCGGAATTTGGCCGAGCCGGTGACGTTGGTCCGTTCGCCGACGTTGATGAAGACAGGACGCACTTACGCTACCAATTCAAAAGGTTCGAGGCCGGACAGACGCAGGGCCACCGGCCGTTCCGGGATGGCGCGCGGCTTCAGCGGCGCGACCTCTTCGGCGACGTGACGAATGTGATCCGGCGTCGTGCCGCAACAGCCGCCGACGATGTTGACCAGGCCGGAGGCGGCCCATTCCTCGATGAAGTGGGCGGTCTCGTGCGGTTCTTCGTCGTATTGGCCCATGGCGTTGGGAAGGCCGGCGTTGGGATAGGCGGCGACCAGGGTGTCGGCGACGCGGCTCAGCTCGGCGATGAAGGGTCGCATCAGGTCGGCGCCCAGGGCGCAGTTGAAGCCGACGGCGAAGGGTTTGGCATGGCGCACGCTGTTCCAGAAGGCCTCGGCGGTCTGACCCGACAGGGTGCGGCCAGAACGATCGGTGATGGTGCCGCTGATCCAGATGGGCAGGGCGTCCATGCCCTCGTCTTCCAGATCCTTGATCGCCTTGATCGCAGCCTTGCAGTTCAGCGTGTCGGTGATGGTTTCGATCAGATAGAGATCGACCCCGCCCTCGTTCAGCGCCTTCACCTGATGACGATAGGCCTCATAGACCTGGTCGAAGGTCACGCTGCGGGCGCCGGGGTCGTTCACGTCGGACGACATCGACAGCATCTTGTTCAGCGGGCCGATGGAGCCGGCGGCGAAGCGGGGCTTGTGCGGGTCCTTAGCGGTCCAGCGGTCGGCCGAGGCGCGGGCCAGTTTCGCGCCCTCCAGATTGATGTCCCACACCGCCTGGGCGTCCAGGGCGTAGTCCTCCTGGGCGATGGTGGTCCCCGAGAAGGTGTTGGTCTCTGAGATATCGGCGCCGGCGGCGAAATATTGGTCGTGCAAATCGGCGATGACATCGGGCCGCGTGATGCAGAGGATGTCGTTGTTCCCCTTCATCTGATGTTTCTCGTCATAGCCATTGGCGGCGACGAAGCGGTCGGCGCGGAAGTCGGCTTCGTCCAGCCCGCGACGCTGGATCATGACACCCCAACTGCCATCGAGGACCAGGATGCGTTCCTTGGCCGCCTGATGCAGGGCGGCGATGCGTTCTGAGCGGGTCATTGCGCTGCCGCCGTCTCGCGCACGCCCAGAACGCGACAGATCGCATAGACCAGGTCGGCGCGGTTCAGGGTGTAGAAGTGGAAGTCCGAGAAACCCTCTTCCTGCAGGCGCGCGCAGGTCTCGGCGGCGACCGAGGCGGCCAGCAGTTTGCGGGTTTCGGGATCGTCGTCCAGGCCGTCGAAATGCGCCTTCAGCCAGTCGGGAATGCTGGCGCCGCACGCGCCGCACATCCGCTGAAGACCAGCGAAGTTGGACACGGGCATGACGCCTGGGATCAGGGGAATGGTGACGCCCGCCGCCCGCACCCGGTCGCGGAACCGCAGGAAGGCGTCGATGTCGAAGAAGAACTGGCTGACGGCGCGGGTGGCTCCAGCGTCGACCTTGGCCTTCAGCACTTCGATGTCGTGACCGATGGAGGGGCTTTCGGGATGGCGTTCGGGATAGGCGCCGACCGTGACATCAAATCCGCCGATGCGGTTGATGGCGGCGGTCAGTTCGGTGGCGTTGGCATAGCCGTCGGCGCGCGGCTGATAGACGCCGCCGATCCCGGCACCACCGGGCGGATCGCCGCGCAGAGCCACGATGTGATCGACTCCGATCGCCTTGTAGCCTTCGATGACCTCGTCGACCTCGTCACGGCTGGCCTCGACGCAGGTCAGGTGGGCGGCGGGGCGGAGCGAAGTTTCCGTGATGATGCGCTGGACTGTGCGGTGGGTCCGCTCGCGGGTCGAACCGCCGGCGCCGTAGGTGACGGAGACGAAGGCGGGGTTCAGCGGCTCCAGACGCCGGATCGCTTTCCACAGATTGGCCTCGGCCTCATCGGTCTTGGGCGGAAAGAATTCGAACGAGACGCGCACGGCGTCGCGGTTCGATCCGGCGCGGGCTACGGGGCCAAGCGGCGACAGCAGCAGGGCGCGAGCATCGGCCAAATTGAGGGAGGCGGAGGAGGCCATCAGGCGGTCTTTCTGTCCTGGACGCGGCGTTCCGCCGTCCAGATGGTCACGGTCAGGCCCTCGGCGTCGTGGGGAAGGGCGATGGGGGCCGATGGCGTCAGGCCGCCGTCCTGCAGCCAGCCGTTGATCTCGCTGTCGGCGAAACCCAGACGGCGATGCTGGTGCGCCTCGCGCATGTGTTCGAAGTCGTGGGGGGCGAAGTCGATGATGACCAGACGGCCGTTCGGGCTGACCAGGCGGGCGGCCTCGGCGACGGCGGCGGACGGATCGGACAGGTAGTGCAGCACCTGATGCACGATCACCAGATCGGCGCTGGCGGCGGGCAGGCGGGTGGCGAAGATATCGCCGTGGCGCAGTTCGACCTGCTCCACACCCGCCTTGGTGACGTTGGTGCGGGCGATGTTCAGCATGTTCTGGCTGAGGTCCAGCCCGACCGACATCTTCGCCTTCTTGCCGAAAAGGGTCAGCATCCGACCAGAACCCGTGCCCAGATCGACGACGCGTTCGAAGGGGCCGGGCCCCACAGCCTTTTCCAGCGCCGCCTCGACGGCGCTTTCGCTGACGTAGAGCGAACGCAGGCGGTCCCACTGAGGCGCGACCTGTTCAAAATAGCTGGCGGCGGCTTCCTCTCGGTCCTTGCGGACCTCGTCCAGACGGCGATGATCGGCCTCGCCGGCGTCTTCGGCCAGGATGTCCAGCACCGTGTCGATCAACCGGCGCGCCTGGGCGTCATGCGACAGGCGGTAATAGACGCGGGCGCCGTCGGGAAAGCGTTCGATCAGACCGGCGTCGGTCATCAGCTTCAGATGGCGTGATACGCGCGGCTGGCTTTGGTCCAGAATGCGCGACATCTCCATGACAGACAGCTCTTCGCCGGCCAGCAGCGACAGGACGCGCAAACGGGTGGGTTCGCCGGCGGCGCGGAGGGCTTCGACAGTCTGATCGGCGGACAAACTCATATGCTCATATAAAGATATCCTTATATGATTTGGCAAGTGAAATCGCTTTCTTGGAACGGGCCGACGGGAATGGTTCGCGCGCGCGTTAAAGCCCACAGACCCGTCTTGGAGTGATCTTATGCGTAGCCTGTTCATCGCCACTCTTGCTGTCGCCGCCGCCAGTCCGGCGTTGGCCCAGAGCGACTTTCCCGAGACGCCCATGCCTCAAATGTCTGGACCTGAAATGTCAGGGCGGCCTATGGGCGGACAGATGCGGCCGCCGGAGCGCGAAAACTTGGCCCAGATGCAGGCGCGCATGACCCAGATGTTCAACCGCCTAGACGCCAATGAAGACGGCGTGGTCGACGCCAGCGAACTGGCCAATGCACGCGGCGGTCGTATGCTGGCGCGCTTCGACGCCGATGCGGACGGGCGCATTACTCGCGAGGAGTTCGACGTGGGCCTCGCCGCCGCCTTCAAGGCGATGGACAAGAACGGCGACGGCGTGGTGACGGCGGACGAGCGGCCGCAGCGTCCCCGCTGAAGTCAGACGACGGGCGTCTTCAGCGGCTCGCCCGCGAAATGCGCCTGCAGATTTTCGATCAGCAGCATCAGCATGCCCTGCACCCCGGCAGTCGTGGCCCCGGCGGTGTGGGGCGTCAGAATGACATTGGGCACGTCGGCCCAGCGGGCTGGATCTGTCGGCTCTTCGATGAAGACATCCAGGGCCGCCTGACCCAATGTCCCTGACTTCAAGACGGCGATCAGGGCGTCCTCGTCCACGACCTGACCACGCGAGACGTTGACCAGCAGGCCGCCGGGGCCAAGCGCCTCGAGGATGTCCTGCGAGATCAGGCCGCGATTGGTCTCGTCCGCCTTGCAGGCGACGACGAGGATGTCGCTGGCCTTGGCGAGCGCCAGCAGGCTGTCGGCGCGTGGCCATTCGGCGTCGTGCGGCCGCGGCCCCCACCAACTGACCGCCATTCGGAAGGCCTCGGCGCGGTCGGCGACGGCCTTGCCGATGTGGCCCAAGCCGACGATGCCCAGCTTCTGGCCGGCGAGCGACGTCGTGATGGTCCGCGTCTCGAAGGTCCAGCCGCCGGCGCGGACCTGACGGTCGCCCGAGGCGATCTGGCGGCGTGCTGCCAGGATCAAGCCCAAGGCGTGATCCGCGACATCCTCGTGATTGACGCCGGGGGCGTGGGTGACGGGCAGACCGCGCTGGCGGCACCAGTCGATGTCGATCCCGTCATAGCCGGAGGTGAAACAGGCCACGAGGTCGAGGTTCGGCAGGCGTTCGATCAGCGCCTTGTCCAGGGCCGCCTCGCCGGCGACGACCATGACGCGGATGTCGTGGGCGGCCTCGATCGGCGGACCTTCCCAGAAGCGATAGACGTCATAGGCGCTCTCCAGAAATCCCGAGAGCGGCGCAAGATGCCGCTGCATGATGAGAACGGCGGGGCGTTGGGTCATGCAGCGGCTCCTCTTGTCAGATCAGGCGATCAGCGGCCGAACTTCTGGTGCTGGATGCGCTTGGGGATGATGCTGTCGGCGCCCAGGCGACGCATCTTGTCCTGTTCGTAGGCTTCGAAGTTGCCCTCGAACCATTCCACATGGCCGTCGCCCTCGAAGGCGAGGATGTGGGTGGCCAGACGGTCAAGGAACCAGCGGTCGTGGGAGATGACCACGGCGCAGCCGGCGAACTCTTCCAGCGCCTCTTCGAGGTTCTGAAGGGTTTCGATGTCCAGGTCGTTGGTCGGTTCGTCGAGCAGGATCAGATTGCCGCCCGAGGCCAGGGTCTTGGCCAGGTGAACGCGGTTGCGCTCACCGCCGGAAAGCTGGCCGACCTTCTTCTGCTGGTCGCCGCCCTTGAAGTTGAAGCTGCCGACATAGGCGCGGGTGTTGATCTCGCGCTTGCCGACCATCATCACATCGGTGCCGCCCGAAATGGCCTGCCAGATGGTTTCGTCCGGCTTCAGGTCGTCTCGCGACTGATCGACATAGGCCAGTTTGACGGTTTCACCGACCTTGATCGTGCCGCCGTCGGGCTGTTCCTGGCCGGTGATCAGCTTGAACATGGTCGACTTGCCGGCGCCGTTCGGGCCGATGACGCCGACGATGCCGTTGGGCGGCAGTTTGAAGGTCAGGTTGTCGAACAGCGTCTTGTCGCCGTAGGTCTTTTGCAGACCCTCGACTTCCAGAACGACGTTGCCGAGGCGCGGGCCAGGCGGGATCTGGATGTGGGCGTGCGTCTGGGCGCCGCGCATCGATTCCTGTTCCTCGACCATCCGCTCGTAGGCGGCCAGACGGGCCTTCGACTTGGCCTGACGGGCCTTGGCGCCCGATCGAACCCATTCCAGTTCGCGGGTGAGGGCGCGCTGGCGGGCTTCGGATTCCGACTGCTCCTGCACGACGCGCTTGGTCTTGGCTTCCAGCCACGAGGAATAGTTGCCCTCGTGCGGGTGGCCCTTGCCGCGATCCAGCTCCAGCGTCCACTTGGTGACGAGGTCCAGGAAGTAGCGGTCGTGGGTCACCAGGATGACACAGCCGGGGAAGTTTTCCAGGTGGTGCTGCAGCCAGGCGACGGATTCGGCGTCCAAGTGGTTGGTCGGTTCGTCGAGCAGCAGCATGTCGGGCTTGGACAGCAGCAGGCGGGCCAGGGCCACGCGGCGCTTTTCACCGCCGGACAGGTTGGGGACTTCCCAGTCGTCTGGCGGGCAGCGCAGGGCGCCCATGGCCTGGTCGATGCGGCTGTCGATGTCCCAGACGTCGCCGGCGTCGATCTTTTCCTGAAGGGAGGTCATCTCCTCCATCAGTTCGTCGGTGTAATTTTCGCCAAGTTCAGCGGCGACTTCGTTGAAGCGGTTGACCCATTGCTTCTCTTCGCACCAAGCCTCGACGTTCTGGCGCACATTCAGGGCCGGATCGAGCTGGGGTTCCTGTTCCAGATAGCCGCGCTTGATGCCATCGGCGGCGCGTGCCTCGCCGTTGAACTCGTTGTCCAGGCCGGCCATAATCTTCAGCAGGGTGGACTTACCCGAGCCGTTGACGCCGACGACGCCGATCTTGGCGTCGTTGTAGAAGCTGAGCCAGATGTTCTCGAAGATCTTGCGGCCGCCGGGGAAGGTCTTGGTCAGACCCTGCATCTGGAAAATATATTGCTGCGCCATGAGGTGCGGTGCGCCCTTCGGGTTCGTCTGAATGGGGAGTTGCGCCGGATGTAGCGATCCTGCGCGCGAAGGGCAAATGAGGCGAGGGTCGGGCGGAGCCAGCAACCTTCTGTAGTAGGCCCTGGAGCGCCCGGCTTGCCCTCGCGGAAGTCTCGGCTTACGGGTCCGCGCCTTGATGAACGATTCAGGGAGGGGTCGATGACCCTCGCACTTCTGTTTCCGGGACAGGGCAGCCAGGCCGTCGGCATGGGCGCGCAGTTGGCGGACGCTTTCCAATCCGCTCGCGACGTCTTCGCCGAGGTGGACGAGGCGCTGGGCCAGAAGCTGTCGGTGCTGATGCGCGAAGGCCCCGAGGATCAACTGACCCTGACCGAGAACGCCCAGCCCGCCCTGATGGCGGTTTCCGTGGCGGCGATCCGGGCGTTGAAGGCCGAGTTCGGCTTTGACGTGGCGAGCGCGGCCTATGTGGCCGGTCACTCGCTGGGCGAATATTCGGCCCTGGCGGCGGCGGGCGCGATCTCGCTGTGGGACACGGCGCGGCTGCTGAAACTGCGTGGCCAGGCCATGCAGCGCGCGGTTCCGGTGGGGCAGGGGGCGATGGCCTCGCTGATTGGACCCAAGACCGATCTGGCGCTGGCGGAAGCAGCGGCGGCGGCCGGTTCGGAAATCGGCGTCTGCGTGGTCGCCAATGACAACAACAACGGCAATATCGTCATCTCAGGCGAGAAGGCCGCCGTGGATCGCGCGATCGAGAAGGCCAAAGAATTGGGCGCGCGGGCCATTCCTCTGAACGTCTCGGCGCCCTTCCACTGCCCGCTGATGCAGCCGGCGGCCGACGAGATGGCCGCCGCCCTGGCCGAGGCGAAGATTGTCGCGCCGGTCGTGCCTGTCGTCGCCAACGTCCTGGCGCGGCCCGAGAGCGATCCGGAAGTCATCCGTCGGCTGCTGGTCGAACAGGTCACCGGCCGGGTGCGCTGGCGCGAGAGCATGGAATGGATGGCGACCGAAGGCGGCGTGACGCGCTTTGTCGAGATCGGCTCAGGCAAGGTGCTGACCGGCATGGCCAAGCGGATCGCACCGGACGCCGAGGCCCTGCCGCTGAATACGCCGGAAGAGCTGGAAGCGTTCGCGAAATCGGTGTGAAGCCCCCAGGTCGTCATCCTCGGGCTTGACCCGAGGATCGGACGGTCCGCACTTCGGCGTCTGAGCGCCATTATCGACATCGGCGCCGCACAGCGCCTGATCCTCGGGTCAAGCCCGAGGATGACGGAAGGAATAGAGGGAACAGATGTTCAATCTTGCAGGCAAGACCGCGCTGGTGACCGGCGCGACGGGCGGGATCGGCGGGGCGGTGGCGCGGGCGCTGCACGCCCAGGGCGCGACCGTCGTGCTGTCGGGCACACGCGAGGCCGTGCTGGCCGATCTGGCCAAGGAGCTGGGGGAGCGGGCGCATTTCGCCACGGCGAACCTGTCGGACCCGGAATCGGTCGATAATCTGGTCAACGCAGCCGAAACGGCGGCGGGCGCGCCGCTGGACATCCTGGTGGCCAATGCGGGCATCACCAAGGACGGCCTGCTGATGCGGATGAAGGACGAGGATTTCCAGTCGGTCCTGACCGTCAACCTGGAGAGCTATTTCCGCCTGACCCGCGCGGCGGTGAAGGGGATGATGAAGCGCCGTTCAGGGCGAATCATCGGCATCACCTCTGTCGTCGGCGTGACCGGCAATCCGGGCCAGACCAACTATTCGGCGTCCAAGGCCGGGATGATCGGCTTTTCCAAGTCGCTGGCGCAGGAGGTCGGCTCGCGCGGCATTACGGTCAACTGCATCGCGCCGGGCTTTATCGCCTCGCCGATGACCGACGTGCTGAACGATCAGCAGCGCGAGACCATTCTGGGCCGGATTCCGGCGGGCCGACTGGGTTCGGGCGACGAGATCGCCGCCGCCGCCGTCTATCTGTCGTCCGACGAAGCCGCCTATGTGACGGGCCAGACCCTGCATGTGAACGGCGGCATGGCGATGATTTAAGGGCTGCGGCCCTTATCACGTCGCGCAACAGACTATTTCCAGCCCGAAAGCCTGTGCTAAAGGGTTGAATGCGTCGGCGGTTCGGGCTTTCGGGCTTGCGTCGCCATCGCTGCCGTGAGACGGCGATTTCTGAGCTACCCCCGCCTCTACGGCGATTTCAAACAGGCAGAGAGACACTCATGTCCGACACCCTCGAGCGCGTTCGCAAGATCGTCATCGACCATCTGGACGCCGATCCGGACAAGGTCACCGAAAAGGCCAGCTTCATCGACGACCTGGGCGCTGACTCGCTCGACAACGTCGAGCTGGTGATGGCCTTCGAAGAAGAATTCGACATCGAGATCCCGGATGACGCCGCCGAGCACATCCAGACGGTCGGCGATGCGGTCAAGTTCATCGACGAAAAGTCGGCCGGCTGATCTCAGTCGCCGATCTCGGCCGAACAGGCTGACGGTTCACAGGGCCGCCCGGCGCTCCTAGCGGAGACGCCCGGCGGCCTTTACTGTTTCTGACCCGCGCGAATCCGCAATGATTCCGAAGGGTCGGGCTGGAGATAAGGGAGCACGCACCATGCGCCGCGTCGTCGTTACGGGCATCGGTCTGCTGACACCCCTGGGTTGGGGCGTCGAAAAGAGCTGGAAAGGCATCGTCGAGGGACGCTCGGGCATCGGCCCGATCACGTCGTTCGACACTACGGGTTATGGCTGCACCATCGCCGGCGAAGTTCCGAGCGTGGATGGACGCGGCGGCGGCGGCGAAGGCGACTTCGACCCCGAGAAGATCATGTCCGCCAAGGACAGGAAGCGTGTCGACGACTTCATCCTTTACGCCATCGCGGCGGCGGATGAGGCTTTAGCGGATGCGAACTGGAAGCCCGAGACGGACGAAGACCAAGAGCGCACCGGCGTGATGGTCGGCTCCGGCATCGGCGGCCTGGGCCCCATCGCCGACACGGCCATCGTGCTGAAGGAGCAAGGCGTGCGTCGCGTCAGCCCCTTCTTCATTCCCAGCGCTCTGATCAATCTGGCCGGTGGCCAAATCTCGATCCGTCATGGCCTGAAGGGGCCGAACCATGCGGCGGTGACCGCCTGCGCCACGGGCGCCCACGCCATCGGCGACGCGGCGCGGATGATCGCGTTGGACGACGCGGACGTGATGGTGGCGGGCGGAGCCGAAAGCTCGGTCGTGCCGATCGGCATCGCGGGCTTTTTGGCCTGCAAGGCGCTGTGCACCGCCTATAACGATACGCCGGAGAAGGCGTCGCGTCCCTATGACCGGGGCCATGCGGGCTTCGTCATGGGCGAAGGCGCCGGCATCCTGGTGCTGGAAGAATACGAACACGCCAAGGCGCGCGGGGCCAAAATCTATGCCGAGGTCGTAGGCTACGGCATGAGCGGCGACGCCTATCACATCACCGCCCCGTCCGAGGACGGCGAAGGCGGGGTGCGGGCCATGAAGGCGGCGCTGAAGCGGGCCGGTCTTCAACCGTCAGACCTGGACTACGTCAACGCCCACGGCACCTCAACCATGGCCGACTGGATCGAGCTGAAGGGGATCGAGGGGTTGGTCGGCGATCATGCGCAGAATCTGACCGTCTCTTCGACCAAGTCCATGACCGGCCACCTGCTGGGCGCGGCGGGCGCCATCGAGGCGGCCTTCTGCGTGCTGGCGATCCGCGATCAAATCGCGCCGCCGACGATCAATCTGGACGACCCCGAGATGGAGACGCCCATCGACCTGGTCCCAAACAAGGCCAAGCCGATGAAGATCGATGTGGCCATGTCGAACAGTTTCGGCTTCGGAGGCACAAACGCCTCGGTGATCTTCAAGAAGGTCGACTGAGATGTTCGGGCGCGGGCGGGTCGAGAAATCCAGCGGGCGGTCGGGTTTTACGGTCTCGCTGCTGACCGCGTCCGCGACCTTCGGCCTGTTCCTGCTGGTGGCGCTGATCGCCGTCTGGGCGGTCTATTATGCTCCGGGACCGTCCGCGCGGCAGGGGCAGACGACGGTGGTCACCCTGCCCAGCGGGTCCGGCGTCTCCGCCATCGCCGCGCGGATGAAGGCCGCGGGTGTGATCCGTTCGACAGACCTGTTCCGTGCGGCGGCGACCCTGACCGGCGCGGATCGTCGGCTGAGGGCCGGCGAATACGAGGTGCCGTCCGGCACGTCGCTGGCCGGGGTGCTGAACCTGTTGGTCGAGGGGCGGGTGGTGCGCCATTTCGTGACCCTGCCTGAGGGCTGGTCGTCGTTGCAGGCGGTGGACATCCTGAACAAGGAGGCGGTGCTGACCGGGACGGTCGCCGAGACGCCCGAGGAAGGCAGCCTGTGGCCCGACACCTATGAAGTTTCGCGCGGCGACACCCGCCAGTCGGTGATCGACCGGATGCAGCGCGCGGCGACCGAGAACCTGCGTCTGCTGTGGAGCCAGAGGTCGCCCGCGACCGTGGCGCGCACGCCGGAGGAGGCTGTGATTCTGGCCTCCATCGTGGAGAAGGAAACCGCGCTGGCGGCGGAACGGCCGCGTGTCGCGGCGGTGTTCACGAACCGTCTGCGGGCGGGGATGCGGTTGGAGAGCGATCCGACCATCGTCTATGGCGTGACCAAGGGCAGGCCTTTGGGGCGTGGCATCCGGCGTTCGGAGTTGCTGGCTCAGACGCCATGGAACACCTACCAGATCAACGGGCTGCCGCCGACGCCGATCGCCAATCCGGGTAAGGAAGCCGTCAAGGCCGTCTTGAACCCGCCGGCCGATCCGGCACTGTTCTTCGTGGCGGATGGCTCCGGCGGACACGCCTTCGCCCTGACCTATGACGAGCACCTGCAGAACGTCGCGCGGTGGCGTCAGATCGAGCGCCAAAAGGCGGGCTTGCCGCCGGAGGCCACGCCGCCCGCAACGCCGGGAACCAGTGCGGCGCCGATGACGACCGAGCCGGCCGCCGCGTCGATCGAGAATGGTCAGGCGACGATCACCCTTCCGGCCGGCGCGACGCAGGGGCCCCGATGAGCACGCTTTCTGGCATGACCGGCCTCGGCCGGGCCGACGGGGCCGGCGAAGGCTGGACCTGGTCGGTCGAGGCGCGCTCCGTCAACGGGCGCAATCTGGAGGTCCGCTTCCGGGGACCGAACGGTTTCGACGGGCTGGAGCGCGCAGCCAAGGCGGCCGGCCAGGCGCGGTTCGCGCGGGGTCAGGTCACCATCGGCGTTCAGGCCAAGCGAACCGAAGCCGGCGAGGCGGCGGTCACGATCAACGCCGCCGTGCTGGCGCGCTATTTGACGCTGGCGAACGAACTGGCCGAGGACGGAGCAACGCCGCCGTCCGCCGACGGCCTGCTGGCCCTGCGCGGTGTGATCGAGGTGCCCGAAGAGGCGGACGATCCGGAGGCGCGCGCGGCGGTCGAGGCGGCCATGACCCGCACGGTCGAAGAGGCGCTGGATGCGCTGAAGGCGTCACGCCAGAACGAGGGCGCGCAACTTACGCCGGTGCTGGGCGAATTCATCGCTCGGATCCAGGCACTGGTCGCCCAGGCGGAAGGCGAGGCGACCGCGCAGGTCGAGGCTATTCGCGATCGCTTCACCCGCCGAATTTCCGAACTGGCGCCCGATGCGCCGGGGCTTGAGGACCGGATCTTCCTGGAAGCAGCCGCTTTGGCGACCAAGGCCGACGTGCGCGAGGAGCTGGATCGGCTGACCGCCCATGTCGCCTCGGCGCGTCAGCTTGTGGCCTCGGCGCCCGCCGGGCGGAAACTCGACTTTCTGATGCAAGAATTCATGCGTGAGGCCAACACGCTGTGCTCGAAATCCGCTACGACCGCGCTCACCGGAATCGGCCTGGAGCTCAAGGCCGTCATCGAACAGTTGCGTGAGCAGGTCCAGAATGTCGAATGAACGCAGCCCCCGCCGGGGCGTCCTCCTGATCGTCGCCAGTCCTTCGGGCGCCGGCAAGACCTCGCTTTGCCGGCGGTTGATGGCCGATCATGGCGGTCTGGAGCTGTCCGTCTCCATGACCACGCGCGGCATCCGGCCGGGCGAGGTGGATGGGCGCGACTACAACTTCGTCGGCCATGACGAGTTTCAGCGCCTGATCGACGAGGACGCCTTCCTGGAATGGGCGGACGTTCACGGCAATCGCTACGGCAGCCCGCGCGCGCCGGTGGACAAGGCGCTGGCCGAGGGACGGGACGTGCTGTTCGACATCGACTGGCAGGGCGCGCGCGACGTCGCCGAGAAATGCCCGGAAGACGCCGTGCGCGTTTTCATCCTGCCGCCCAGCCTGGAAGAGCTGCGTCGCCGTCTCGTCACCCGCTCACAGGATGCCGACGACGTGATCGAGCGCCGTGTGGCCAACGCCAAGGGCGAGATCGAACACTGCGACGCCTTCGACTATGTGCTGGTAAACGAGGACTTCGACCGGTCCTACGCTGAACTGGCCCACATCTATCACGCCGAGCGTTCGCGCCGGTTCAGGAACCTGTGGGTCGGCGACTACAAGGCCGCCCTGCTGTACGAAGCCGTCTGAATAGAAACAGCGCCACAGGCCATGGGGACCTGCGGCGCTGTGGGTACTCAACGCTACGCTACTGATGCTGTTTTGCCGGGAAGGAGATTTCGGACGGTAAACACAGCGATAGGGACTATTCCCTAGCTATCCACTGCTCAGGTTTACGTCCTGTTCTTCCTCTTGACCTAACGTCAGGTGGTGAACGGGGGTGTCATGGGTTTTCTTCATTCGATCGCGCCACTTTTGGCCACCAGCGCCAAGGAGAGGGTCAAGCAGGTTCCGGTCAGGCTTCTGCTCGCCGCCTTGGTCGGTTGGGCCATGAATGAAGCCGGAATGCTGCGATGGGTCCCGCTGTGGCTGGCCGTCGCGGTCCTGGCGCAAGCATTCGAACTCTGGGCCATGGCGCCGTTCAGACGCGCCGAGGCGTCACAGAGCCCGCTTGCCGTGTTTGTCGCCCTGGCGTCCACCACAGTGATGGCGACCACCTATGCCGCGATGGGTTTGATCATCTGGTCCACCAACCATCCGGCGCTGGTCACGCTCGCCGCCTTGACGATGGCAGGCGGACTGTTGACCAATGTTGCGTCCGGCATCGCCTCGCGTCGAATTTTCTTCATCGGCGGCAGTCCCTATCTGGCGGCGCTGGCCTTGATGCCTGTGATCAAGGTGATGCAGGGCGATACACGCGGGGTCGTGGTCATGACCCTGTCCGCCATCCTGTTCGTCGGCATGGTGCTGAACATCTATTGGCGGGTGCACGCATCACGTGAAGCCGAGGTGAAATCTCGGGCGGAGGCGGAAACGCGGCTGGAGCAGGCGCAGGCGGCCATGGCCGATCGCGCGGCGATGGCGGCGATCGTCAGCCACGAACTGCGCACGCCCGTCAGCGCGATCCTGGCCGGCGCCCATGTTATTCGCGACGGCAAGTTGAAGGAACACCGCGTAGAGACGGCAGATCTGATCATCGACGCCGGACGATTGATGACCGGCATGCTCAACGACCTTCTGGACCACTCCAAGATGGAGGCCGGCGCCATGGCGATGGAAAGCCGCGACTTCGAACTGGGCGATTTGATGCGCGATACGGTGCGATTCTGGGCGGCGCCGGCGGCGGACAAGGGGCTGACGCTGGAGATGTCGGGGGTGGACGGCGAGGCGGTGTGGCTGCGCGGGGATCCCTATCGTCTGCGCCAGATCATCAACAACCTGGTGTCCAACGCGATCAAGTTCACACCGTCGGGCGCGATCCGTCTCGAGGCGTCGGCGCCTGGCGGGGACGGCAAGCATTGTCTGACCCTGACCGTGATCGACCAGGGCGCCGGTATCGCGCCCGAGGCGATGAGCCGGCTTTTCACACCCTTCGCGCAGGGATCCGCCGAGGTGGCGCGCACCTATGGCGGGACGGGCCTGGGCCTGACCGTCAGTCGAGAACTGGCGCGGTTGATGGGCGGCGACCTGACGGTCGAGAGCACGCCGGGGCAGGGCGCGGCCTTCACCCTATGTGTCGATCTGCCAGCGGGTCAGCCGACGCAGGCTTTAGATGGGCAAGAGACGGCGGCGCCCGTTCTGGCCCGGCGGCTTCGCGTCTTGGCCGTGGACGATCACGAGATCAACCGCCGCACGATCTCGCTCGTGCTTCAACCTCTGGATGTCGATCTGACCACGGCCTCGGACGGCCATCTGGCGCTGGCGCTGTTGTCGGAGAAGGCGTTCGACGTCGTGCTGATGGATGTGAATATGCCGGGCATTGACGGCAACGAAACGACACGGCGCTTGCGCGCGTCTGACGGCCCCAATGCGGACGCCCCGGTGATCGGATTCAGCGCGGGCACGGAGGCCGAACAGGTGCAGGCCTGCTATGCGGCCGGTATGACGGACTGGTTGGCCAAGCCGCTGGAGCCGAAGAAGCTCTACGACGCCTTGCACCGGGCGACATCGGCTGCAGTTCAGCCCAAGGCGGCCTAAGCCAAGGCTGCAAACCAGGGCCGCAGGCGGGTCAAGGCGTCCTCGATCTCGGGGGTCGAGACGGCGAAGCTGAAACGGATGAAATGGTGGCCTTCGACAGGGTCGAAGTCGACGCCGGGCGCGGTGGCGACGCCGGTGTCGCGCAGCAATTGCTCGCAGAAGGCCACGCTGTCGTTCGTCAGATGGCCGATGTCTGCCCAGATGTAGAAGGCGCCGTCGGGGGGCGCGATCTTGCGCAGACCCAGCGCGGGCAGAGCGTCCAGCATCAGCTGGCGGTTGCGGGTGTAGGTCTGGATATGGCCCTCCAACTCATCGATCGCGTCCATGGCGACCAGACCGGCATGCTGGCTGAGGCTGGGCGGCGTCAGGAACATGTTGCCGATATAGGCGCGGGCGGCATCGATCCGATCCTCCGGGACTAAGAGCCAGCCAAGGCGCCAGCCCGCCATGCTCCAGTATTTGGAGAAGCTGTTGATGACTACGGCGTCTGGCGCAAACTGCAGCATCGAAGGCGTCGGGCCGACGTAGCTGAGACCGTGGTAGATCTCGTCCGACACGATGGCGATGTTTCGCGCGCGGCAGACCTCGGCGATGGCGGCCAGCTCGGCGTCCGGGATGATGGTTCCGGTCGGATTGGCGGGGCTGGCGATGATGACGCCGGCGGGGGCGGGATCCAGCGCCTGGAGCTGGGCGGCGGTGAGCTGGAAGCGGGTGTCGGGACCACAGGCGATTTCGACCGGCTCGAGATGCAGGGCGCGCAGGGTGTTGCGATAGGCGACATAGCCCGGCCGGGCCAGGGCGATCCGGTCGCCGCGCTTGAACAGGGTGCTGAGCGCCAGAACCAGGGCCGGGGAGGCGCCGCAGGTCAGCAGAATGCGGTTGGGATCGACGGCGACGCCGTACCGCTCGTCGTACAGGCGCGCGATGCGGGCGCGCAGATCGGGACTTTCCCAATAGCCCATCGCGTCGACGTCCAGCACCTGATGCGCCCTTGCGATGGCGGCGGCGGGCGCCCCGGTCGAGGGCTGGCCAAACTCCATATGGATGATCGAGCGGCCTTCGCTCTTGAGCTGATGAGCCAGGCGGCTGACGGAGATGGCGCGGAACGGTTCGACAGTCATTGAAGGGCATCCGCCAGACGCAGGAAGCCCGCCACGTCGATGGTCTCGGCGCGCGCGTCCGGCTCGATTCCGGCGGCCTCGCACAGGGCGGCGCCGCCCAGTTGCTTCAGGCTGGAGCGCAGCATCTTGCGGCGCTGGCCGAAGGCGGTGGCGGTAACGCGTTCCAGCTTCTTCAGGCGTTCGGGCGACGGGCGCTCGTCCAGCGGGACCAGATGGACCACGGCCGAGGCCACCTTGGGCGGCGGGGTGAAGGCGGCGGCGGGCAGGTGCATGACGATGCGGGCGGTGCAGACGGCCTGGGAGATGACCGCCAGGCGGCCGTAGGCGTCCTCGCCCGGCCCGGCGGCGACGCGTTCGGCGACCTCCTTCTGGAACATCAGGGTCAGGCTGTGCGGCAGCCACGAGCCGGTCAGCCATTTGATCAGCAGGGGGGTGCCGACGTTGTAGGGCAGGTTGGACACCAGATGGGTGGGGCCGGAGACCAGATCAGCTTCCTTCACCTTCAGCGCATCGGCTTCCACGATGGTCAGGCGGCCGGAGCCGTCGTCCAATTCGGTCAGCAAGGGAATGAAGCGCGGATCCTTTTCCACCAGGACCACGGGGCCGGCGTCGGATTCCAGCAGGGCGCGGGTCAGGCCGCCGGGGCCGGGGCCGACCTCGATCACGGCCCGGCCGTCGAACGGGCCGGCCATGCGGACGATCTTGCGCGTCACATTGAGGTCCAGCAGGAAATGCTGGCCGAAGCTCTTCTTGGCCGAAAGGCCGTGGGCGTCGAGGGTTTCGCGGAGGGAGGGAAGGTCGGTCACACGCCCTGTTAGCGCGCGGCGCGGGCCGCCGCCATCTCCGATGCCAGGCGAATGGCGGCGATCAGGCTGTCGGGACGTGCGACGCCCTTGCCGGCGATGTCGAAGCCCGTCCCGTGATCGGGCGAGGTGCGGATGATCGGCAGGCCGAGGGAGACGTTGACCCCGCCCCAGAAGTCCAGCGTCTTGACCGGAATCAGGGCCTGATCGTGATACATGCAGATGGCGGCGTCATAGGTCGCGCGCGCCTCGTCATGGAACAGGGTGTCGGCTGGTCGCGGGTCGGTGATGTCGATCCCCTCGGCGCGAAGCTGTTCGGCGACGGGGGTCAGGATGTCGCGTTCCTGCAGGCCCAAGGCGCCGCCTTCGCCCGCGTGGGGATTCAGCGCCGCCATGGCCAGGCGCGGGCGGGCGATGGCGAAGTCGCGTTTCAGGCTTTCGTGGACAACGCGGGCGATGCGGGCGACACGCTCGGCTGTGACCAGTTCCGGCACCTGGTCCAAGGCGACGTGAATGGTGACGAGACAGGCGCGCAGGTTCTGAGCCGTCAGCATCATCACCGGGCCGCGCGTACCGGCGTATGGCGCATCGGCCGTCAGTTCGGCAATGAACTCGGTATGGCCGGGAAAGCGAAAGCCCGAGGCGTACATCGGCGCCTTGGCGATCGGGGCGGTGACGACGCCGGACGCCTCGCCGGATAGGGCGAAGCTGACCGCCTCCTCGATGCCGTCCGCGACGGCCGAGGCATTGGCCGGATCGGGCGACCCGACCACGACCGGGGCGGGCAGGGGGCGATGGATGACGGGAAGGGCGGATCCGAACAGGCCGCCGGCGTCGCCGGGAACCCCGATCTCGGCCACGGGAACACCCTGCGTCCGCATCAGCGCCGCGTCGCCGATCACAGCAAAGGCCGTCTGGTCGGCGCGCAACGCTTTCCAGGCGGCGGCCACGATCTCCGGCCCGACGCCGGCGGGTTCGCCCAGCGTCAGAACCAGAGGCGCGACCGCTGGGTTCATTTGAACTCGATCAGGGCGTCGCTGCGCAGGTCGCGCAGATAGCGGCGCTCCAGCACGGCCAGGTTCTGGGCGCGCAGACGGTTTTCGACCTGCTGACGGTTCGGCGCTTCCGGACCGCCGACGCGACGACCGCAGACGGCGACCAAATGCAGGCCCAGCGGGGTGCGGATCGGCGTCGAGACCGAACCGATTTCGCCCGTGCGGGCGAACTGCTGGAACTGGGGCGCCAGGTTGGCGACATCCGATTCGCCGAGGTCTGCGCCCAAGACGCCCTGCGTCGCACGGGCCTGGGAGATGATGTTGTCGCAGGTCAGACCGTTGCGCAGACCTTCCAGCTTGGCGGTCGCGGCCGCGACATCGGCCTCCGACGCGGTTTCAGGCAGTTCGACCATGACCTGTTTCAGCGAAACCAGGCTCGTCGAGGCGCCGTCACGCTTGTCGCGCAGGTAGAGGATATAGACGCCGCCATCGACGACGATGGGGTTCGACAGCTGGCCCGGCTGGAGCTGTTCCAGCACTGACTGCACAGCCGGCTGGAGCGAATCCTTGACCACCCAGCCTGCATCGCCTGGGACGCGGGCGCTGGCCGAGGGGGCGGCGGAAAACTGCTGGGCGACGGCCTGGAAAGGCGCGCCCTGGATGATCTGCTGCACCAGCTGGCGGGCGCCGTTCAAGGCTGCCTGCGCGCCGCCGACGCGCGCGGCGTCGATATAGATTTCGCCGAGCAGGAACTGGGGCTTGGAGGCCGCCTCGTTCAGACGACGGACTTCCTGATCGACCTGAAGGGTGCTGGCGCGGGCGCGGCTGTTGAAGCGGCCCGGAATCAGCTGGCTCCAGCCGATCTGGGTGCTCAGGTTGTCACGGAAGGCGGCGGGCTGGATGCCGCCCTGTTGCAGGAACTGCAGATAGGCCTGCGGCGTCGTGCCTGCGGCGCGGGCCATTTCGGCGATCTCGCCGTCGATTTCCTCGTCCGTGACCTTCAGGCTCTCGAACTTGGCCATCTCCTGATCCTTGAGGCGATCCTCGATCAGGGCGTTCAGGGCGGCCTGCTGAATGGCGGGCAGGTTCTGCTCGGTCGGCTGAACCTGAGACGAGGCGATCAGCATCAACATGCGCTGACGCAGATCAAAGCCGGTGATGATCTTGTCATTGACCGTGGCGACGATGCCGTCGGCCATTTCAAACTGAGGCTCGGCGCGCGCCGTCGTCGGCGCCTCTTCAGCCGCAGGATTCGGCGCGCCGGCCGCAGGGCCTTGCGCAGGCGTGGGGGTCTGTGCCGGAGCGGGCGCCGTCTGGGCATAGGCCGAACCGGCGAGGAGGACTGCCGCGAGCGCAGCCCCCGTCGAATAACGCATCAAACCCATTGGTCGTCCTGATTCCTCACAGCGGTCCGCCAGCCAGGCCGGCAGGCGGTCGCGCCCCGTAAAGCGTCATGCTCAACGCATATCGCCCTGTCCATAACCTGAACCTCCGAAAGTGGCGAGGTTTAGGCGCACATAGATGCCTTCCGACGGGCCGCCGGGTCGTGCGCGGGTGTTGTCGCGCCGATAGCCCAGTTCGAACCGCAGGCAGTCGTCGTCGAACAGCACGCCGACTTCGGATCGCGTGATCTCGTTCTGGTCCAGATCGGCGATGCCGGCGACGGTGAAGCCCCAGTTCTGGAAGACGAACTGCTGCCCAGCCAGCTGGACAAATTCGTAGTTGCGGTTCAGCGGCCCGTCGACGGGGTTCGACTGATCCAGAATGTAGCTGACGGTCGCCAGGTTGCGGCGGCCCCAACGACCGTCCAGCGCCGCTTCGGCGCGGCGCAACTCGCCCGAACCGTCGACCGTGGCGTGGAACCAGCTGCGGATGCGATCCGACGGCGAGAAGTCGCCCTGGACCACCCAATCCGAGGTCTCGGAGGCCAGACCCGTCGGGTCATAGAGACGCGCGGGATCGTCGGGAATTGACGTACGGAAGTCGTCCTGCTGGTCGAAGCGATAGCTGCGTCCCACAAACAGGCTGGCCTTGCGACCTTCGGCCCAGCGGATGGTGGCGCGACCGCCCGCCGTCACGCGCGCGCCGCCTTCCAGCAGATCGTAGCCGGAGAAGCGATCCATGCGGAACAAGGACGACTCGTCTAGTTCCAGAACCTGGGAGTCCTCGATGGGAATACGGCGGTCCAGGCTGACCTTGTTGGAGACAGAGAACTGACCCACCGGCTCCAGGATGATGTCGGCGTCGGCGATGCGTTTGATCAGGGGATAGGTGACGTCCACGCCCGCGCTGAACCTGGATCGACTGACCGTCTCGTCGCTGTCGACGCCCATCATCGGCGGCAGGTCGGACATGGAATAGAGATCGACGCGCGTATCGACGAACGGCTCCACCCGCATGCCGACAGGAAGGATGATCGCCCGTCGCCATTCCACCTGGCCCGTGATGCGGCGGCTGTCCACGCCAGCCAGACCTGTCGTGACGGGCGGAACGATCTCCGGATTCAGGATCGGCGCGCCGACGAAGGCGTCGCGGTAGAGCGAAACGGCCGAACCCTTCAAGCGCAGCCGGCCGCCGAAGACGAGCTCGCGCGGTTCCCAGCGGGCATCAATCAACGGGGCGACCAAGGGCAGGGTGTCGTCGTCCTCGAACACCTTGAAGCCGTTGGCGTCGCGGAAATCCGTCGCGGCGAAGGCCGGGTTCAGGCGCAGGCTCTGGATCGAGAAGGCCGCGACCGAAACATAGGACCGATCGGTCTGATGTTCGGCGTAGATCTGGCTGATCAGACGACGGCGGTCGCCGTAATAGAGGCCGTTGTCCTGATAGGGAGAGCGCACGTCATAGCGGTCAAACAGCGTCTTGTCCGAGGTGCGCTCGGCCGTGAAGCCGAACCGCCATGGGCCATCCGGATCGAACTCGCCGTGCGACAACAGATAGCTGCGGTGTTCGCGATCGCCGAACTTGACGTTGCTTTCGAAGTTGCCGTCGCCGTCCCGATCAAAGTCGCCGAACTCGCGCTCGTAGGTATAGCCGCCGCGCGCCACGACCATGCCGTTGGCGAACCGTCGCCGCCATTGCAGGTTCAGCAGCGGCGCGACCCTGGTGTTGATCTGCGGGCTGATCAGCCAGTCCTCGGACGGCGATACGACGTGCAGATAGGGAACCTCGACGGAGACGCCGCGACCCTCGTCATAGTTGACGATGGGCACCAGGAAGCCCGAGGCCCGCTCCACCGAGGGATCGGGGTGGGCGAAGAAGGGCGTGTAGAAGACGGGCACCGGCCCGATGTAGAAGACGGCGTTGCGATACAGGATCGCGCGAAGTTGCTCGTCCTGCGTCACCTTTTCCGCCTGGATCGAGATGGTCGGCGTCTTGGGACCGCCATCGTCGCAGATCGGGCAGGGGGTGAAGCGGGCGTAGTTCAGTTCGCTGACGGTCTCGCTGCGACGCACAGCCGTTGCGGCCATCAGACTGGCGCCGTTGGCCAGACGCGTGGCGAAATCCACGGCGACGCCGGTCTCCAGATTTTCATCCAGCTCGAGACGGCTCGCGTAGACCACGGTGCCATCGGGCGCGATGGCTTCGACGCGGCCTTCGGCTGTCGCCGAACCGGCGTTCAGATCATAGGACAGGTTCTCGCCGCGCAGCACATGGCCGCGCGTGCGGACATAGGCGCGGTTCTCGGGCGTGCCGCTGACGATGATGTTGTCGCCTTCGCGACGCGCATTGTCGGCATCGACATAGACCGCTTCGGGCGGCAGGCCGTCGGAAGGTACGGCCGCGGCTGGTGGGTTGGTTTGCGCCCATGCGGGATTCGCCAAGGGCGCGCAGGCGACCAGAGCCGCACCGGCGAGAAGCCTTGCTTTGAAAGCGTCGAAGCGCCGATCACCCTGCATAGGCCATCCGTAGTCTGAGAAGCGAGCGCCCGATTAGCCGTCTTCGGTATAGAACAGCAAGGTCAAGGCTGCGAGCGCGGTAAGAACAGGCGGTAGCCAGGCGGCGACGAACGGCGCTACGACCTCGGCCGATCCCATCGCCGACGAGAACTGGTTCAGGAAGAAGAAGGCGAAGCCCAGTACGACAGCCGCCACGCTCATGCGCGCCAAGTCGCCCAATCGCATCAGCCGCAGCGAGAAGGCGGCGGCCAAGATCGACATGGCGGCGAACACGAGCGGCGTGGCCAGAAGTTGCTGGAAGCGCAGGCGATAGGCGGTCGAAGTGAAGCCGGCGTTCTCGATTCGGCTGATCTGGTTGGGCAGCGACCAGAAGGGCGTGGCCTGCGGTCGAGCGAAACGATCAAAGGCCTCGTCGTCCGCCAGGCTGGAAACCAGGGTCAGGCTGGAATAGGTGACGGCGCGCTGGCCGATCTGGGCGCCCACGGCGTCGGTCAGGCGCCAGCTGCCGGCGTTCAGCGAGGCCGACTTGGCGTCGATCCGTTCGGAGAAGGTGCGACCGCCGCCGGGCGCGGTCGTGTAGATGAAGAAGCTGACGTTCAGCAGTCGCGCGTTGGCACGGTCCTGCTGGCCGGCGCGAATGATCATCTGGCGCTGATCGTCGCCCTCGCGCAGCCAGATCGCTTCCTTGGGGTCGCCGCCGGGCGCCGTACCGGAAATCCGCGCGCGCTCGCGTTGCCACAGGCCGTCGCCGGCCGAGGCCATCGGACCCAATACCGTGACGGTCAGCACTCCCAGAACGAAGGCCATGCCGGCCGCCGGCAGGACGAACCGCCAGGCGGAGACGCCCGCCGCACGCATGGCGATCAGTTCGCTGCGTCGGTTCAGGCTGATGAAGGCTGACAGGGTGCCGAACAGGAAGACGAACGGCATCAACTGCACGATGACCGAGGGCGACTTCAGCAGCACCAGGCCGAAAATGCGGACGGCCGACAAATCCTGCGCCGAGCCGACGCCGCGCGAGACCTCGACAAAGTCGATTAGCATGACGAGGGCCGAGATTACGGCCAGGGCCACGCCCAGCGACTTCAACTGCTGGACCAGCACATAGCGTTCGATCCCACCCAGACGGGGGATATGCGGCGAACGACGGGCGGAGGCCACGACGGCGGTCATGCGAACTTGGCCTTCAAATCGCGCAGGGCGGCGGTTGTCCGGCTGCGACGCGGCTTCAGCGCGCGGAACAGAGCCCGCAGGGCGACGACGATGGCCACGATCGGCACGACGTACTGCAACACATTCATCCAGCCGTTCCAGGCGCTGGCGGCGACAAGGCCGTAGCCGATGACGCGCAGGACCAGGAACAGACCCGCCGCCTTGGCGATGCGCAAGGTATAGCCGGTGCGGCTGAAGGCGCCGCCCAGAATGGCCGAAAGCGCCAGGGCCATGGCGACCATGGCGTAGAGCGGCGAGGCCAGCCGCGAATGGGCCTCGGCCAGCAGTTCGCCACGCGATCCGGCGACCTCGAGCACCTTGGCCGTCGGGTTCAGCAATTGGCGCAGATAGAGGTCGGTCGGCTTGTAGCGAATGGTGTCGGTCACCCCCACGAAGGGCGCGAGAGAAAAATCGTATCGCCCGAACGACAGCGTCTCCAGCACGCCGCCCGACGAGTAGCGCTGAGCCGAGCCGTCGATCATGGTCAGGATCGGAATGCCGCCGGCGTCCCGACTGAAGCGCGCCTCCGATGCGTTCCAGGTCGTGACCTTGTCCTTGTCGTCCAGATAGACAAACAGGTTCTTCAACAGACCATTCTGTTCAATCTGCTGCACATAGACGGTCAGGCCGTCAGGCCCCTGAACGAACTGGCCTTCCTCGACCAGCAGGGCGGCGAGGTCGGTGCGGATGTCGAACGCCTGACGCCGCGCCTCCTGCTGCGCCCAGGGCAGAATGAAAACATTGACCAGCAGCGTGACCAAGGCGACCAGCACGGCGATACGGGCGGCGGGGGATATGACCTGCCATCGGGTCATGCCGCCCGCGAAGGCCGCCGTCAGTTCCTGCTCGCGCTGCAGACGGGTCAGGGCGATCAGTGCGCCGACGAAAAGACCGATGGGCAGAATCACCGACAGCAGTTGCGGCAGGGCGAGCAGGGTCAGCTTGACCATGATCCACACGCTCTGACCCCGCTCCACAATGACCTGGAGTTGGTCGAGGCTCTGGCTCAGAATCCCGATTCCCGCCAGCGCTGCGCACGCGGCGATCACAGGGAACAAGATCTGGCGAAAAAGGTATCTTTGAATCAGGGTCATGGGCGGATGGACTTCGCCCGGTTGCAGGCGCCGACATTGAGGCGCATCTAGTAGCACATCAGGGCGCGTCCGCGACAAGCAGACGCGCCGTTGTCATTTTGCTGTTTGCAGACGCCGGGTGGGGCCTGGCTGGAGTTGATTGAATGAAGATCGAATTCGTCGCCGCCGTGGACGCCGCCGAGATTCTGGCCGTTCCGGTTTTTGAAGATCGCAGCTTCACCGCCGCCGGGACCGCGCTGGACGGCAAGGCCAACGGCGCCCTGACCAAGGCGGCGGGCAAGGGCCGTTTCACCGGCAAGGCCGGCCAGAGCCTGAGCATCGCCGCGCCAGCGGGCATCGAGGCGGACGCCGTGCTGCTGGTCGGCGCAGGCGCCAAGGACAAGCTGGATGACCTGGCGGTCGAGGCCTTCGGCGGCAACGCCTATGCGTCGGTCAAGCTGTCGGGCGCCGAGGTGCTGACGATCGACGCCTCGGATCTGTCGCCTGAGCAGGCCGCCCGCGTCGGTTTCGCCGCGCGTCTGGCCGCCTATCGCTTCGACAAGTATCGCACGACGCAAAAGGCCGACAAGATTCCGTCGATCATCACCATCCGCGTGGTCACGACCGACCTGCGGGGCGCCGAAGCCGCGCTGGAGCCGCTGTCGGCGGTGGCCGACGGCGTGATCTTCGCGCGCGATCTGGTGTCCGAGCCCGCCAACGTCCTGTATCCGGCCGAGTTCGCCAAGCGGGTGAAGGCGCTGGAGAGCCTGGGCCTTGAAGTCGAAATCCTCGGCGAGGCCGAGATGGAGAAGCTGGGCATGCGCACCCTGTTGGGCGTGGGCCAGGGCAGCCGTCGCGAAAGCCAGCTGGCGATCATGAAGTGGAACGGCGGCGAAGCCGGCGCTCAGCCCCTGGCCTTCGTCGGCAAGGGCGTCTGCTTCGACACCGGCGGCATCTCGATCAAGCCGGCGGACGGCATGGAAGACATGAAGTGGGACATGGGCGGCGCGGCCGCCGTGACCGGCGCCATGATCGCCCTGGCCAGCCGCAAGGCCAAGGCCAATGTCATCGGCGTCCTGGGCCTGGTCGAGAACATGCCGGACGGCAACGCCCAGCGTCCGGGCGATGTGGTCGTGTCCATGTCGGGTCAGACGGTGGAGGTCATCAACACCGACGCCGAAGGTCGCCTCGTTCTGGCCGACGCCCTTTGGTATACGCAGGAGCGCTTCAAGCCGAAGTTCATGATCGATCTGGCCACCTTGACGGGCGCCATGATCGTGGCCCTGGGTCTGGATTACGCCGGCGTCTTCTCGAACTCCGACGATGTCGCCGATCCGATCCTGGCAGCGGCCAGGAAGGTCGGCGAGAACTTCTGGCGCATGCCGATCCCGGCCATCTACGAGCAGCACATCGATTCCAAGATCGCCGATGTGAAGAACACCGGCAACGGTCGCGCCGGTGGCTCGATCACCGCCGCCCTGTTCCTGCAACGCTTCACCAACGGCGTGCCGTGGGCGCACCTGGACATCGCCCCGACGGCCTGGGCCAACAAGAGCCCCAGCCCCACCGTGCCGGAAGGCGGCGTGGGCTTCGCCGTGCGGACCTTGGATCGCATGGTCGCCGATTCCTACGAAGGCTGATCGGGCGGGAGGTAGAGCCGGGTGAGCGACAAGCCCGAAATCTGGTTCTATCACCTGGAGCGTTCATCGCTGGATCAGGTGCTGCCAACCCTGCTCGAAAAGACGATCGAGCGGGGCTGGCGGGCCATGATCAAGTCATCGCATTCGCATCGACTGGATGAGGTCGACGAGACGCTGTGGACGTTTCGCGATGACAGCTTCCTGCCGCACGGCCGGGCCGACCAGCCCCACGCCGAGCGCCAGCCTGTGCTGTTGAGCGAGACGGGCGAGAACCTGAACGGCGCTCAGGCGCTGTTCATAGTCGACGACGCAGAACTGGGCGGGACGGAAGGGTTCGAACGATGCTTCATTATTTTCGACGGTCGCGACGAGCCGGCTTTGCAACACGCGCGGGGACGTTGGAAGGCGCTGAAGGGGCAGGGCGCGAACCTGGCCTATTGGCGTCAAACGGACGAAGGGCGCTGGGAAAAGGCGGCCTGATCGGACTGGTTCTGCTGGCCGGTTGTTCGACGCCGGTTTCCGAGGCGCCTGCGCCGCGTGCGGTCGAGCAGGCTCAGCTCAACCCGCCCGTCGGCAGCCGAATGCCGACCGCCCAGACCGAGGACGTCTGCAAGGCCGGCGAGATGCAGTATCTGGTCGGCAAGTCCCGGACCGAAATCCCGGTGCCGGTGGACGTCGTCAATCGGCGCGTGACCTGCACCACCTGTCCGGTGACGCAGGACTTCTCCGCCTATCGTCTGAACATCTTCTACAACGAACAGACCGGCATCATCGAACAGGTCCGCTGCGGCTGAGCCCGACGCAAGGAGACGACCATGAAGATCATCGTGAGCACCCTGATGGCCGCCGGCGCCTTGGCCGTGTCGGCCTGCGCGCCGGTCAAGACCGCCGAGCCTGCGCCCGGATCGGACACCGCCTTCAAGGCGTGCAAGGTTTCGGATTATCAGAGCTACGTTGGCCGCAACCGTTCGGCCATCCCGACCGCGCCCGCCGGCCAGACCTTCCGTGTGCTTTGCACCACCTGCGCCGCGACCATGGACTATCGCGAGAACCGGGTGAACTTCGTTTATGACGAGGCGACGAACATCGTGCGCGAAGTGAAGTGCGGCTGAGCGTTAGCGCCCCACCGTATCGCCCGGCCACAGCGGTCCGCTGAACTTCGCCGCCAGATAGTCCATGAAGGCCGTGACCCTGGCCGGGCGCGGTCCGCCGCTGGGCGCCACAAGATGCAGGGCGATGGGCGGCAGGCGCCAGTCGGTCATCACCGTCTCAAGATGGCCGTTGGCGACGTCCTTCCAATAGATGAAGTCCGGCTGGGGAAAGAGCCCCAGACCCGCGCACAACGACGCCGTCAGGGCGTCGGAGTTGTTGGCGCGCAGCGGGCCGCGCGGATGCACGACCACTTCTTCACCCGCCTCATTGCTGAACCGCCAGGTGTCCGGGCTGGGCATGTAGGCGTAGCCGAGGCAGGCGTGACGGGCCAGATCGTCGGGATGAGTGGGGCGACCCCGCTGATCGAGATAGGACGGCGAGGCCACCAGGGCGCGGGCCACAGGCCGCAGTTTGCGCGCCGTCAGCGAGGAATCGGCCAGGGCGGCGATCCTCAGCGCGCAATCGAAGCCGCCGCCGACCAGATCGATGACCTCGTCCGACAGGTGCAGATCGACCGACACGTCCGGGTGAGTGGCGAGGAACTCGGGCAGGGCCGGGGCCACATAGGCCATGCCGAACGACATCGGCGCCGCCAGTCGCACCAGGCCGCGCGGGGTGACGGACATGTCCAACGCCTCCGACACCGCGCCCTCGGCCTCGGCCAGCATGTGGGCGGCGCGGGCGGCCAGGGTTCGACCTGCATCGGTGAGGGCGAAGCGGCGCGAGGTG
The DNA here is from genome assembly GCF_009661015.1 of Brevundimonas sp. SPF441. Lineage (NCBI taxonomy): Bacteria > Pseudomonadati > Pseudomonadota > Alphaproteobacteria > Caulobacterales > Caulobacteraceae > Brevundimonas > Brevundimonas sp. SPF441. Next base: position 9,678 of record NZ_WJWX01000020.1, on the reverse strand, counting down.
CGGTGAAGCAGGGTGGTCTTCAGCTGCTGTTCCAGGCGCGTCACCGCCTTGGACACCGTGGCTTTGGATAGGCCCAGCGTCTCGGCAGCGCCTGAGAAGGACTGGCTGTCGGCGACCTTGGCGAAGATGGCCAGGGCTTCCAGATCGGGCAGGCGGGACATGGGCGGCTTTGCGTCCTGAAACGATGAGTTTCGGGTGTTTCTATTTCTGATCGGTCGCCGATCTCTATCTTGGCGTCAAGCAAAGGCGTCGGACGGTTCCGACGCGAAAGGACGAGTGCGATGATCGAGCGCAGACCATTTGAATCCCTCGGCGGCGCCAACCATGGCTGGCTGAACGCCAAACACCATTTCTCCTTCGCCAACTACTATGATCCCAAGCGGATGAGCTGGGGCAATCTGCGGGTGTGGAACGACGACGAGATCGCCGCCGGCACCGGCTTCCCGCCGCATCCCCACGCCGACATGGAAATCATCACCTATGTCCGCGACGGGGCCATCACCCATGAGGACAGTCTGGGCAATAAGGGCCGCACCGTCGCGGGCGATGTCCAGGTGATGAGCGCCGGAACCGGCATACGGCACGCCGAATACAACGCCGAGCCGGACCTGACCCGGATCTTCCAGATATGGATCGAGCCGACCCGCCGCGGCGACGCGCCGAGTTGGGGCACCAAGCCCTTCCCCAAGGGCGAGCGGTCAGGCCAGTTCGTGGTCCTGGCGTCGGGCTTTGAGGGCGATACTCTTGAAAGCGGTGGGGACGCCCTGCCGATCCGCACCGATGCGCGGATTGTGGCGGCGACGCTGAAGGCGGGCGACAGCGCCGACTATCCGCTGGGCGTTGCGCGGCGGGCCTATCTGGTGCCGGCAAAGGGCGAGGTCGAGGTCAATGGCGTCCGGCTGAACGCCCGTGACGGCGCGGCCATCGCTCAGGAGGATGTCGTGACGGTCAAGGCGCTGTCCGACGCCGAGATCGTGCTGGTGGACGCCGCCTGATTTTCGGATCAAGCTTCACGGTCGGACGCGATCCGACCGTGAACAACCGCATCAAAAAGGCGAGGAAAGAGAATGTTCAATCAAGTGAATGGCTGGTCTTCCCGCGCCCTGGCGGCGCTCAGGATCGTCGCCGGTCTGTTGTTCCTGGCGCATGGCGTCATCAAGGTCTTCGGCTTTCCGGCCGGGGCCGAGCCCGGTCAGCAGGAGCTGCTGTCGCTGTTCGGCATCGGCGGGGTGATCGAGCTGATCACGGGCCTACTGCTGATCCTGGGCCTGTTCACGCGTCCGGCCGCCTTCATCGCCTCGGGCCAGATGGCCGTGGCCTACTGGATGTTCCACTTCCCCAGCAGCCCCTATCCGGCGGTGAATGGCGGCGACGCGGCCATCCTGTACTGCTTCATCTTCCTGTATATCTTCACCGCCGGTCCGGGCGCGTGGAGCATCGACAATCGAACCGCAAAGCGGTTCTGATTTTTCAGAATGAGAATAGCCGCCGCGCTGTCCTGCGCGGCGGCTTTTTCATGCCTTGAGGCTCGCGGCCCAGTCAGCGGCGCGCACCAGGCTGTCGACGATCCCGGGTTCCGACGAGGCGTGGCCGGCGTCGCCGACGATGTCCAGATGCGCCTCGGGCCAGGCGCGGTGCAGCGCCCAGGCGCCTGAGATCGGCGTCACCACGTCGAACCGGCCCTGCGCGATCCAGCACGGGATATGCCGCATCCGGTCCACATTCTTCAGCAGCCAGCCGTCCTCCTCGAAGAAGCCGGCGTTGGTGAAGAACCAGTTCTCGATCCGAGCGAAGGCGACGGCGAAGTCGGGCTCGGCGAACTTGTCCGGGCGGGCGTTGGGGCCCTCGACGCTAACAGTTTCGCCCTCCCAACTGGACCAGGCGACGGCGCAGCGTTCGCGCTCGGCGACGTCATCGCCGATCAGCCGCTTGTAATAGGCGGCCATCAGGTCGCCGCGCTCGGCCTCGGGGATGGGTGCGATGAAGCGCTCCCAGGCGTCGGGGAAGATCATCGAGGCGCCGTCCTGATAGAACCAGTGCAACTCCTTCTTCGTCAGCAGGAAGATGCCGCGCAGCAGCAGCGCGATGACCCGCTCGGGATGGGTGATGGCGTAGGCCATCGACAGGGTCGAACCCCAGGACCCGCCGAACACCACCCATCTGTCGACGCCGCACAGGGCGCGCAGGCGCTCGATGTCGTTGATCAAGGTCCAGGTCGTGTTGTCTTCCAGCGAGGCATGCGGCCGCGACTGACCACAGCCGCGCTGGTCGAACATGATGATGCGATAAACGGCGGGGTCGAAGAAGCGGCGCATGCCCGGATTGACTGCACCGCCTGGTCCGCCGTGAAGGACCAGAACCGGCAGGCCGTGCGGATTGCCGGACTCCTCGTAATAGATTTCATGCACGCCTTCGGTCGGCATCCAACCCGAGGCATAGGCCTCGATCTCAGGGTGGAGCACACGACGCGGCTCGGCGGGCGTGGGGAAGGCCATGGATGCTTGGTCTTTCTACGAGGGAATCAGGGGCGAGAACGCAAGGCCGAGAAGGCCAGGCAGAGCCAACCGGCGATCATCAGAAGGCCGCCGATCGGGGCTACGGCGCCGAACGCCGGCACGCCGAGAAAGGCGATCGCCGCCAGGGCGAGGCAGAAGATGAGGCCGCCGATTGATCCGAGCCAGCCCGCAAGCCGCGCCAGCCCGCCGCCCCCTGTCCATTGGGCGCAGGCGAAGGCGAAGACGGCGTGGACGATCTGGTACTGGGCGCCTGTGGTCAGCAGGGTCTTGATCTGCGGCCCGGCGCCATGCGCGGCGAAGGCGCCAAGCGCCACGGCCAAGGCGCCGTTCAGGGCGGCGAAGACGATCAGGTTGCGACTCACTGTCATTCGAAAACCCTAGACCGCCAGTTCGTCGATGTCTGCGACCCAGGAGGGTTAACCGACACGCGGCAGCGGCGTCAGGTGGCTGGCCATGGCCGAGGCGGCGGCCTTGACGCCCTTGCGCACCGCCGCCTCATTGGCGGGGGCGGGCGCGCGCAGCAGGCCGATCGATGGCGTCAGCGGCCCATCCGGCAGGTCCGAGAGCACGCGGTAAAGAAGGTAGGAGCCGGCGTCCTCTTCGATGTCGGACGACGCGTCGGCCTGCAGCCCGGCAGCGGTCAGGGCGCGAACCATGTCGGCGACGGGCGCCGTGGTGCGGGCCACGCCCGGCCCGGTGCTGGACAGGCGGTGTTTGTAGTCGAGGGTGCGGTTTTCCGCGCGCATCTGGACCCGGAAGCCTGCGCCCTTTTGCGTGCGTCCGACGAGTAGGACGGCCCGGCATTCCCCGCTGCCGAGACGGGCGGCCAGGGTCGAGGCGAGCTCGTCGGGATCGGCTGCGGCGATGGGCACGGCGCGGGCCCCGCTGGGGCTCCAGATTTCGCCCGACAGATCCTCGACCAGATCCCACCCGTCATCGTCGCCGTCATAGGCGCAGATGATGATGCCAGGGCGGCGATCACCACTGGCACGACTGTCGATTTGGTTCATCGTGCCAGCCATAGCCCCATCCATGACAGTTCGGTGACGTGCAAGAGGCTGTAACTTCCCGACGCCGTCAAGTCCGCAAGAGTCTTAGCCCAGGTCGCCGACCGCCGCATCCAGCAACATGAAGGCGCGACCGCTGTCCGACGCCAGGCTGGACTGAACCGCTGCGCTGTCTCCAGCGCGGGCGGAAGCGTTCAGCATCACTGCGAAGTTGCGGACATAGCGTTCGGCGTCGGCGCGCAGTTCGGCGTCGCTGAGGACACGGCGAGACACGCTGCGGACAGCGGCGGGCGCGACGCGACGCACGATCTGACGCGCGGCGTCGGGGTCGCCATTGCTGAAGGCGCGGGCGGCCTCTTCGACTCGAGAACGAGGCAGAAGGGCGTTGGGATCGACCCCCATGCGCCGAATGGCGGCGGCGACACGGTCGGACAGGGCTTCAGCCTCGGCAGGCGAAGGGGAGGGCGTGTCCAACTCCAGCGGCGCCTCGTTGTCGTCGTCGCCGTCGATCAGATCGCTCCAATCCAGGCCCTTGTCCGTCGCCGGCGGGGGCGTCTCTGCGGGCTCGAGCCGCAGGCGACTGCGCAGACCAAACCGGCGCTCCTCGGCGGGCGGCGAGGCGGGAGGCGTTGGGCGATCGGTCCGGCGCTCGGGACGAGGTTCGGGCCGGGCCTCGATCTCTGCGGCCGGCTCGCGACGACGCGCCGGCGTCGTATCGCCCGACACCACGCCCATCAGACGCACGGCCTCGGTCAGCATGTCGTAGTTTCGGCGCACACGATCCTGGAAGCCGACATCCAGCGCCTCGGTGTCCTCGGCCGCTTTTCGCGAGGCGGCGGAAAGGGAGGCCAGGCCTTCCTCGACAGTGGCGCGCACGGCGTCGGCGCGGGCGCGAGCTTCCTGAGGCAGGCGCGCGGCGCGCTCGTCGATGTCGGCGACGGCGGTGTCGATTTCCGACAAGGCGCTGTTGAGACGTGCCACCAGGGTTTCCAGGCGGCTGACCATCCGCTCGCCGGTCTCTTCGACCAGGCCGGACGTTTCGGTGACGATGCGGCGGGCGTCGGCGATGCGGGCGTCGGCGGCTGTGTCGGCCTTTTGGGCCGCGTCGAACAAGGATTCGCCCAGGCGGTCAGTGCGCAGACGCGCCTGTTCGGCGGCGTCGGCGGCGGCGGCGCGTGAATCCTCGGCCGTGGCGCGCATCTGCTCCAGGGCGCGGCGCGTCTCTTCCATCAGGGCGTCGCGCGCCTCGGCCGCCAAGGCTTCGAAACGATCCAGGGCGAGCTTGGTGGCGGAATCGAAGCCGTCGGCCTCGCGTTGCGACATATCCACCAAGGCACGGAACTGGTCGGTGGCCGCCTCGACCAGATCGCGCATGGACTCGACCGAGGTCTGGGTGGTGCGATCCAGATCGCCCGCGGCGCTGCGCGTGGCGGAAAGATGTTCGATCAGTTGAGCGCGCTGGCTTTCGACCTGGGCGGAGAAGTCCTCCTGATCGGTGCGCAGGGCGTAGGCGGCGGTGACCAGGGCGGCGCGCTGCTGGCTGAGGCCTTCCTCGACGGACTGAATCTGCTCGGCGACGCCCGAACCGGCGTTCTCAAGTCGAATGGTCTGGCGCGCCAGATCGTCGGACGCCACGCGGGCGGCGTCCTGGGCTTCGCCTGCGGCGGCGGCGAGGTCGGCGGCGCGGGCGGCGAGGGCGGCCTCCGCTTCCCGAAGCTGCGCCTGAGCCAGGTCCGAGGCGTCGGCGACCATGCGCGACTGACGCTCGACGGCGTCGATGACGCCCGACGCCTGCGTATCCAGATGGATGCCCAGGGTCTGCATCTGGTCGCGCTCGCGGCCTAGGTTTTCCGTGAGACGACGCGCAGTGCGGCCGGCGTTCTCGGCCGCCTCGTTCAGCCGCGTTGTCTCCTGGGCCAGCGCCTCTCGAAGCAGGGCCATGTCGTTGCGCGCACGTTCCGCCGCCAGGGTGGCGTGATCGATGTCGGAACGCAGCGACTGAAGCACCTCGCCGGTCTGCTGGGCGGCCAGGGCGGTCGGGGCGACCAGGGCCTCGGCCAGTTGGCGGGCGCGACGCGTCTCTGCGGCCAGACCGGCGCCCTGTCGGACGGCGTGGGCCAGTATGATGGCCAGGCCCGCAGGGGCAAGGGCGATCAGCGCGTAGATGGCGATCCGCAGCGGATCCAGTTCCGCCCCGACGGCGCCGAACTCGTAAGCGGCCCAAGAGGCGACGCCGCCGATCCACAGGGCGGAGGCGACGCCTGCGATCACATAGGCGTGGCGCCCGGACGTCTCGGCCTGGGCCTTGGCTTGAACGGTTTTCACAGCGGGCGGTTTGGACAGCTCGAACGGCGCGGGCGGCTGACCGGCGGCGACGGCCATGTCGACAGGAGTCTCTGGCGTCGGTTTCGCATTGACGGGGGCGGCGCCGCGTTCGGCGGCAAGGGCGCGTTCTTCGGCCTGCCGCTGCTCTTCCAGCAGGCGACGGCGACGCCGTTCCGACATTGGCGGCTCGAACGTCGGCTGCACGATTTCGAAATCGGGCTCGGGGATCGGGTCGAGCGGCGGTGTCGCCTCTTGGACCGGCATTTCATCTGAGGTCGAAAGCTCAACCGGCGCGACGGCCTCGTCGTCGGTCAGCTTCAGGGGCGGCCGTTTGGGAGACTTCATAAGCTCAAAAACTCGATCTCTACGCGGGCGTCCGACAGCGCCGAGGAAACCCTAGAGCATGATCGATGCGGACGAAACCGACTCAAGCCCGCAACCTGTCGATGAAGCGCGTCATGCAGCGCAAAGCGCCGCAGCGTTCAGCAGTCGCGCTTGGATTCGGAAAGCAGCGTGGCGTTGGAGCCGGTGTCATGACACTCCACCACACGACGCACTTCGCGGTCGCCGTGGTTGGGGTTGTGGGTGTCGACGCCGAACTGCGTCAGGACGGCGGCGGCCAGCAGGGCGATGAAGCCAGCGATCAGTTCGACAAGCGCCTGCATTCTACCCTCCCTCGCAGCCTGTATGGCTACGCTCCTTATGCGCCAAATCGGCGAACGTCACAATCCCGCCCTGAAAGATTGACCGAAGGACACGCGCGTGGAACGGAGGATGCAGGCGCTTCGACACCATGTCACGCGAATCAGACAGATAGGTCGCATGACTTTAGCCGGCGACAGTTACGAAGGCAGTCTGCTGGAGCCGGGGCCCGCCCTGTGGACGTCCGCCGTCGCGCACCGCTTTTCCGTGCTGATGGAAAACGAAGCCTATTTCGACGCCCTGTCGTCTGCGATCCACAAGGCGCAACGCTCCATCGTGCTGCTGGGATGGCAATTCGATCCGCGCACCCATCTGGATCCAGAGACGCGGCCCGGCGACAAATCGGCGGAAATCGGTCGCCAGCTGCGGATGCTGGTCAAGAAAAAGCCGGACCTGGATGTGCGACTGCTCATCTGGAAGTCGCCGCTACTGATCGCCGCGTCGCAGGGCTTCTATCCGCACAAGGCGCAGCGCTGGTTCCGTAAGCGGATGGTGGAGTTCCGGCTTGATTCTCCCGGTCCTATGGGCGCCTGTCATCACCAGAAGGTGGTTGTCATCGACGACAAGGTCGCCTTCTGCGGCGGCGGCGACATCTCGACTGATCGCTGGGATTCCGACGAACATCTGGACGGCGACCCGCGCCGCGCCCTGCCCAGCGGTCTGATCTGCAAGGCGCGTCACGAGGTGATGAGCGTGATGGACGGACCTGCGGCGCGTGCGCTGGGCGATCTGGCGCGCGAGCGTTGGTTCAAGGCGACGTGGGAGCGCACCATCGCGGACGAGGTCGAGGACGATCCCTGGCCCGACGGCGTGCCGGTGCAGATGACCGACGTGCCCGTCGGCATCGCCCGTACAGAGCCGAAATGGTCGGGGCGGCAGGAGGTGCGCGAGAGCGAAGCCTTGCACCTGGAATCAATTCGGCGCGCCAAACGGCTGATCTATATCGAGAACCAGTATTTCACCTCGCCGGTCATCGCCGCCGCATTGGCCGAACGACTGGCCGAAGTGGATGGACCGCAAGTCATCGTCATCTCGACCGCCAAGAGCCCGAGCTGGTTCGACAGCATGACTATGGACACGGCCCGGGCCGAGGTGCTGCACCGGCTGGAGCAGGCGGACAAATACAACCGCTTCTTCGCCTTCGCCCCGCTGACCGCCGACGGCGACCGGATCATCGTCCACGCCAAGGTGACGATTATCGATGATCGGCTGCTGAGGATCGGGTCCACAAATCTCAACAACCGGTCGATGGGCCTGGATACAGAATGCGACATCGCCGCCGAGCCTGTCGATGCGGCCGGTCGGGCCTTCATCACGGCGCACCGTCACCGGACGATCGCTCACTGGCTGGGCGTTGCGACGGAAGACTATGCGGCGGTCGAGGGCGTCTTCGGCTCGGTGGGGCAGGCGATCTGCAACTTCGAAACCGATCGACTGAAGCCGCTGGGTTCAGAGCCCCCGACGCGTATCCAGCGGATGTTTGCGGAATGGCAGTTGGGCGATCCGACGTCGTCCAGCGACGCCTGGCGGCCTTGGAAGCGTCTGAACCGTTCGCAACGCACGCGACCGGCGTCCGAGGGCGGTCACGCGCCGGGTTGAACGACCTCGAAATCGACGATCAGCGGCAGGTGATCCGAAGCGACGCGGGCCAGGGGCGAGAAGGCGGACCGCACCGCGCGGATGCGGATATGCGGGCTGACGAAACAGTGGTCGATGCGAATGGCGGGGAAGGCCGATGGGAAGGTCTTTACGCTCGGCTTCTGGCCCAATTGACGCTGGCAGTCCTGTAGGCTGCGGCACAGGGTCTGATAGGGGCGGGTGATCGAAGTGGCGTTGAAATCGCCCGCCAGCAGGATCGGTCCCTCGCATGCGCCGACCCAGCCGGACCCGGCCAGAGCGGCGGCCTGAAGCCGCTGTTCGCGTGGGACCAGGCCCAGGTGGGTGTTCATGACGTTCACGCCCGTGCCGTCGATCTCGATTTCCGACCAGATCGCCCCGCGCGGTTCCAGGCCCGGGATGCCGCTTACCGTCGGCAGGGCGCCGGCGCGGATCAGCCGTTCGGGATGCGGGGTCAGGATGGCGTCGCCGTACTGTTCCGCCTCGACCCGCATCGCTGGATGGAAACGCGAGGTCATGGCCAGACCGTCGGCGATCGCCTCGGCCTGATCGACCCCGCCCGTGCGGGCGCGGCCCACGTCCAGTTCCTGCAGGCAGACGATGTCCGGCTCGAACTCGGCGATGACGGCGACGATCCGGCCGACATCCAGGCGACGATCCGTGCCGACGCAGCGGTGGACGTTGTAGGTGAGAAGGCGAGGCATGAACTGGCGACTGGTTGAACGTTGACCGTGGGCTAGGCCTTCTGGCGCGCGAATGCGACCCCGATGCGACGATCAGAGCAGGATCAGATGATCGGGCAACTCGTTGCGATTGTCGGCGCGCGGCGGAAAGTGGCGGGCCAGAACCTCGCCGCACAGACCGACGGCGGCGGCGAAGCCATCGACGGGGCGGTCGGCGCGCAGTTCGCGGGTCAGGACGGCGACGGCCTGAGCCCAAGCGTCCTCATCGACCTTTTCGTAGATGCCCTCATCGGCGATCAGTTCGACCTGATGTTCGTCCAGGGCTGCGAAGATCAGGACGCCCGTGCGCTCCTGCGTGACGTGGACGCCTTGGGCCAGGAACTGCTGCAAGGCCGCCTCCCTGACGCGGCCGCGCCTGACGCCGGCGGGCGTAACGAAACGGCGCACGGCGGGGATACGGGTCATCAGAAAGGCGCCGACGAAGACGACGGCCTGCGATAGCGCGTAAAGGCCCAGAGCCTGCGCCGTCGTGGCGTCCTGCGCGGCCTGGTGCGCCGCCTCCCAGCCATCGCTGGGCCAGCGAAGATCCAGCACAAACGGCACGAAGACGATCGGGGCCAAAAGCGCCATCGCCGCCGCCCAGGCTAGGCTGACGTCCACATAGGTCGAGACCCGACGTGCGACGACGCAGAAGATTTCACCCGATGTCTGACGCTCGGCCGCCGCTATGGCTTCGGCGATGCGGGTGCGGTCGTTGTCCGTGATCTGCATCACCATCCCCCCGAGGCGCCGCCGCCACCGAAACTGCCGCCTCCGCCGCCGAACCCG
>NZ_WJWX01000001.1:0-344975 GCF_009661015.1 Brevundimonas sp. SPF441 | reverse complement strand
GCCTCTGCCGGAGTTCCGCAGCGCCTCTGACGCCGCCCACAGAAGGACCGAGCTGACATTGCTGCGTCGTCCGCGCCCGGACCGCATGGCGATCAAGAAGATGAACAGGAAAAGCCCGGCGATGATGACCAGCGGAATGATGGAGTCGCCCTTGGTGTCGGCTTGCTCGGCTGCGGCGGCCTGGGCGCGCGCCTGCGCCTCCGCCGGGTCGAGCGAAAGCTGGGCGATCAGGGCGTCCACGCCCTTGATCACGCCGGCCTGATAATCGCCGTCTCGAAACGACGGGAGGATGTCGTTGCGGATGACCTGGGACGAGAAGGCGTCGGTCAGGATGGGCTCCAGCCCATAGCCGACCTCGACGCGGACCTTGCGTTCATTCGGCGCAACGATCAGCAGGGCGCCGTTGTCGTTTTCCTTCTGGCCGATGCCCCAGGCGCGGCCCAACTGATAGCCGTAGTCCTCGATCTCCTGATCCCGAAGGCTATTGACCGTCACGACGACCAGCTGGTCGGTCGAACTGGCTTCCAGCGCCGCGAGCTTTTCAGTCAGGGCCTGTTCCGTCGCCGGATCGAGCAGATTGGCCTGATCGACCACGCGGCCGGTCAGTGGCGGGAAGTCGATCTTGCTCTGCGCGGCCGCCGGAAGGACGAGCAGCAAGGCGATGAGAAGGCCAAAAAGGAGGGCGGCGACGCCAGGCGAACGCCGCGCCGCCGCTTGGATGGTCGTCACTGGGCGGGCGGGGTCGCGCCCGGCGCCACGGCCGGTGCGCCGCCGCCGGGCGCCGAGGCGTTGGCGGGCGGGGCGTTCAGATTGAAGTTGACTTGCGGCGCCGACTGGGCGGCGGCGGTGGCGGTGAACAACTGCATCGGCTGCGACCCGCCGTGCAGGGTCTTGGCCCAAATCACCTGCGGGAAGGTGCGCAGGGTCGTGTTGTAGTCGCGAACGGCCTCGTTGTAGTCGCGGCGCGCGATCTGAATGCGGTTTTCAGTCCCTTCCAGTTGCGACTGCAGGGTCAGGAAGTTCTGGTTGGCCTGAAGTTGCGGATAGGCCTCGACCGTCACGAGCAAGCGCGACAGGGCGCCGGACAGGTGGCCCTGGGCTTCCTGATACTGCTGGAAGGCCTGCGGATTATCGAGGTCGTCGGCCGAGACATTGACCGAGGTGGCGCGGGCGCGGGCGTTGATGACGTCCGTCAGGGTGGTGCGTTCCTGGATCGCGGCGCCTTGAACCGTCGCGACCAGATTGGGGATCAGGTCGGCGCGGCGCTGATACTGGCTCTGCACATCGGCCCAGGCCGCCTCAGCGCGTTCCTGCTTGGTCGGAATGGTGTTGTAGCCGCAGCCCGCCCCGGCGGGGACGATGATCAGAGCGCCGGTCAGAGCGACGGCGCGAGCATTGAGGCGGACCATGACATCTCCCGTTCGGCGATAGCGCCGTGGGGCGGGACTATTCACCGGCCCAATGAATGCATCAAGCGTCCAATGGCTCCGGTTGGATATTGTTGAGACGGCAGGCGGCCGAATAGGTGTTGGCCAGCAGACAGGCGATGGTCATGGGGCCGACGCCGCCCGGCACCGGCGTGATGCGGCCGGCGACCTCGACCGCCTCCTTGAAGGCCACGTCGCCGACGACGCGGGTCTTGCCCTCGGCGGCCTTGACGGGGTCGGCCGAGGGGACGCGGTTGATGCCCACGTCGATGACGGTCGCGCCCGGCTTGATCCAGTCGCCCTTGATCATCTCGGGCCGACCGACGGCGGCGACGAGAATATCGGCTCGACGGCAGACCTCGGGCAGGTCCCGCGTGCGCGAATGGGCGATGGTGACCGTGCAGCTTTCGCCGAGCAGCAGTTGCGCCATCGGCTTGCCGACGATGTTGGAACGGCCGACGATGACGGCGTTCAGGCCCGACAGATCGCCGAGTTGATCCTTCAGCAGCATCAGACAGCCCAGGGGCGTGCAGGGGACCAAACCCGGCAGGCCGACGGCCAGACGACCCGCATTGACCACGTGAAAGCCGTCCACATCCTTGTCCGGCGAAATGGCGTCCAGAACCACCGTCGCGTCGATGTGGGCGGGCAGGGGCAGTTGAACCAGGATGCCGTGGATGCCGGCGTCCGAGTTCAGCTGGGCGATCAGGGCCAGCAGTTCATCCTGGCGGGTCGATTCGGCCAGGCGGTGGGTGTCGGAGCGCATGCCGGCGCGCAGCGTCGTCTCACCCTTGTTGCGGACGTAGATCTGGCTGGCCGGGTCCTCGCCGACAATGACGACGGCCAGACCGGGTTTGACGCCGTGCGCGGCTTCCAGCCGGGCGACGGCCGCGCCGACGCGTTCCACCAGGGCGGCCGAGAAGGCCTTGCCGTCGATCAGCGTCGCAGGCGTGGATTGGGCCGACATGGCAGCTCCGTCTGGCGGGAAATCAGGATGGCGGCGATTTACAGCCGTCACGGTTCGGCGTCTATGATCCGCAGCCTATGCTGGAGGAATTCATGAACCGTCCGTCGCTCGCCGCCGCTGTCAGCACCCTGGCCCTCTTGTGGGCGGTCGCGCCGGCCGTGGCCCAGGACGCGCAGTCGCTGCGCATCGGGGCCAATGTGAACGGCGCCCTGACGGACGGCGACGCCAAGGCGGCGGATGACGAATATCGCTACGACGACTATCGGTTCGAGGCGCGGGCGGGGCAGCGGCTGGAAGCTATGCTGAGATCGGACGCTTTCGACGCCTATCTGGAAGTCTACGCCGACGGCGCAGCGGGCGAGCCGCTGGCGTCCGACGACGACGGGTTGGGGGACGGCACCAATGCGCGGCTGCGGTTCACGCCGGAACAGGCGGGGACCTATGTTCTAAGGGCCCGGACGCTGAGCGGACTGGACGGCGGCGACTATCGTCTGTTGTTGCAGGAACGCCCGACGCCGCCGCGAGCGCCGCGACCCAGCGGCATTCGTGTCGGGGCGACCCAGAGCGGCGAACTGACGGCTCGCGATCCTGAGCAGGAAGACGGCGGCCGCTATGACGCCTACGCCTTCCGCGCCAACGCCGGCGATCGGTTTGTGGTGACGCTGGACTCCGAGGCTTTCGATCCCCTGGTGCGGGTGGGGCGGATGAACGGTCCCGATTTCGTCGAGATCAGTTCGAACGACGATGCGCCCGGCGGTGGGCTGAATTCGCGGCTGACCTTCACGGCGCCGACCACGGGCGAATATGTGATCCGGGCCACGTCGCTGGAAGACGGGCTGGGTCGCTACGAACTGGGCCTGGCAGAGGCGCCGCCCGCGCCGCCGTCAAAGCCCATCGCGATCGGTGACGAGATCAAGGGTGAACTGGACTCGGACAGCGCCACGAACGACGGCGGCCAGCGCGCGGAGACTTATCGCTTCACCGGGACGAACGGCCAGCGCGTGGCCATCGAGATGAAGTCGAGCGACTTCGACGCCTATCTGACGCTTCGCCGTGCTTCGGACGATACCGTTCTGGCGGAGGACGATGACGGCGCCGGCTCGGGCACCGACGCCCGCATCGCCCGCACCTTGGACGCCGACGGTGACTACATCATCGAGGCGCGTGGATTCAGTGACGAGGCCGAGGGCGACTATACGCTGAAGCTGACCGAAACCGCGCCGCCGCCGCCGCCGACCACGGCGACTTTGGGTCAAACCGTGGAGGGCGAGATCACCGACGAGGACCCCCAGGGCGACGATGGCAAACGCTATGACGCCTATGTCTTTGCTGGAACGGAAGGCCAGCGCGTTCAGGCGATCCTGCGGTCCGGCGACTTCGACGCCTATCTGGAGATCGGCAAGGCCGACGGTGAGTTCGAGGCGCTGGCCAGCGATGACGACGGCCTGGCCGAGGGCACGGATTCGCGGCTGAACTTCACCCTGCCGTCGGACGGTAGTTATGTGGTCCGCGCCATGCCGCTGGATGCGGAAAGCAAGGGCCTCTATTCACTGGAACTGCTGGATCGCGGGCCAGAGCCCAAGCCCGGCAGTCTGCTGATCGGGTCGACCGTGCGCGGAACCCTGTCGAACAGCGCCGCGCTCAGCGACGAAGGCGCCTTTTTCGACGCCTACCGCTTCCAGGCCAAGAAGGACGAGAAGCTGCGTCTGACGATGGTGTCGAATGCCTTCGACTCCTTCATCGACCTGGGCAAGCAGGATGAGGACGGCGATTTCACCAGCCTGGCCACCGATGACGACAGCCTGTCCGACGCGCACGCCAAGCTGGATTGGACCGCGCCGGATGACGGCTGGTACGTCTTGCGCGCTCGCGCCTACGGGCCCAACCAGATGGGCGCCTATGCCCTGACGGTCGAGCGCCAACCGGCCGGCGCATCGACCTCGTCGCGCGATGATGCGCCCGCCGCGACGGCGCCCAAGTCGGGCGCCTGATCGACCTGTGAGGTTGCCAAGCGCAGGAAGCGGCGTGTAGAGAGCCGCCTCCTGTTGGGGAGTAGCTTCCGGCGTTCGTCGTCGGGATCGCGTCAACATACTCGCGCTTCGGCGCGTGGCGCGATCAGCGGAACCACCGCCTAGCGAGACCAGCGTGTCCTGACGCCGCGACCGGCCGGTGCAGGACCGCTGTCACGCGTCCGGTCGAGTGCTGTCCCATGACCCCAGGCGCCATCGCCATTCTCTCGCTCAGCATGTCCACGGACGCCTTTGCAGCCGCCGTCGGACGCGGGGCGTCGCATCGACCCGCCGTCAAGGACGCCGTCAAGGCTGGACTAGTCTTCGGCGTCATCGAGGCGATCACGCCCCTGATCGGCTGGGGATTGGGCATCATCGCCGCCGGCCTGGTTGAGAAGGTGGATCACTGGATCGCCTTCACCCTGCTGCTGATCGTCGGCGGCAAGATGATCTGGGAAGGCGTTCAACCGCGTGGCGCGGACGAGGATGAGGTGCCGCGCCGGTCCGGCCCGTGGGCGCTTGTGGCGACGGCGGTCGGAACCAGCATCGACGCTGCGGCCGTGGGCGTTGGGCTGGCGTTCATCGGGGCCAATATCTGGGTGATCGCCGCCTCGATCGGCTTCACCACCTTTGTGTTGACCACCATCGGCATGCTGATCGGCAAGGCCGTAGGCACGCGCTTCGGCAAGACGGCCGAGATCATCGGCGGCGTGGCCCTGATCGGTCTGGGCACGGCCATCCTGCTGGAACACCTGGGTGTTCTCGGCGGCTGAGCCGGATCAGGCCGAAGGCAGCAGGTCCGCCGCAAAGGGTCGGTAACGACCCGCGCGCACGGCGTCGGTCGCACGGGCGATGTCCGGGGCGAAATAGTGGTCGCTGGCATAGGGGGCGGCGGCTTCTCGCACGATGGCGAAGACCTGTTCCAGCGGCGGCGAGCTGGTGAGCGGCCGATGGAACTCCAGTCCCTGCGCCGCCGCCAGAAGCTCGATGCCGACCACCGTCGCCGTATTCTCGGCCATGTCCAGCAGGCGGCGCGCGCCGTGGGTGGCCATGCTGACGTGATCTTCCTGATTGGCGCTGGTTGGCACGGTGTCCACGCTGCACGGATGAGCGACCATGCGGTTCTCGGCGATCAGGGCGGCGGCCGTCACCTGGGCGATCATGAAGCCGGAGTTCAGGCCGCTTTCCTTGACCAGGAAGGCCGGCAGTTCGCTCATCTTGGGATCGACCAAGATCGACGTGCGGCGTTCCGAAATATTGCCGATCTCGCACAGAGCCATGGCGATCTGATCGGCTGCGAAAGCAACAGGTTCGGCGTGAAAGTTGCCGCCAGAAATGACATCGCCATCCTCAATGAAGACCAGCGGATTGTCGGTCACGGCGTTGGCTTCACGTGCCAGCGTGGCGGCGGCGTTGGTCAGCACATCGAGGACTGCGCCCATGACCTGGGGCTGGCAGCGCAGGGAGTAGGGGTCCTGGACCTTGGTGCAGTCGTCGCGGTGACTGTCGCGGATGGCGGAGCCGGCCATCAACTCGCGCAGGCGGGCGGCGACGGCGATCTGGCCCGGTTGGCCGCGCAGGGCGTGGATGCGATGATCGAAGGGTGCGTCGGACCCTTTCAGCGCATCGACCGACAAGGCCCCGGCAGCGATCCCGGCGGCGAACGCCGCCTCGGCCGCGAACAGACCGGCAAGGGCCAGCGCCGTCGAGCACTGGGTGCCGTTCAGCAGCGCCAGGCCTTCCTTCGGGCCGAGCGTCAGGGGAGTGAGGCCGACCTTCGCCAGAGCGGCTTCGGCCTCCAAGGTTTCCCCGTTCAGCCGCGCCTCGCCCACGCCGATCAGGACGCAGGACATATGAGCCAGCGGCGCCAGGTCGCCCGAGGCGCCGACCGATCCCTTGGACGGAATGCAGGGCAGGATGTCCGCGTTGACCAGAGCAATCAGGGCCTCCAGCGTCTCACGCCGAACACCCGAGGCGCCGCGCGACAGACTGGCGATCTTCAGCAGCATCAGAAGACGCGTCACCGAATCCGGCAGCAGCGGCCCGACCCCGCAGGCGTGGCTGAGAACCAGATTACGCTGCAGCGTCTCCAGATCTTCAGGCGCGATGGAGGTGTTGGCCAGCAGACCGAAGCCGGTGTTGACGCCATAGACGGTGCGCCCCTCGGCGACGATGGCGGCGATGGTCGCCGCACCCTTTTCCACATCGGCCCAGGCGGTGGGCGTCAGTGAGACGGTAGCGGGCCCGTCCAGTACCGCACGAAGCTGCGCCAGGGTGAGAGGCGATTGGCCGAGGGTGATCGCGGTCATGGCTCAGGCCTTCAGGCTCGGAAGGTTCAGTTCGTGCTCCCGCGCGGCCGCGCGGGCTATCTCATAGCCGGCGTCGGCGTGACGCATGACGCCCGTGGCGGGGTCATTCCACAGCACCCGCTCGAGCCGTTGGGCGGCTTCCGGCGTCCCGTCCGCGACGATGACGACGCCCGAGTGCTGGGAATAGCCCATGCCGACGCCGCCGCCGTGGTGCAGCGATACCCAACTGGCGCCAGAGGCCGTGTTCAGCAGGGCGTTCAGCAGCGGCCAGTCGGACACGGCGTCCGAGCCGTCCATCATGGCCTCGGTCTCGCGGTTCGGGCTGGCGACCGAACCGCTGTCCAGGTGATCGCGGCCGATCACGATAGGGCCGGACAGTTCGCCCGACGCCACCATGTCGTTGAACATCAGTCCGGCGCGGTGGCGATCACCCAATCCGATCCAGCAGATGCGGGCCGGAAGCCCCTGAAAAGCAATGCGCTCGCCCGCCATGTCGAGCCAGCGATGCAAACCCGCATTGTCGGGGAACAGGCGCTTCATGGCCGCGTCTGTCTTTTTGATATCTTCCGCATCGCCGGTCAGGGCCGCCCAGCGGAACGGACCGATGCCCCGACAGAACAGCGGGCGGATGTAGGCAGGCACGAAGCCGGGGAAGTCGAACGCGTTCGTCACGCCCGCGTCGAGGGCGACCTGACGAATGTTGTTGCCATAGTCGGTGGTCGGCACGCCCATCGCCTGGAAGTCCAGCATGGCCTTCACATGAGCGGTGATGGAGGCGCGCGCGGCGGCGGCGACGCTGCTGGGTTCGCTGACGCGCTTGTCTTCCCACTCCGCGACGGTCCAGCCTGAGGGGAGGTAACCGTTGATCAGATCGTGCGCGCTGGTCTGGTCGGTGACCAGATCGGGCCGCACACCGCGACGGACCATTTCAGGCAATAGATCGGCTGCGTTTCCTAACAGGCCGATCGACAAGGGTTTTTTGTCCCGAAACGATTGCTCCAGCAAAGCCAGGGCTTGGTCCGGAGTTTCGGCCATGACGTCGACGTAACGCGTCCGCAGACGGAACTCGATCCGGCTGCGTTGGCATTCGATCGTGATGCAGGAAGCGCCCGCCATGGTCGCGGCGAGAGGCTGTGCTCCGCCCATGCCGCCCAGGCCTGCGGTCAGAATCCACTTGCCCGACCAGTCGCCGCCGTAGTGCTGGCGGCCAGCCTCCATGAAGGTCTCATAGGTGCCCTGAACGATGCCTTGCGTGCCGATGTAGATCCACGAGCCGGCGGTCATCTGGCCATACATGGCCAGGCCCTTGCGATCGAGTTCATTGAAATGCTCCCAGGTCGCCCATTTCGGCACCAGGTTGGAGTTGGCGATCAGCACACGCGGGGCATCGGCATGGGTGCGGAAGACGCCCACCGGCTTGCCGGATTGCACCAGCAGGGTCTCGTCGGCCTCAAGCGTCTGCAGGGTTTCCACGATCCTGTCGAACGCCGCCCAATCCCGCGCCGCCTTGCCGATGCCACCATAGACGACGAGGTCCTGCGGCCGCTCGGCCACCTCGGGGTCCAGATTGTTCATGAGCATCCGCATGGCCGCTTCGGCGGCCCAAGTCTTGGCGGTCTTTTCGGGTCCGCGCGGGCTGCGGACGATCCGGGCGTTGGGCGTGTTCATCGTTGGCTCTCGGCGAAGGCGATGCAGGCGGTCAGGACGCGGCGCAGATGGCCGCGCATCGGCTCGGCGCGATCCGGCTCATAGGGGCTGGGCCAGTTGTCGGGCGACACCGTGCCGGCGGGATCGAGGATGTAGCCCCGGTCCGCCAACTCCATCTGGATGGCGTGAACGCCTGCGTCGGGTTGGCCGTAATGACGCGTGGTCCAACCACCCTTGAACCGGCCATTGACGACCACGCTGTCGCCACTGATCGCACAGGCTTTTTCGACAGCCTGCGTCAGTTCGGCCGCGCAGGTTGCGCCGTCGTTGTCGCCAATATTGAACTGAGGCAGTTCGCCCTCGAACAGGCGCGGCACGACGGACCGGATGGAATGGGCGTCGTAGAGGACGACCGGGCCGTAGCTGCGCATTCGCTCCAACTGGCCCTGCAGGGCGGCGTGATAGGGATCGAACCAGATCGCGCGTCGCTCGGCGATTTCGGCCGGATTGGGTTCCTGGCCCGGCCGATACAGCGGCTCCCCGTCGAAGGTCTCGGTCGGGCACAGGCCGGTCGTGGTCATGCCGGGATAGAGGGAGACGCCCGACGGATCGCGATTCACATCGATGACGGTTCGGGATACCCCCGTTCGCACCAGAGTCGCGCCCATGTCGATCGCGAAGTCGTACAGCCGATCCACCCACCAGTCCGCATCCTTGCGCGCGAGCCAAGGCGAGGTTATCCGCGCCTCGATGGTAGCCGGAATGTCGGTGCCCGTGTGCGGCAGGCCGATCACCAGCGGCGCCGAACCTTCGTGGATGGTCAGCCAGTCCTGCATCCGTTCGGCCTCCCTCGCCAAATCGATCCACCGTGGTATGTCTAGACATATTGATCGTAACGACACGGACCTGTCCAGTGACCCTTCAGCCGCAGCCTGTGGATCGCACCCTATGGTTCGAGGCAGCCCTCTTGCCGGATGGATGGGCGCAAGATGTGCGGATCGGCTTGGCTGGCGGACGGATTGTCAGTCTGGAAACAGACGTTGCGCGCAGCCCGGCGGACGAAGGGGGCGGTGTCGCCCTGCCGGGCGTCGCCAATGTCCACAGCCACGCCTTTCAGCGCGCCATGGCGGGCCTGACCGAGGCGAGGGGGCCTTCGGACGACGACTTCTGGACGTGGCGCGAGCTGATGTACCGCTTCCTTGATCGGGGCGGTCCGGAAGAGATCGAGGCCATCACCGCCCTGGCCTTCCTGGAAATGCTGGAGGGCGGCTTCACCCGCGTCGCCGAGTTCCATTATCTACACAATGACCCGTCGGGCGCGGCCTATTCGGACCGGGCCGAGATCGCCGCGCGGATCGTGACGGCGGCGCAGGCGACGGGCATTGCCCTGACCCTGCTGCCGGTTTTCTACGCCCATGCCGGGTTCGGCGGACAGCCGCCGGCGCATGGACAGCGGCGTTTCATCAACGATCTGAACGGATTCGCCGATCTGGTCGCGCGATGCCGGACCCTGACCGCCGATCTGCCCGACGCCGTGGTCGGGGTCGCGCCGCACAGCCTGCGCGCCGTCAGTCCGGAAGAGTTGGCGGCCATGCCTTCGCTGGCGGGCGATGGGCCGATCCATATCCATGTGGCGGAACAGACCAAGGAGGTCACGGACTGTCTGGCCTGGTCGGGCGCGCGGCCGGTCGAATGGCTCCTGGCCAATGCGCCCGTCGATCGGCGCTGGTGCCTGATCCACTCCACCCATGTGACTGAAGCCGAGTGGCGCGGCGTCGTCGCGCGCGGCGCCGTCGTCGGTCTGTGCCCGATCACGGAGGCCAATCTGGGCGACGGCGTCTTCCCGGCAGTCGATTTCACGCGCGCCGGCGGCGGGTTTGGCATCGGGACCGATTCCAATGTGCAGATCGGCGTGGCCGACGAACTGCGGATGCTGGAATACAGTCAGCGGCTGGCGCTGCGCGGTCGCGCCGTCATGGCGGACCCTGAACGCTCGACGGGGCGCGCCTTATTCGATCGCGCGTTGGCGGGCGGCGTCCAGGCGACAGGTGCGGCGTCGGGTCTGAGCGTCGGGGCGTCGGCGGACATCGTATCGCTGGATACGAGCGGCGTCGCCTTTGCGGGACGGTCGGGCGATGCGGTGCTCGACAGCTGGATCTTCGGCGCGCCGACGGGCTCGATCCGTTCGGTGTGGCGAGCGGGCCGCGAGGTCGTGAAAGACGGCCGCCATATCGCCCGAGACGGCATCGAGGCGCGCTATCGCAAGGCCCTGTCGGCGGTGTTGGGGTGAGCCTACATCGCCGCATCTATGCCGACCTTGAGGGGCTTATCCTGTCCGGCGAGCTATCGCCCGGCGACCGCATTCCGTTCGAGCATGAGCTGACCGAACGCTACGACTGTTCGCGAATGACGGTCTCCAAAGCCATCTCGGAACTGGCTGGGCGGGGGCTGGTGACGCGTCGGCGTCGCGTCGGCACCTTCGTCGCCCAGCCCAAGGCCCACGCCGCCGTCCTGGCTATTCCCGATTTGCGGGCCGAGGTGATCGAGCGCGGGCAGGTTTACGGCTATGTCCTGCTGGAGCAGATCGAACGCGAGCCGGACGGTGAGGACGAAATCGAACTCGCGTCGGGAGGTCGTCTGCTGGATCTGACGTGTCTGCACAGCGCCGACGGCGCGCCGCTGGCCTTGGAACATCGGCTCATCGCGCTCGGCGCGGCGCCTCAAGCCATAGACGTGGATTTTCATACGGTTCCGCCAGGAAGCTGGCTGCTGGACTCCGCGCCTTGGACTGAGGCTGAGAACCGCATTTCAGCGATCGCGGCCGACGCCCGCTCTGCACGCCTACTGGAACTCAAGCCCGGCGCCGCCTGCCTGTGCGTCGAGCGCCGGACATGGCGGGACGGGCAGGGGGTGACGCGGGTGTGGCAGACCTTCCCCGGCGACCGCTACGATTTGGTGGCGCGCTTCTCGTCCGCTCATTCACCCGTTCTGGCAAAGGAGCCTCGCCGATGAAGGCCGACCGTCTGCTGATCGATTGCCATGCCGCCACCATGGTCAAGGGACCGGTCCCTTATGGCGCGATTCAGGACGCCGCCGTGGTCGTCGCCGATGGCCGCATCGTCTGGGTGGGACCGCGCGCTGACCTGCCGGCCGTGGAAGCGGCTGAAACCGAGCGGCTGGACGGGCGATGGATCACGCCTGGTCTGATCGACTGCCACACCCATCTGGTGTTCGGCGGCGACCGTTCGGCCGAGTTTGAACAGCGGCTGGGCGGAGCGACCTATGAGGAGATCGCGCGGGCGGGCGGCGGCATCGTCTCGTCCGTGAAGGCCACGCGCGCCGCGTCGGAGGATGATCTGTTCGCGTCGGCCATGACACGTCTGGCGGGGCTGAAGGCCACAGGGGTCACCACCGTCGAGATCAAGTCCGGCTATGGTCTCGACCTTGAGACGGAGCTCAAGATGCTGCGCGTCGCGCGCAGGATCGGGCGCGAGGGCGGGGTGCGTGTCCGTACCAGCTATCTCGGTCTGCATGCCGTGCCGCCCGAATATGGCGACGACCGGGCCGCCTATGTCGATCTGGCCATCGACCACATCCTGCCTGCCGCCCATGCCGAAGGTCTGGTCGACGCGGTCGACGCCTATTGTGAACCCATCGCCTTCTCAACCGCAGAGGTGTCGCGTCTCTTCGATAGGGCGCGGGTTCTAGGTCTTCCGGTGAAGCTGCACGCCGATCAGTTGTCGAACGGCGGCGGTGCGGCCCTGGCGGCGCGGTATCAGGCTTTGTCCGCCGATCACATCGAACATGCGAACGAGGAAGGCGTCGCCGCCATGGCCGCCGCAGGCGTGGTCGCCGTCCTGCTGCCCGGCGCCTATCTGATGCTGCGCGAGACCCAGGCGCCGCCCGTCGATCTGCTGCGCCGCCACGGCGTGCGGATGGCCGTCGCCACCGACTGCAACCCCGGCACATCGCCCGTCGCTTCCATGACCGCCGCGCTCAACCTCGCCTGTGTTCAGTTCCGCCTGACGCCGGAAGAGGCCTTGGCCGGCGCGACGCGAGAGGCGGCGCGGGCGTTGGGCCTGTTGGGCGAGATCGGCACCCTGGAAAACGGAAAAGTCGCTGATTTGGCGATCTGGGACATTTCGCGGCCCGCTGAACTGTCTTACTGGTTAGGGAAGCCGACGCTTCTCGGCCAAACATAATCCCCGGTTGTGGCCGATTAAAATGCACGCTAAAGGCGCGTTCCAGTTCTGGAGTGCGACTTATGGATGTGGAAGATTTCATCAGGATTTGGACAAACGCGTCGGCTTCAGAGCGGCAGACAGCACAGTCTTTCGTTATCCAACTCTGCAGGGTGCTTGGCGTCGCTGCTCCCAACGACGAAAAGATCGGCGACCCCGATTACGGGTTCGAACGGATCGTAAGGTTCCGTCACGACGACCTCAGCTCCCATTGGGGCTACATCGACTGCTATCGGCGCGGATGTTTCGTGCTTGAGGCGAAACAGACAGCCAAGCGGTTGGCCAGCAGTCCCGACAAGCGGCAGATGAAGCTGGTCGGACCCGACGTTGTCGAACGAAAAATGGAGAAGGCTCGGGCCTAGGCGAAGGGCTATGCGCGAGCGTTGGACGGGTGGCCCCCGTTCCTCATCATGGTCGACGTGGGGCGGACCATTGAACTCTGGTCCGACTTCAGCCGGATGGGAAAGACCTACCTCCAGTATCCCGACCGCGAAAACTACCGGATTGCGCTTTCGGATCTGCGCGATCCCAAGATCAGGGAGCGCCTGGCGGCCGTGTGGAGCGATCCCATGTCGTTGGACCCTGCAAGGCGTGTGGAGGAGGCAACGACAGAGATTGCTACTCTTCTAGGACGGCTGGTTCAGTCCTTCCGAAAACGCTTCTCGCGTGAAGCAGGGGCAGCGAACGATCCGGTTCATCGCGCTGCATGGGAACGGCGAGCGGCCGTCTTTGTGATGCAGTGCGTTTTCGCAATGTTTGCCGACAGCGTGCAGCTAATCCCGGACCGAGCCTTTGGCGAGTTCCTTAAAAGCTATCGGGGGGCTGCGAGGAACTTCAGCAAGGCGATCAGTCAGGTGTTTCGCACGATGGATACAGGGGGTTACTGTCCGGTCCTTCGATGCGACATGCTCTGGTACAATGGCGGCTTGTATGCCGAAGACGCGGCGATCGCGGTTTCGGAAAGTGAGCTGGATATTCTTTGTAAGGCTGCGGACCACTAAGATGCCCTGTTCGTTATCAACAGACGGCGTACGACACATTGAACCCTTCGCGCCGGCATGGCCGAAAGCCCATTTCATCATCGGAAATCCCCCCTTCATCGCAGGGAAGAATCTTTGTGACGCACTGGGCTCGGACTACGCCGAGGCTCTGTGGGCCTCTCGTGGAGAGCGCTTTCGGTCTGCCGATATCGTCACGGTTTGGTGGGATCGAGCGGCGGAAATTCTAATCGAAGATGCCGCAAACCGAGGTTCGTTCGATGATCTGTCTGGTTCGCTTAGAACCCTATCCACGCCTGCACCTGCATTGCAGCGTTCGGTTTTGTGACGACAAACTCCATCACCCAAACGTTTTCGCGCCGAGTCATTGAGGACAGGCTTCAGGGCGATGTGCCGATCCGATTAACGTTCGCCATAGCTGATCATCCCTGGACTAAGGGCAAGGGCGCTGCAGCCGTCAGGGTGGCGATGCTGGTCGCAGAAGCTGGACCTCCCAACGGGCGGGGAAGACTGCTGACCGTCGCGCGGGAGAGCGCGGATGGCGTGATTTACTCAGAAGCCAGAGGCGATATCGGCAGCGATCTCACGCTTGGGCGCGGTGTCGAACGAACCGTGCGCCTGAAGGCCAACGCGATGCTGGCTTACCGCGGCGTGCAGTTGATGGGAGACGGCTTCCTGATTGCTTCGGAGAAAGCCGCTGCATTGGCGAACCAATCGATTGATCGACAGACGGCACCCCTCAGGCTCTATCGCAACGGCAAGGATTTGACGGACCGCTCGCGGGACCTTCAAGCCATCGATCTGTACGGATGGTCACAGGAAGAGGCCATCCGACAGCATCCCGGCTTCATGCAGCATTTGATGGAAACAGTGAAACCGGACCGGGACGCTAACAACAGAGCGTCTTATCGTGAAAACTGGTGGATTTTCGGCGAGCCGAGAAGAGAACTTCGTCAGGCCTTGAAAGGATTGTCGCGCTTCATTGTGACGGTAGAGACGTCCAAACATCGTTGGTTCCGGTTTCTGGACGCCTCGATATTGCCGGATAATCGGCTGGTCTGCATCGCGTCTGACGACCCTTTCGTGCTGGGCGTGCTGTCAACCAGGATCCATCGGGTGTGGGCGCTAGCCGTCGGTGGAAAGCTCGCAGATCGACCTGTCTATTCTAAGGGAATGTGTTTCGACCGCTTTCCCTTCCCAAACGCGAGTCCAATGCTGCGTGAGGAAATCGCCACCGTTGCTGAGGGCCTGGACGATCTGAGATCCCGCGTGCTGGGTCAAAATGAGGACCTGTCGATGACGGGCCTGTACAACGTGATGCAAAAGATCCTGGCGGGCGTAGCGCTTACCGACAATGATCGAACCATCCGGCAGGCAGGGTGCGTGGACCTGCTTTTGCATTTTAACCAGCGTTTGGATGCGCTGGTGTTGAAAGCTTATGGATGGCCCTCTGATCTCGGTGACGAGGCCGTCATTTCACTGCTGGCGGCGCTAAATCAAAGCCGATCAGCGGAGGAAGATGCGGGCCAGATTCGTTATGTTCGACCTGACTACCAGACAGCCAGGTCTCCCAAATTCCGCAAATCACACCCATCGATGCAGAAAGAGGCGCCCACTTCTCGTCCGATCTTACCATCTGACGAAATCGCGCGGATTATGACCGTGTTGGAGGTGATGCGCGGGGAGGGGCGACCGGTGGACGTCGAACATCTCGCATCCTGTCTCGAGATTCCAAAGGGCGCGAAAGCGGTCGCCGAAAACCTACGACACACTCTGGATGTTATGACGGCCGCCGGCAGTATTTACAGAACGGACAAAGGCTGGTTCGCGCCGCGGCGGATGCCGAGCTAGGCCTCAGGCTTGAGCCACTCCCATGGCCTTCATCAGGGCGTCGCGGATGGCGGCTTCTGTGAAGGGCTTTTGGATCGTGGGCTGGCCGCGCCATTCGTCGGGCAGTCCGCCTTCGCCATAGCCGGTCGAAAAGACGAACGGCACGCCGCGTTCCTTCAACGCCTCGGCGACGGGAAAGACCTGACGGCCGGCGACGTTCACGTCCAGCAAGGCGGCGTCGAGATTTTCCGTGTCCCGAGCCAGCTTTTGACCGTCATCCACATTGGAGGCGGGACCGATCGGCACGCATTCCATGTCTTCCAAGATGGTTTCCAGAAGCATGGCGACGAGCGATTCGTCCTCGACCACGAGGACACGGCGACCGGTCAGAGGTTGAGTCATTGTGCGGCCGTCCTGTCCAATGGAACCGTCAGTTCCGCGATCAATCCATCGGGGGCGTAGACCAGATCGATCTCGCCCGCCAGATCATGTCGAATGTTTCGTTCAATCAAACGGCTACCGAAGCCTCTTCTGTCCGGAGCCGTAACTTTGGGCCCGCCAATTTCGCGCCAGCTCAGCTTGAGTTTGCGGTCGCGCTGATCCGCCAGACCCCAGTCGATGAGGATGCGACCGTCCGGCGTATGCAGCGCGCCGTATTTGGCGGCATTCGTCGCAAGCTCATGGAAGATCATGCCCAGAGACAGAACGACGGCCGGCTCCAGCGCCACCGGTGGTCCATTCAGGCTTATGCGGGCCGGCCCGTAAGCTTCAGTCTCATGTTCCAGGATGGCGCGCAGGTCGGCGCCCTCCCAATGGCTTTGCGTCAGCAGATTGTGGGTGTGCGACAGGGCCATGATCCGGGACTGGAAGGTCTCGGCGAAGCTGGCCGGATCGGTGTTGGAGCGGGCCGTCTGGATGGCGATGGATTGCACCGTGGCCAAGGTGTTCTTCACGCGGTGATTCAGCTCGTCGATCATCAACTTCTGGCGCTGGGCGGCCAGCACGTTTTCGGTGATGTCGTGGCCCTGAACGAAGATGCCCACGACCGCGCCTGAGTCGTCGCGGATCGGTTGATAGATGAAGTTGAGATAGACGGTTTCGAGCAGCCCGTCGGGCTTTCGCTGCAGCTGGGCCGCGCTCTCGCGCCCTTCATAGGGTTCGCCTGTGGCGAAGACGCTGTCGAGAAACTCGTAGAAGCCCTGGCCTTCCAGTTCCGGCAGGGCCTGCCTGACGGGCTTGCCGGCGATATCCCTGTGACCAATGAGCTGGCTGTAGGCGTCGTTGTGCATCTGGAACCGGTGATCCGGCCCGGACAGGATGGCGACGAAGCCTGGGGCCTGCATGAACATTTCAACGAGGCGATTGCGCTCGGTCTCCAGGCGACGATTGTCCTCCTGCACCGACTGGGCGCGACGCAGGACCGAGCCGCCGACAATCGCGTCCAGCGCGGTTGTCGGCTCATCCGGGCGGATGACGGGCGCCAGATCCGTCACATCCGTGGTGTGCTGAAGCAGCATGACCACTTCGCCGTCGGCGTTCAGGATGGGCGTATGGGTGGCGCTCCAAAGGCGCTCTTCGAAAATCTCGCTGCCGTCCGGCTGGGCTCGGGGCATTGAAAAGCGCACGACCGCCAGGTGATCGCGTTGTCGGGTGTCGCGCGCCTTTTCCAGTGAGGCACGGACTTGGCGGACGTTCTCCGGGGCGTCCGAGCCAGGGCCCGAGTCAAAGGCGGCAAAAAGAGGTTGGCCCAACACTTCGCTGCGCTTGGCGCCCGTGACATCCATATAGGCCTGGTTGACCTCGGCGATCCGAAGGTCAGGCGTAAGCAGCACATAGGGATTGGGCGAGGCCTCGAAAGCCGCACCCAGATTAACGGTCGGATCGCCAGATTTTGCCGCTTCGTTCAACACTTACCCCGCACAGCTTGGCGATAACGCGCCACATCGAAATCGGTTCTCTCGCCGTGTGTCGTGATCTGTGATCGCAAGATGATTGGCGCGCCGCCGTAATTTGCTAATCAGCGCGCATGACAATCGCCGGCGTTTTCGCCACCCTCTCGCTCATGATGGCGCCCGCAGCCGACCAGTCCACCGTCCGCATTCCGCAGGGCGTCCTGAACGGACGTGCGGATGCCGATGTGGCGGCGTTCAAGAACATTCCCTATGCGGCGCCGCCGACGGCCGAGCGGCGTTGGCGACCGCCCGGCCCCGCGCCGACCTGGCAGGGCCAGCGCGACGCCTCGGCCTATGGTCCGCTGTGCATCCAGGCGCCGCCGAACGGCGACCCCGGAGTCGGTCCCTTGCCGATGAGCGAGGATTGCCTGAACCTGAACGTCTGGCGGCCCATCAGTGCGGCTCAGCCCGCCCCGGTCATGGTCTGGATCCACGGCGGCGGCCTGGTGAACGGGTCGGGAACCGCGCCGCTGTATGACGGAACGAACCTGGCCAAGCGCGGCATGGTCGTGGTGACGCTGAACTATCGACTGGGGCGGCTGGGCTTCTTCGATCATCCGGCGCTGGCGGCCGAGCGGCCGGCAGGCGAGGCGGCTGGCAACTACGGTCTGATGGACGTGACGGCGGCGCTGAAATGGGTGCGCGCCAATATCGCGGCCTTTGGCGGCGACCCCAGGAACGTGACCATCTTCGGCGAATCGGCAGGCGGGGCGATCGTCACGCGGCTGATGATCTCGCCGCCAGCGCGCGGACTGTTCGATCGGGCGATCGTTCAGTCCGGTCTGGGCCGTGAGCTGCAGACGCCGCTGGACCGCAAGGGCCCCTATGGCGCGCCTTCAGCGCGGGAGCGCGGCGAGGTCTGGGCCTATGGCGCGGGATTGCGAACGGCGGCGGATTTGCGCGCGGCGCCGGCCGATCTGTTCCTGACGCCTCCGCCGGTCTTCGCCAACGGCGACCTGACGCTGATCGACGGGCGTATCGTGCCGTCCACCGTCGAGGCGGCGTTCAAGGCGGGGCGGCAGGCCCCGGTGCCCTTCATCATCGGCAGCAACAGCGCCGAATTCTGGTGGATGCGGCCCACGGATCGCAACGGCTATGGTCAGATCGACGACGACATGACCTGGCTTGAGCGCGCCGACGCCGTTCAAGCCTATGGCGGGCTGGAGGCGTTCGACAAGCTGGCGATTACGGATCTGGTGTTCTCCGAGCCGGCCCGGATGCTGGCGCGGCTGCATACCAAGGCGGGCCATCCGGCCTGGCTCTATCGGTTCGATATCTCGTCGCCGCAGAATCCCGAGCCGCATGGCGGCGCGACCCATGCGATCGAGCGGCCCTATGTGTTCGGCACGTTGAACACTCTGCCGTATCCGGTCGAGGATCGGGACCGAAAGGCGTCGGAGGCGATGATGGGCTATTGGACCGCCTTCGCGCGCTCGGGCGATCCCAATGGCGTTGGACGGCCGCGCTGGCCTACGGCGACCCGTGTGGACACCCGGCTGATGAACTTCGGCAATCGGGGACCGGCCGTGACGCCCGTGCCCTTCAGCGCCCGCCTGGATCTGCTGGAACGATTCCGCGAGCGGCCTCGGCCCTGAGAGCAACCGTCAGCCGGCCGAGGTCGCGCCCGACTGCTTCTCCTTCAGCGTGACCAGCTCTTCCGCCATGGTCGGGTGGACGGCGCAGGTGGCGTCCCACTGCGCCTTGGTCAGGCCGGCCTTCACGGCGATCGCGGCCAGCTGGATCATCTCGGGGCTGTCGGGGCCGACGATGTGCACGCCGACCACGCGCTGGCTGTCGGCGTCGACCACCAGCTTCATCAGCACCCGCTCGTCCGAGCCGGTGAAGGCGTATTTCATGGGCCGGAACCGAGTGACATAGACGTCGACGCCGTTCGAGCAGGAGCGGCGGGCCTCCGCCTCGCTGAGGCCCACGACCCCGACCGGCGGCTGGCTGAAGACGGCGGTAGCCACGGCCTCGTAGTCGAAGTGCTGGGGATTGTCGCGATAGACGGTCTGATGGAAGGCGACGGCTTCGCGGATGGCCACGGGCGTCAGGTTCATCCGATCAGTGACGTCGCCGATGGCCCATATGTTGTCCGCCGTCGTCCTGGAATAGGGATCGACCTTGATGGCGCCGGCCTCATTCAGCTCGACGCCTGCGCTCCCCAGCCCCAAATCCTTAACGTAAGGGATACGGCCGGTGGCGAACATGACGACGTCCGTCTCCAGCTTCATGCCGTTTTCGAGGTGGTTGACCAGACCGGTGTCAGTCTTTTCGATCTCCTCGTGCTGGCAGCCCAGAATGACCTTGATGCCGCGCTTTTCGATCTCTCCGGCCAAGTGCGCGCGCACATCGTCGTCGAAGCCGCGCAGGATGTTGGGGCCGCGATAGATCAGGGTCGTCTCCACGCCTAGGCCCGCGAAGATGCCGGCGAACTCCACCGCGATATAGCCGCCGCCCGCGATCAGGATCCGCTTGGGCAACTCCGGCAAGTGGAAGGCTTCTTCGGACGTGATGGCGTGCTCGATCCCCGGCAGTTCGTCCGGCTTCCAGGGGCGGCCGCCCGTGGCGATCAAAATTTTCTCGGCGGTGATGGTGCGATCCTTGCCGACAATCTCGACCGTGTGGGCGTCCTTCAGGACCGCACGCCCGTGGACCAGTTCGACCCCGGCCTTGCCCAGATTGGCGGCGTAGATGCCGGACAGGCGCGCGATCTCGACGTCCTTGGCTTCAAGGAAGGTGGGCCAGTCGAACTTCGCATTGTCGAACGACCAGCCGTAGCCCTCGGCGATCTCGAGCGCGTGGCTGACCTCGGAGGCCATGACCATGAACTTCTTGGGCACGCAGCCGCGGATGACGCAGGTGCCCCCGACCCGATACTCCTCGGCGACCGCGACTTTCTTGCCATCCAGCGCCGTCAGCCGCGCCGCCCGCACCCCGCCCGAACCGGCGCCGATGACGAAGAGGTCGTAGTCGTAGTCGGCCATAGGTCGGATTCCGTTCAGCGGCAGGCATCGGCATTTAAGCCCCGTCGCGCGAAATCCAAGAGCTCAACGGTCTGTTCAGACCTAATCAGTTTGGTCGCGTCGAGTGGTTCAGTTGATCGGCGGCGCCTTGCAGTTGGCGGCGATAAAGGCCTCGTGGGTCGGCATCCGCGCCACGCCCTGCTGGATCATCGTCTTCATCTTCTGCAACCATTGCTGGACCTGCTCCAGAGGGATGGTCTCCGTGATCGGATCATGCCGCTCGGGGATGACGCCTTGGCCGAGCAACACGGCGATCCAGCTCGTCTCCTGAAACAGTTCGTCCTCATAGCGGAAGATGCGGCCCCGGCTGCGGAACTGATCCATCTTCTGCTTCAGCGTCTCGGGAATCGGCATGGCCCGCACGTAGCGCCACAGGGGCGAGTCGTCGCGCGCCGTGGCATGATAGTGCAGGATGATGAAGTCGCGGATGCGCTCGGTCTCCAGCCGCATCATGCGGTTGTAGTTGTCGATATCGGCCTGGGCGAAGCCGGTGTCGGGGAAGTGCAGCAGCAACTTGGATATGCCCGACTGCACCAAATGGATGGAGGTCGACTCCAGCGGTTCCAGGAAGCCCGACGCCAGGCCCAAGGCCAAGCAGTTCTTGTTCCAGGTCTTCTTTCGGCGACCGGTGGTGAACCGCAGGAAGTTGGGTTCCGCCATCGCCTCGCCGTCCAGGGAGGCGCGCAACTTGGCCTGGGCCTCATCGTCCGAGATGAAGGGGCTGCAATAGACATAGCCGTTGCCGGTGCGGTGCTGCAGCGGAATGCGCCAGCGCCACCCCGCCTCAAGGGCCGTCGATTGGGTATAGGGCGTCGGATCGCCGATCCGGGTGCAGGGCATGGCCACAGCACGGTCCGCCGGCAGCCAATGGGTCCAGTCCTCGTAGCCCGTCTTCAGCGCGCCTTCGATCAGCAGGCCGCGGAAGCCCGAACAGTCGATGAAGAAGTCCGCCTCCAGCTCGCGGCCGTCGTCCAACCGCACCGACTGAATGAAGCCGTCGCCGTCGCGCAGGCGCACGTCGGCGACCTTGCCCTCATGACGCACGACGCCTTGCGACTCGGCGCGCCGGCGCAGGAAGCGTGCGTACAGGCCGGCGTCGAAATGGAAGGCGTAGGTCATCTGCGAGCCGGCGCCGCGCGGGTCGGTGTCAGGACGGGTGAAACGGCCCATGCGCGCCGCCATCGTCGTGACGGAATAGGCGTTTAGGTCGTCGTCCAGCCCCGCCTTGTTCAGCCTCAGCCAATATTGGTGGAAGGAGGCGGCGTCGATGCGCGTGCCATAGGTTCCGAACGGGTGGAAATAGCTCCGGCCCTTCTGGAACCAGTCGTTGAACTGGATGCCCAGCTTGTAGGTCGCCTGGGTGGCGCGGACGAATTCGTTCTCGTCGATGCCCAGCAACTGGTTGAACAGCAGGATCGGCGGAATCGTCGCCTCGCCGACGCCGACCGTGCCGATAACCTCGGACTCGACCAGTTCGATCTCCACCGTGCCGCGCGTGACGTGCGCCAGCGCGGCGGCGGCCATCCAGCCGGCCGTGCCGCCCCCGACGATCAGAATGCGTTTCAGCGGAGCAGGAGTCATCGGGCGTAACTGGTGAAGATGCGAAGTGATCGCGCCAGGGCGGCGCCGTGTGCGATCAGTCGCGCGAACTGGCTGAGTTGTCGATCCTCGTTTTATGAGGCCTTGAAACCAATGCGCGGGACTTCGACCTAGCCCACCGCAATGCGTGACGATTGAACGTCTGTTTTTTTGAGAAGCGACGATGGTGGGTGATCACAGGTTCGAACTGTGGACCCGCTGATTAAGAGTCAGCTGCTCTACCAACTGAGCTAATCACCCGACCGATCGTCTGCGTCTTCGGGGGCGAGGCCTTGCCGAAGGGCGCTCCTACTACCCAGCGGTTCGGGGGTTGGCAAGCGCTTTCGCAAACTTTCTGCGACGGAGTATGGTCCCCGTGGAATCAGCCGCGGCAAGCGGCGGGGGAGCGAACATCATGGCCTTCTGGAACCGGCGTCGATCAATCGACACCATGATGGCGCCGCACGACGGACCGCGGCTGAAGCCGACGTTGAGTTGGCCGCATCTGCTGGCCCTGGGTGTGGGGGCTATCGTCGGCACCGGCATCCTGACACTGATCGGGGTCGGGGCGGGGTTGGCGGGCCCGGCCGTGTTGATCAGCTTCGGCCTCGCGGGACTGGTCTGCGCCTGCGCGGCTCTGGCCTATGCCGAGCTGTCGACCATGATGCCGACGGCGGGCAGCGCCTACACCTATTCCTATGCCGTGCTGGGTGAGTTGATCGCCTGGATCGTGGGTTGGAGCCTGATCTTGGAATATTCGCTGGTCGTCAGCGCTGTGGCGGTGGGCTGGTCCGGCTATGCGGTCGGTTTCCTGAGCGGGCTGGGGATCGATCTGCCGACGGCGCTGGTCGCCGGGCCGCATGCGGGGGGCATCATCAACCTACCGGCCGTGGCCATCATCGGGGTGGTGACGGGCCTGCTTCTGCTGGGCACCAAGGAGAGCGCGACGCTGAACGCGGTGCTGGTCCTGATCAAGATCGCGGCCTTGGTGGTGTTCGTCGCCATCGCCCTGCCGGCGTTCAAGCCCGAGCATTTCACGCCCTTCATGCCCAACGGCTTCGGCGCGCCCTTCGTCCAAACCGGGGTAATGGCGGCGGCGGCGATCATCTTCTTCGCCTTCTACGGCTTTGACGCCATCTCGACGGCGGCGGAAGAGACCAAGAAGCCTGAGCGTGACCTGGCCATCGGCATCGTCGGCTCCATGCTCATCTGCACGGCGCTATATCTGGTCGTCGCGGCCGCAGCCATCGGCGCGCGGCCGGTCGCGACCTTCGCCAGCAGCCCCGAGCCGCTGGCCCTGATTCTGCGTCAGATGGGGCAGGGGACGGCGGCCCAGTGGATCGCCGCTGCGGCGGTGATCGCGCTTCCGACCGTCCTGCTGGCCTTCCTGTTCGGGCAAAGCCGCATCTTCCTGGGCATGGCGCGCGATGGCTTGCTGCCGCGTCGCCTGGCCAAGGTATCGAGCCGGGGCGTGCCGGCGGTGGTGACTGTGTTCACCGCCATCGTCGTGGCGATTCTGGCGGGGTTGTTGCCGCTGGACGAACTGGCGTCGCTGGCCAACGCCGGGACGCTGGCGGCCTTCTGCTCGGTCGGGGTTTGCCTGATCGTGCTGCGCATCCGCGAGCCGGGTCGCAAGCGGGTGTTCAAGGCGCCGCTGTGGCCGGTCGTTGGAGCGGTCAGCGTGATCGGCTGCCTGGTCTTCTTCCTGAGCCTGAAGCCGGTGACGCAGATCGGCTTCGTGGTCTGGAACGTGGTCGGCGTGGCGATCTATCTGCTGTGGTCCTCGCGGAACTCCCGCCTTGCCAAGGGTGAGGAGACGGCGGCCTGATGGCGTTGCGTGATCTGACGGGCGCCGTCGATTTCGCCGTGCTGAACGGCATGACGGGCGGGGACGACGCCATCAATGAGGAGGTGTTGGGCCTGTTCGTCAATCAGGCCGGCCTGTGGTCCGCCATGCTGGATCCCAAGGTCGAGGGCTGGCGCGACGGGGTCCATACGATCCGAGGCGCGGCAGCGGGCATCGGCGCGCGAGACCTGGCGGCGATCTGCGCCGAGGCGGAAGCGGTGGATCAGAAGCTGGCCGCGCCGGCGGTTGAGCGGGTGCGCGATGCGCTGGCGACGGCCTTGGCTGATGTCGCGGCCTATCGGCACGAATTCATGCTGAGAAGTCTCAAGACCTAGTCGGGCTTGTCGCGTTCAGCTGCGCGTGCGGTCGTAGGTCGCGAACTCGTGGGCGATGCAGCGGTCGATGAGCAGGCGCCAGACGGGTTCGGCGATGTCGGGTGACAGATCGTGGGCCTCGGCCGAGGTCAGAACCTTGGCGACCACGTCGTCGATCCGGGCCTGGTCGAAGACGGCGTCGCGGTCGGGCTTGATGCGGGCGGCGGCGTCCATGTAGCGCTGACGCTCGGCCAGCAGGGCGACCAAGGCACGGTCCAGGGCGTCGACGCCTTGGCGGACCTCGGCCATGGACTGGCATTCGGACGGATCGACGCGGGGATCGACGGCGACAAGTGCAGGCTTTGACATGGGCGTGGGGTTAGCGGGTCAGGCCGCCCAAGCCAAGTCGTCAGCCGACGAAGGCCCGCTCCAGCACATAGTCCGCCGGTTCGGCGTTGGAGCCTTCCTTCAGGCCATAGGTCTCCAGCAGTTCGCCGGCTTCCTTGATCATGGCCATGGAGCCGCACAGCATGGCGCGGTCGCGCGCGGGGTCGAACCCTTCGGGCAGGCCCAAATCGCGGAAGAAGTCGCCGGACTTGATGCGGTCGGTGATGCGGCCGGGCGTCTCGAAGTCCTCACGAGTGACGGTGGGGTAGTAGGTCAGTTGCGCCTGCGCCTCTTCCCCAATCAGGGGGTCGTCGTGGATCTCGCGGGTGAAGAAGTCGCGGTAGGCGAGGTCGGCGACGCTGCGGACCGTGTGGATCACATAGACATGGCCGAAGCGGGAATAGGTCTCTGGATCGCGCGCGACGCTGAGCCAAGGCGCCAGCCCCGTGCCGGTGCCGATCAGAAACAGGCGTTCGCCGCCAGTCAGGGCGTCCAGCACCAGGGTGCCCGTCGGCTTCTTGCCCATCAGGACGGTGTCGCCGGGCTGTATCTTCTGCAGGCGCGAGGTCAGGGGGCCGTCGGCGACCTTGATGGAGAAGAACTCCAACTCCTCGGCCCAGCAGGGGCTGGCGATGGAATAGGCGCGCAGGACGGGCTTTCCGCCATCTTCGCCCGGCAGGCCGATCATCACGAACTCGCCCGAGCGGAAGCGGAAGTCCTCGGGCCGTTTGACGCCGAAGCTGAACAGGCTGTCGGTCCAGTGGCGCACCCACAGAACCTCCAGCTCGTTAAACGGACTGGCTTTCACGGGGGTGGGGGAGAGGGCGGCGTCTGTCATCGTGCCGTCTCTCTAATCTGAGAACCCCTCGCAGGGAAGGACAAGCCTTTCACCCGGCGACGACATTTCCTCGTGACGGCTTGCAGAAGCACCGCTAGCGTCCCGACCCATGCGCACCCTTCTTCTCGCCTCGACCATCCTCCTGTCCGCCAGTTCGGCCCTTGCGCAGGAGACGCCCTCCAACATCCTGACGCCCGAGCGGGTGTTTTCCAGCCCCAGCCTGAACGGGCCGGTGGCCAAGGGGGTCAGCCTGTCGCCTGACGGCCAGTTGGTCGCCTTTCTGCGCTCGCGCGAGGACAATGTGGATGTGCAGGACCTGTGGGCCGCGCCGACGGGTGAGGGTGAACCCTACAAGCTGATCGATGCACGGGCGCTGGTTCCCGACGCCGGCGAACTGTCGGAGGCCGAGAAAGCTCGGCGCGAGCGGATGCGGATCAGCGCGCGCGGCGTGGTCGAATATTCGTGGGACCAGCAGGGCCGCTACATCCTGGCGCCGCTGGAAGGCGACATCTTTCTGGCGAACCGGGCGGACGGCAAGGTGCGCCGCCTGACCGAGACGCCCGCCGACGAGATCGACGCCAAGGTGTCGCCGAAGGGCAGCTACGTCTCCTATGTCCGCGATCAGAATCTGGTCGTCTATGATCTGGCGAGCGGCAAGGAGACGCCGATCACCGACGACGGCGCGGGTCTGATCACCTGGGCCACGGCCGAGTTCATCGCCCAGGAGGAGATGGATCGCGACACCGGATACTGGTGGAGCCCCGACGAGCGCTACATCGCCATGACGCGGGTGGACGAGAGCCCGGTCGATATCGTGCCGCGCTTCGAGATCACCGGCGGCGGCGCGACGATGGTCGAGCAGCGCTATCCTCGCGCGGGGCGACCCAATGCGGTGGTCGAACTGTATGTGCGCGACCTGCAGGGCGGCGGACGGGTCAAGGTGGACCTGGGATCCAACACCGACATCTATCTGGCGCGGGTGAACTGGTCGGGCGACGGCAAGACCCTGTATGTCCAACGCCAGTCGCGCGACCAGAAGACACTGGACCTGCTGAGCGTCGATCCGACGACCGGCGCATCACGCGTGATCCTGAGCCAGAAGGCGCAGGCCTGGGTCGATCTGAACGACGACTTCCGCGTCCTGTCTGACGGCCGGTTCATCTGGTCCAATGAGGATTCGGGCTGGCGGCACCTGTATCTGTACGACCGCAACGGGCGACGCCTGCGGGCCATCACGCGCGGCGACTATCCGGTCAAACATCTGGACGGCGTCAACGAGCAGACCGGAGAGGTCTATTTCACCGCCTCGATGCGCGACGGCAAGGAACTGCCCATCGAGCAGCAGATGTTCCGGGCCAATCTGAACCGCACGGTCGATCCGGTCGCGGTGACGCCTGGCGGCGGCTGGTGGAGCGTGTCAGTCAACGGGCCGGCGACGGCCTATGTCGGCAACTATTCCGATCCAGCGACGCCGACCCAATCGGCCCTGTACCGGATCGACGGAACGCGCGTGCGCTGGATCGAGGAGAACAGGCTGGACGCCGCCCACCCGTTCGCGCCCTACGTCTCGCGACTGCGTGCGCCCGAGTTCGGCACGATGCAGAGCCACGGCCAGACCCTGGTCTGGCGCATGACCACGCCGCCCGACTTCGATCCGGCCAAGAAATATCCGGTGGTGATGCAGGTCTATGGCGGGCCCGGCACCGGGGCGGGCGTCCAAAAGAGCTGGCAGCCCCTCACCAACCAGTTGCTGACCGAGGCAGGCTACATCGTCTTCCGCGTGGACAATCGCGGCGAGGGCGACCGGTCCCAGGCGTTCGAGACCAGCATCTATCGCCGCCTGGGCATTCCAGCCGTCGAGGATCAGGCTCAGGCCGCGCAGTGGCTGAAGACCCTGCCTTACGTCGATCCCGACCATATTGCGGTGATGGGCTGGAGCTTCGGCGGCTTCCTCAGCCTGCTGACCCTGACGGACAAGGACGCGAACCTGGCCTCGGCCCTGGCGGGCGCGGCGCCGACGGAGTGGAGCCTGTACGACACCCACTATACCGAACGGTATATGTCCACGCCCCAGGCCAATCCGGAAGGCTATGCCGCCACCGACGTCCTGCCGCGACTGGATGACATGACGGGGAGGCTGCTGCTGCTGCACGGCATGGCCGACGACAACGTCATCTTCGGCAATGCGACGCGCGTCATCGACGCCTTGCAGGCCAAGAGCGTGCCGTTCGAGATGATGCTCTATCCCGGCCAGCGGCACGGTGTCCGCGGCGATCCGAGGCAACTGCAACAATGGCGCACCTATCTCGACTTCCTGGACCGCACGATCGGCAAGCGGGCCGAACCCAAGGCCGACTGATTCTGGCGGCTGCGGTCGCGCTGGCCCTTGCGGGCTGCGCGACCGGGCAGGGCGCCTATCCTTCTGCATCCGCCGTGGTCGCGGCGGGGCGGGCCAACGACAGCGCCCATTCGGTGCTGGTCTGGACCGCAAGATCGCCCCGTCAGGGCGTGTCGGCGATTTCCGGCATGCCGATCCTGCTGAAGGACAATATCGAGACGGCGGACATGCCGACCACCGCCGGATCGTTGGCGCTGGCGAACAATGCGCCGGGACGGGACGCGCCGCTGGTCGGGCGACTGCGCACCGCCGGGGCCGTAATCGTCGGCAAGACCAACCTGTCGGAGTGGGCCAATATCCGCTCGTCGGATTCGATCAGCGGCTGGAGCGCCGTCGGCGGCCAGACGCTGAACCCCTATGATCCCGCGCGCACGCCCTGTGGATCGTCGTCCGGCAGCGGGGCGGCGGTGGCGCTGGGGCTGACGTCCGTCGCCATCGGAACGGAGACGGACGGGTCGATCACCTGCCCGGCGTCGGTCAACGGCGTGGTCGGGTTCAAACCGACCGTGGGCCTGGTCTCGCGCACCCACATCGTGCCCATCAGCCATTCGCAGGACACGGCCGGGCCGATGGCGACCACCGTCAGGGATGCGGCCAAGGTGCTGACCGTCATCGCCGGGTCCGATCCGGCTGATCCGGCGACGGTCGAGGCCGATGCGCGCAAGATCGACTACGCCGCCGGGCTGGACGCCAACGCGCTGCGCGGTGCGCGGATCGGGGTGATGCGGTTCCTGAAAGGCTATTCGCCCGAAACCCAGGCGGTTTTCGAGCAGAACCTGAAGGCCTTGCGCGATGCCGGCGCCGTGCTGGTCGATCTGCCCGAGGGACCGGATGGCCGGATCATAGGCGGGGCCGAGTTCAAGGTGCTCCTCTATGAGCTGAAGCACGATCTGAACCTCTATCTGGCCTCGACCGACCCGCAGCAGGTCCGCACCCGCACCCTGGCCGACGTCATCGCCTTCAACGCCGCCGAACCGCGCGAGACGGTGCTGTTCGGTCAGGACATCTTTGAGCGCGCCCAGGCGATGGGCGATTTGACCGACGCTGACTATCTGGAGGCGCGCGCAACCTCGCTTAGACTGGCGGGGCCGGAGGGCATCGATCGACTGATGAGGGAGAATGGCGTGATCGCCCTGATCGCGCCCACCACTTCACGGGCCTGGACCAACGATCCCAAGGACGACGACGATATGCAGGGATCGGCCAGCCAGCTGGCCGCCGTCGCCGGCTATCCGCACCTGACCGTGCCGATGGGATTTGATCGCGGAATGCCCGTGGGAATCAGCTTCCTTGGCGGGAAGTGGGACGATGCGCGCATCCTTTCTCTGGGT
This sequence comes from Brevundimonas sp. SPF441, assembly GCF_009661015.1. Lineage (NCBI taxonomy): Bacteria > Pseudomonadati > Pseudomonadota > Alphaproteobacteria > Caulobacterales > Caulobacteraceae > Brevundimonas > Brevundimonas sp. SPF441. The sequence goes on along the minus strand of NZ_WJWX01000001.1, from coordinate 315,877 downwards.
TACGCCTTCGAACAGGTGACCCAGGCCAGACGGCCGCCGCCTGGCGTTCGACGCTGACATCCCTTGGGGCGGCCGCTGAGAGTGCGGCATGTGCAGATTTAGCCTCAACGTCATGTCGACGATCGCGGCATGAGCGACCTGATCGCCAATGTCGTCGGCTCAGCGGCTGCGATCTGCTCGATCACCAGCTTCGCGCCCCAGGCGGTCAAGATCTGGAAGGAGCGCGACGCGTCGTCGGTCAGCTTGAAGACCTACTCCCTGACCGTGACCTGTTTCGTGCTGTGGGTCGTCTATGGCGTCATGACGCAGGCTTGGCCTATCACGGTCGCCAACGCGTGCGCCCTGGTGATGGCGTCCGGCGTGCTGGTGATGAAATGGCGGTTCCGTGACGGCGATCCGGAGAAGTGATCAGACCTTTCCCCGACGTGATCTTGGCGCCCCCGCCGATGCGGGCTAACCCGTAGTTCACAACGTCCAACAGGGAGACGCCCCCAATGCCCGATCTCGCACAAGTCACCGAACACATCCGCGGCGCCGTCGGCGACAACTCCGGCCTCGGCAAGACCGTCAAGCTCGACCTCGGCGACGAGGGCAAGATCTACATCGACGGCGCCTCCACGCCGAACACGGTGACGAACGAGGACAAGCCCGCCGACGCCACCGTCTCGATGAAGTGGGATGACTTCATGGCTCTGTCGGAAGGCAAGCTGGACCCGATGATGGCCTTCATGCAGGGCAAGCTGAAGATCGCCGGCGACATGATGATCGCCCAGAAACTGGCTCCGCTGCTGAAGCGCTGATGCCGGTCTGAACGACCAGCTATGGCGGCGCGGCTCCCGACAACGGACCGCGCCGTTTTCGTATCGAGCGTCCGGCAGAGACGCGAACGGGAAAGAGGAAACGACATGGACTTCAAACATTCCGACCGCGCCCTGGATTGGCACGCCCGCGTCCGTCGCTTCCTGGACGAGCAGGTCATCCCGCGCGAAGCCGAATATTTCGCACAGGTCCGCGAGGATTCGAACCGTCAGCCGCCGGTCATGGAGACGATGAAGGCGGCCGCGAAGGAAGCCGGACTTTGGAATATGTTCCTGCCCGGCGAACACGGGGCGGGTCTGACCAATCTGGAATACGCGCCACTGGCCGAGATGATGGGGCGGCATCTGTGGTCGGCCGAGGTGTTCAACTGCAACGCCCCCGACACCGGCAATATGGAGGTGCTCCATATGTACGGAAATGCCGAGCAGCAGGCGCGCTGGCTGAAGCCCCTGATGGCCGGCGAAATCCGTTCGGCCTTCCTGATGACCGAGCCTGAGGTCGCCTCGTCCGACGCCACCAACATCCAGACCCGGATCGAGCGCGACGGCGACCACTATGTCATTAACGGCCGCAAATGGTGGTCGACCAATATGGGCCATCCGAATCTGGCCGTGACCATTGTCATGGGCAAGACGGATCCTGACGCCGCATCCCACGCCCAGCAGTCGCAGATCATCGTGCCGGCCGACACGCCTGGCTTCCGCGTCGAGCGGATGCTGTCGGTGTTCGGCTATGACGAAAAGCCGATCGGCCACGCCGAGGTCGTGCTGGAGAACGTCCGCGTGCCGGTCGAGAACCTGATCGCGGGCGAGGGCAGGGGCTTCGAGATCGCCCAAGGTCGGCTTGGTCCGGGCCGTATTCACCACTGCATGCGCACCATCGGTGCCGCCGAGCGGGCGCTGGAGCTGATGGTGACGCGGCTGCTGAACCGGACGGCGTTCAAGAAGCAGTTGGCCGAGCATTCGGTCTGGGAACAGCGCGTCGCGGAGGCGCGCACCAACATCGAGATGTGCCGCCTGCTGGTGCTGAAGGCCGCCTGGATGATGGATCAGGCGGGAGCAAAGAACGCCCGCTCCGAAATCGCGCAGATCAAGGTCGCCGCGCCGAAGATGGCTTTGCAGATCATCGACGACGCCATTCAGGCGTTCGGCGGCGCCGGGGTCTCGGGCGACACGCCCCTGGCCGAGCTTTACGCGGGTGTCCGCACCTTGCGCATCGCCGACGGCCCGGACGAGGTCCATAATCGCACCATCGCGCGGTTGGAATACGCCAAACATGGCGGCCGCCCGATGCGCTGATGTGTGATCCCGAACGCCAAGTGCTTGGGAACCTTGGCCTTGTTGGTGCGTTTGTTCGGCACTGACAAGGCGCTGGGGCTGGTGTCGGACGGGACAGCTGACATGAATGCGCGCTCCGAGCCCGACCCGCGGGTTGCGTCAGACGTGGCGCGGTTCAAGGCCGTTCGCGCGCGCATGATCGCTCTGGCTGAAGGTTTGTCTGCCGAGGATCTGTCAGCTCAGTCGATGGCGGATTGCAGCCCAGGGAAATGGCATCTGGCGCACACCAGCTGGTTTTTCGAGGCGATGATCCTGTCGTCCGATCCCGGATACCAGCCCGTCGATCCGCGTTTTCAGCAGCTGTTCAACTCCTACTATGAGGCTTTGGGCGAGCGGGTCAGGCGGGACCAGCGCGGGCTGATGACTCGCCCCTCCGTCGATGAGGTCCTGGCCTATCGCCGAGAGATTGACCGCCGCATGGTCGCCTGGTTGGCGCAGGGCGAGACCAGCGGCCATCAACGCTATCTGTTCGAGCTGGGGCTGCACCACGACCAGCAGCATCAGGAGCTTTTCCTGATGGATATGCTGAACCTGATGTCGCGCTCTCCGCTCGACCCCGCCGCCTATGAGATCGAGCCCAGAGCCGAGACGCTCCAGATCACGCGCGGTGGAACGGTGGCGTTCGACGGCGGTCTGGTGACGATCGGCCACGACCAATCGGGCTTCGCCTTCGACAATGAGGGGCCGGCGCACCGTGTGTGGCTGGAGCCGTTCGCTCTGGCTGGGGACCTGGTGACGAACGGGGACTGGATCGCCTTCATCCAGGATGGCGGCTATTCGCGTTCCGACCTGTGGCTGTCGGACGGCTGGGCGACGGTCAAGGCTGAGGGCTGGACCGCGCCGCTGTATTGGCGTTTGGCTAATGGCGCCTGGACCGTGATGGGTCTGACGGGGCGTACAATTGTCGATCCTGCCGCTCCGGTTCGCCACATCAGCTTTTACGAGGCCGACGCCTATGCCCGTTGGGCCGGCAAGCGGCTGCCGTCCGAGGCGGAATGGGAACATGCCGCCGCCTCTTCGCCTGATGCGTTCTCGAACCTGGCTGGCGAAGTGTGGCAGTGGACGTCCAGCGCCTATGCGCCCTATCCCGGTTTTCAGCCGACGCCGGGCACCGCCGCCGAGTACAACGGCAAGTTCATGGCCAATCAGATGGTGCTGCGGGGCGGATCTTTCGCCACGCCGCCGGGCCATGACCGCATTACCTATCGCAACTTCTTCTATCCCCAACAGAGGTGGGCCTTCATGGGTTTGAGACTGGCTGAAGATCGGACCGTGGCGCGAGACGCCGCAGCGGACGACGCCCAAACCGCCGCCTTTCGAAAGGATATGATCGAAGGGCTGTCGCGTGCGCAAAAGGCCGTGCCGCCGAAGTGGTTCTATGACGCGGACGGGTCACGTCTGTTCGAAGACATCACCGTGCTGCCCGAATACTATCCGACCCGGCAGGAAATGGCGCTGTTGCGCGACCGCGCGGCGGAGCTTACGGACGACTTCGGCCCCGACGCCGTACTGGTCGAGTTCGGATCCGGCGCCAGCGAGAAGACGCGGATTTTGTTGGACGCCGCCACCGACCTCGGCGCCTACGTTCCGCTCGACATCAGCGAGAGTGCTCTGATGGACGCCGCCATTCGCGTCCGTGCTGATTATCCAAACCTGCGCGTGCAGCCGGTTCTGGGCGACTTCGAACATCTGGCCCCGCTGCCCGACGATCTTCCGTCGGGGCGACGGATCGGCTTCTTCCCCGGCTCGACCATCGGCAATCTGCAACCGGAAGAGGCCGAGCAATTCCTGGCGGCGGCGCGTCGGATGCTGGGCGAGGGGGCGTTGTTCATTCTGGGCGTCGATCTGGTCAAAGACCCTGCGATCCTGGTCGCCGCCTATGACGACAGCCAGGGCGTCACGGCGGCCTTCAATCGCAATGTTCTGATCCGCGCCAATCACGAGTTGGATGCTGATTTCGATGTGGACGCCTTTGTTCACCGCGCCGTGTGGAACCCGGACGCCTCGCGCATGGAAATGCATCTCCAAGCGATTGCCCCGACGACCGCGCACGTCGGAGATCGGACATTCCGCTTCATGACCGGCGAGACGATCCACACCGAAAGCTCGCGCAAGTTCACGCCTGAATCGATCCAAGCCATGGCGGCCGCCTCCGGCTGGACGGTCGTCCGCATCGATACCTCTCCGGCGCCGAGCGTCGCCTTGGCGGTCCTGCGCGCCTGAGCCGAATGCGCGGCTGATCGCGGGCAAGAAAAAGGGCGGCGCATCGATCGATGGGCCGCCCTTGTTTGTATCGAGTTCCGCCGACTATTGCCCGTCGGCGGCGTCCGCGTCTTTCTTGGTTCCGTGCGACGCTTCTCCACCCTTGCGGCCCGCCTGTGCGGCGAGGCTGCGGTCTTGGGAGAAGCTGCGTTTTTCGCTGGGGACGCTGGCGCCCCCTTTGCGCGCGATTTCGCGCTGACGTTCGGGATCCATGGAGGCGAAACCTCGCTTGGAAACGCCGGAGGGGCGTGTGGGTTGGCTGTCCATCGTGTTCCTTTCAGTGCTGCCGTTGCGCTTGCTGAAGTGAACCCAGTGACTCGGTGACGGTTCCGTCGGGAACTCCGTTTTACTGTCGCGATCCTCAAGGGCTCGTGAGTATGACTTTACCCAGCACCGTAAGGCCGCGAATCACCTTCGCCGCCACCATCCGGTTCCATCGGCGGAACTTCATCAGGCGTGTCTGACGGCTGTGTTTCCGGCTGCTGCGTCGGCTCAGGCTGGATCTCGGGTTGCGGCGTGGTCGGAGTGGGTTCGATATAGGTCATGAGCGGCTCCTTGTGCGATCAACCAACGCACCCTGATCGCCCGCGTTCAAAAAGGAACCATGGGTCGCAACGCCGGTTTGTTCAGCGAACCACGGAGATTGACATGACCAATACCCCGATAAGCGCGACATCACCCGACGACATCGTCCTGGAGGACGATGATCTGACCCAGCGTCTGGACCGACAGGCGGACGCCATTCTCGCCGAGGGCGAGGGCCGTAGCTTTGGCAAGACCACTTCGGTCCGCCAGGCCGTCAGAGAAGATGCGGGCCTGGTGCGCGAGAGGATTTCCGGACGCGTCCACCGTGTGCAGGAAGACATTCAGGACAATCCGATGAAGGCGACGCTCTACGCATTGGGCATCGGCGTGATCCTCGGCATGATCCTGCGTCGATAGGCCACACGATCAGCAGGCTCAGGCAGGCCCCGACGGCTCACGCTGGATCGGGGCCTGTCGCATTGCGGCGTCAGACACGAACGGATTGGTCCGTCGCTCTTCACCAAAGGTGGAGATCGGCCCGTGGCCCGGCACAAAGGTGACGTCGTCGCCAAGCGGCCAGAGCTTTTCGATCACGGAGCGGATCAGTGCGGGCGGATCGCTCATCGGGAAGTCGGTGCGACCGACCGAACCCTTGAACAGAACGTCGCCGACCTGAGCGAATCGCGCCGCGCGATTGAAGAAGATGATGTGTCCGGGCGTATGGCCGGGGCAGTGGCGCACTTCCCAGGTCGTTTCGCCCAGCGATACCGTGTCGCCATCCTCCAACCACCGATCGGGCGTGAAGGGGCGAGCGTCGGGCAGGCCGTACATCCGGCCGCTTTCCACGATTCGGTCGATCCAGAACTGGTCGGCCTTCTGAGGGCCGGTGATCTGGGCGCCGGTCTTTTCCTGCATTTCTGCTGCGCCGCCCGCGTGATCCAGATGGCCGTGGGTGATCCAGATCTGATCCAGCGTCAGGCCGCGCCGCGTGACCTCGCCCAGGACTGCATCGACCGAACCGCCAGGATCGATCACGGCGGCCTTGTTGGTGGCGGTGCACCAGACGGTCGTGCAGTTCTGTTGAAGCGGGGTGACGGGCGTGACGAAGACGCCGATGGGGGAGGCGGGTTGGCTCATTTGGTCAACATAGCCACGCAAAGGCCGCGAAACCACCGGCTCTGACTACGCCCGCGTTGACCTTTCGGGCCCTTCTCGACATAAGGGCGGGCTTCGAGGCGCCGCTCCACACGGGGCGGCCTTCTTGCTTATCCATTCCGCGCCGGCCGTCTCGATGGCTCATGCGCCCCAGAGCGTCAGAATCCCGACCATGCAAGTCGTCGAAAAGTCGAACGAAGGCCTCAGCCGCGTGATCGCGGTCACCATTCCCGTCGCGGAGCTGAATGAAAAGCTCGAAGCCCGCGTCAAGGAAGTCGCCCCGCAGGTGAAGCTGAAGGGCTTCCGTCCTGGCAAGGTGCCGGTCGCCCACGTCAAGAAGACCTTCGGCCGTGAGTTCATGGGCGAGATCATCAACGCCGAGCTGAACGAAACCAGCCAGAAGGCGCTCGACGAAGCCAAGATTCGTCCGGCGGCGCCGGCCGAGATGAAGCTGACCTCGGACATGGACAAGGTCATCGCCGGTCAGGAAGACCTGGCCTATGAAATGTCGCTGGAAATCATGCCGGACTTCAAGCCGGTCGATCCCAAGACCCTGAAGCTGGAGCGCCCGACCTACGAAGCGTCTGACGCCGATCTGGACGAGGCCCTGACGGAACTGGCCGGTCAGGCCAAGACCTACGAAGACAAGAAGGGCAAGTCCGTCAAGGCCGCCGAGGGCGACCAGCTGACGATCGACTTCCTGGGCAAGCTGGACGGCGAGCCCTTCGAAGGCGGCGCCGCCGAGGACGCGGACCTGGTGATCGGCTCGGGCCGCTTCATCCCCGGTTTCGAAGAGCAACTGACGGGCGCCAAGGTCGGCGAAGAGAAGACCATCGAAGTCACCTTCCCCGAGAACTATCAAGCCACTCATCTGGCCGGCAAGAAGGCCACCTTCGACGTCAAGGTGAAGGCCATCAAGGCGGAAGCCGAATCCAAGATCGACGACGATTTCGCCACCCGCATCGGTCTGGAGTCGCTGGAAAAGCTGAAGGAACTGCTGAAGTCCAACCTGGACCAGCAGTACGCCGGCGCTGCCCGTTTCAAGCTGAAGCGCGCCCTGCTGGACCAGCTGGATGAGGCCCACGACTTCCCGCTGCCGCCGAAGATGGTGGACGCCGAGTTCGACGGCATCTGGCAGCAGGTCGAGGCTGACAAGACCGCTGGTCGTCTGCCGGAAGAAGACGCCGCCAAGTCGGAAGAAGATCTGAAGGCTGAATACCGCAAGATCGCCGAACGCCGTGTGCGTCTGGGCCTGGTGCTGGCCGAAATCGGTCGCGCCAACAACGTCCAGGTCACCGACCAGGAACTGAACGCCGCCATCCTGCAGGAAGCCCGCAACTATCCGGGCCAGGAACAGGCCGTCCTGAACTTCTACCGCCAGAACCCGAACGCCGCTGCCCAGATGCGCGCGCCCATCTACGAAGAGAAGGTCGTCGACCTGATCGTGGGCGTCGCCGACGTGACCGACAAGCCGATCACCAAGGATGAGCTGCTGAAGGAGGACGACGAAGGCTGATCGTTTTCAGGGGGATTGGCGATGACTGGTCTGGTGACTTTGGCTGCTGCCGCGGCGTTGGTCCTTCCCCAGTCATCGTCAGATCCCTCCCCGGTCGTTCTGCCCGATATCGTAGTGCAGAGCACGCCTGTTGAGACGCAGGCCAAGGCATTCGTCGCCGCCGTTTCGGCGCCGTTTCCGCAGGCGACGCTCGCGCGCTGGAACCAGGCGATCTGCCCCGCTGTGGTCAATCTTGAACGGGGCTTGTCGTCGATCATCTCAGATCGCGTTCGAGACGAAGCGAGATCGCTGCGCGTTCGCGTCGGTGATGGGGCGTGTCGCGCGAATATCATCATTGTCGCGACGGACGCCGCTGACCTTACAGCGCAGGGATTGGTTCGAGATGATTTTCGAACCTTCCATCCGGGCGATAGCGGAACGGATTTGGGCCGGTCGGCGCTGCGCCGCTTTCAAAATTCCGATGCGGCTGTTCGTTGGTGGCATGTGGCGATGCCGGTCAGTGATGATACCGGCAAGCTTGCAATCGCATTGGATGGGGAAGGCCCGCCAGTGGTTGCAGACCGTGTCGTTACGCGACTGCGTGCGAACGTACGCTACGACATGGCGTGGGTGATCATCGTCATCGATGTCACGCAGACAGCCCAGATACCCGCGTCAAGCTTGGCCGACTACATCGCGATGGTCGCTCTGGCGCAGATTGACCCTCAAGCAGATTTTACGGCGCACGATACCGTGCTCAATCTTTTTGCGCCCGGCGCCGCACTTCATGGCATGACCGAATGGGATCACAGCTATCTGAGCGCCCTCTATGATAGCGACGCCAATGCCGCAAACTTTGCGTCGCAAAAGGACGACATGGAACGATCGTTGGCGGATGGCTTGCGACGTCGACGATCCTTGGATGAGGAATAGCACTGCTGCGCCTTGCGCGGTGGCGTTAGCAACGCGATATCTCGTGACAGACAGTGCGACACGTGAGTCGCAGAAGGCCCGAACGAGGCCACATTACGAGAAGGCTAAATGCGCGACCCCATCGAACTCATGAACATGAACCTCGTCCCCATGGTGGTCGAGCAATCCAGCCGCGGCGAGCGCTCCTTCGACATCTTCTCGCGTCTGCTGCGCGAGCGGATCATCTTCCTGACGGGACCATTCGAGGACGGTATGGCGTCGCTGATCTGCGCCCAGCTGCTGTTCCTTGAATCGGAGAACCCGAAGAAGGAGATCAGCATGTATATCAACAGCCCTGGCGGTCAGGTGACCTCGGCGCTCGCGATCTACGATACGATGCAATACATCAAGAGCCCGGTTTCGACCGTGGTTATGGGTATGGCGGCGTCGGCTGGCTCGCTGATTCTGACGGCGGGCGCCGCTGGCCAACGTATCGCCCTGCCGAATGCGCGGGTCATGGTGCACCAGCCCTCGGGCGGGTTCCGGGGTCAGGCGTCGGACATCGAACTGCATGCCGCCGACATCCGTTACACCAAGCGTCGTCTGAACGAGATTTACGTCCACCACACCGGTCGGACATATGAGGAGGTCGAAAAGACCCTGGATCGCGACCACTTCATGTCGGCCGAGGAAGCCAAGGCCTGGGGCATCGTGGACCATGTTTACGATCGCCGCGAGCAGGCTGATGCCGACGGCGTGAAGACGCCCGGCAACTAAGACAGCTGTCGAAAGACGAAAGGGCGCGCCCGTTGCGGCGCGCCCTTTTCATTTTGTGCTATCGGGACCGCCATGCAGTTTACACGAGATCAAAGCGGCACGGTCGATGTCGATGGCGAAAGCTACGTCTGGGAGCTTCGTCGCCAACCTCAGCCCAAGGGCGGCAACGTCTGGGAGGGCATGGCTGTGTCCCTTCGCCACGCGGACTTCAAGCGTGAAGCCATCGTCCAATTTCCGCCGCCGCTTCGGCCCAACGGACGACCGGATGTGGAGAAGCAGCGCGTCAACGTCGACGCTGTCCGCACCGCTATCGCCTCGGCGATCGAAGCCGGCTGGGATCCGGCCTCGCGCGGCAAGGCGATGGTGTTCGATGTGGACGCCGACGGGAACTGAGCCTCAGGGCTTCTGACGGAAGACCCGGAAACCCGGCTGCTGGGCCATCGCCAGCATTTCGGTATCGCCCGAGGTGTCGCCATAGGCGGCAGTCAGGGTCATGTTCTCGCCATAGGCCGCCTTCAGCCGCCACACCTTCTCCTCACCCCGACAGTTGGGGCCGGCGAAGTCGCCGGTGATTCGATCGTTGGCGTCGAAGACGAACTCGGTGCCCAGCAGGGCCTCGGCCCCGAGCTTGCGGGCGAACGGCGCGACCGTCGTCGTAGGAGACGCGGTCACGATGACGCGGTGCGCGCCGCGTTCGCCCCAGTCGTTCCACACCTCAAGCGCGTCGGGTCGCATGAACCGCGGCCAGATCTCTTCGGCGAAGGCTGCGGCTTCCGCTTCCAGTGTCTGGCGGCTCACACCAAGCAGGAACTCCTTTACTGAGGCCGCTTTGATCCGGCCCCGGTCGCGATCCTTGGCATAGGCGGCGAGCGCCGGAGCCAGCTTGACCAACCCCAGGGCCCAGGCGCCCGGACCGGCGCGCCAGCGCAGGAACTCGGTAAAGCTGTCCCGAATCGTCAGCGTGCCGTCGAAATCGAAGGCGACGATGGCAGGTCCATTCGCCGTGGACTGGCGTATTTCCTGCACAATACCCATGTCAGACATTCGCCTTGATCCCCGTCGACACTGATCCATCCACGCACTGCAACAATCCCTTGCCGCCTTCGGGGTTGTTCCGGAACGTGTGATGGGTGATTGTCATTTTTTGAAGACCTTCGCATCCAGAGTGCTGGAATCAATGTGAGGGAAGCGCGTTTCGGGCCATTTCGGTCCGCCCCGCGGGAGTGAGATAAGGGTCTATGACCAAAGCAGCCGGCACCGACGCCAAAAGCACCCTCTACTGCTCGTTCTGCGGAAAGAGCCAGCACGAGGTCCGCAAGCTCATCGCGGGCCCGACCGTCTTCATCTGCGATGAATGCGTCGAACTGTGCATGGACATCATCCGCGAAGAGCACAAGATCGGCTTCAAGAAGACGACCGACGGCGTGCCCACGCCCAAGGAAATCCGCGACGTGTTGGACGACTATGTCATCGGCCAGGCGCACGCCAAGAAGGTGCTCTCGGTCGCCGTCCACAACCACTACAAGCGCTTGAACCACGCGACAAAGAACAACGATGTCGAACTGGCCAAGTCGAACATCATGCTGATCGGGCCGACCGGCTCGGGCAAGACGCTGCTGGCCCAGACGCTGGCGCGCATCATCGACGTGCCCTTCACCATGGCCGACGCCACGACCCTGACCGAGGCCGGCTATGTGGGCGAGGATGTCGAGAACATCATCCTGAAGCTGCTGCAGGCGTCGGACTACAACGTCGAGCGGGCCCAGCGCGGCATCGTCTACATCGACGAAATCGACAAGATTTCGCGCAAGTCGGACAACCCGTCGATCACCCGCGACGTGTCAGGCGAAGGCGTGCAGCAGGCCCTGCTGAAGATCATGGAAGGCACCGTCGCCTCCGTGCCGCCGCAAGGCGGTCGCAAGCATCCGCAGCAAGAGTTCCTGCAGGTCGACACGGCCAACATCCTGTTCATCGTCGGCGGCGCCTTCGCTGGGTTGGAGAAGGTCATCTCGGCGCGCGGGGCAGGGGCTTCGATCGGCTTTGGCGCCCAGGTCAAGGAGATTGATGAACGTCGCACGGGCGACATCCTGAAGGGTGTCGAGCCTGACGATCTGATGCGGTTCGGCCTGATCCCCGAATTCATCGGCCGTCTGCCCGTGCTGGCGACGCTGGAAGATCTGGACGAGACGGCGCTGGTCACCATCCTGACCGAGCCGAAGAACGCCCTGGTCAAACAGTACAAGCGTCTGTTCGAGATGGAGAACGTCGAACTAACCTTCACCGACGACGCCCTGATCGCTGTCGCCAAGAAGGCCATCACGCGCAAGACCGGGGCGCGCGGCCTGCGCTCGATCCTGGAAGGCATCCTTCTCGAGACCATGTTCGAACTGCCGACCTTCGAAGGCGTCGAAGAGGTGGTGGTCAATGCGGAAGTCATCGACGGCAAGGCTCAGCCCCTGCTGATCTACTCGGAAGCCTCCAAGAAAAAGGCCGACGGCGCCGCCTGAGCCGACGAAAAAATCCTAAAATGACGAAGGCCGGAGCGATCTCGCTCCGGCCTTTTTTCGCGAGTTCGCTGTCCGCAAACCTATTTGATCGGTGTGTCGATCAGCACAGCCGGCGTCACGGGTTGACCCGTGGCTTGAGCGACGAGTTCGGCGGTGCGGGTTTCGATCACGGCTTCGAGGCGAGCCAGGAACTCGTCCTTAGGAAGGCCGACGGGGATCGGATCGAGGAACTCCAGCGTCGCCGTGCCGGGGTGCTTCTCGTACTTTTCCTCGGGCCAGAAGAGGCCGAGGTTGGTGGCGAGCGGCACGACCGGCACTTCGAAGTCGCGGTACATGTGCCAGACGCCGGAGCGATATTTGAACTTCTTGCCGACGGGCGCGAGGTGCCCCTCGGGATAGATCAGGATCTTGCGGTTCTCGGCGCGGGCCTCGGCGGCGCGCATGGCCAGGGCCTTGCGGGCTTCGTGGCCGCCGCAGGAGTTGACGACGATGGCGCCCAGTTTCTTCAGCACGCCGCCCAGCAGGGGAAACTTTTCCAGGTGGTCGCCGGTGACGAAGGCGATGTCGTCGAACTGATCGTAGGTCGCAAAGCCGTCGCCCCAGCTTTGATGTTTTGAGGCGATGATGAAGGCGCCCGCGGGCAACCGGTCCTTGCCGCGAACGTCCAGCTTGATGCCGGCGAAAATCGCCATGGCCTGAACCATGCGCTTCACATAGCGGCGGATGACCCAACTCGCCGGGCCGCGACCGGGCGCTAGCGCGGCGAAGGCGGCGGTCAGCCCATAGCCGATCGACAGGGTCCAGTAGGCGACATTGAAGGCGAAGCTGCGCATGGGACGACTATGGCAGAAAGCTTGGCCTTGTCAGACCCTAAGCCGCTTTTTCGAGCGACGAAGCGGGCGTGACGCAGTTTCGACCCGCACGCTTGGATTCGTACAGAGCGGCATCGGCGCGTTCCAGCAGGCTGGCGGCGGTTTCGCCCTTTCGACGCTGGGCGAAGCCGGCAGAGACCGTGACTGAGCCTAGGTCGTCGTTGGTCGAGCGACGGCGCAGCGCGCGTGAAGCCACGTCGTTGCGGATGCTCTCCAGCGCCGCCATCACGACGCCCGCGCCTTCACCGGGGAAGATGATGGCGAACTCTTCGCCGCCGAACCGGGCGGCGAATCGAGTCTTGCCGCAGATGTTGGACAGGACGGTGGAGACATAGCGCAGCACCTGATCGCCGGTCTGGTGGCCCCAGGTGTCGTTGAACCGTTTGAAATGGTCGATGTCCAGGATGGCCAGGCTGAGCGGCGCGCCGTCATCCTCGGCGCAGGCGGCCTCAAGCCGTTCATCAAAGGCCTTGCGGTTGGCCAGATTGGTCAGCGCGTCGGTCATGGCGTCACGGCGCACCTGTTCCAGGTTTTCACGCAGACGGATGACTTCCTTGTTGGACTTTTCCAGACGCTTTTCGAGGATCGCCGTTTCGCGGCGCACCCGGTTGGTCGCGGTCGAAAGGCCGCCGACCAGATCCTTCAGCGAAGACGGATCGTCGACGGTTTCCATGCACTGAGAGGCGTCGGCGAGGGTCTCGCCATAGTCATGCTGGGTCTTGTGCGCCATTGCGATGGCGCTGGCGACGCTGGCCAGTTCGCGGTCCAGCACGGCGCCGACGTCGCGGATCTGATCCGGCAGGCGACCGCGAGGCAGGAACTCGGCGGCCAACATTTCGGACGTCTTGTCAGTGATGACCGCGGACTGCGCCAGAAGACGGCGGATTTCCTGGGCCAGGGGACCGTCGGGGTCGCTGATGTAATGCAGCCAAAGCTCGAAGTTCAGCGGAGTCGGCCAGACGCCGGCTTTTTCCATTTCGCCGATGACGTTGCGCGCCAAAGCATAGGCTTGAGGAGCTCTTAGCGCCGTCTCGACCTTTTTCGACATTCTTGTTCCCCTGAGCTCCTGTTCTGGAGCTGTATCGGGGCGCACACTACGGGATGTTCCGTAATGCAGGGTAAACGACGCGGCGTTTCACCGCGCCGTTGTGTACGAAATCAGGCGCGGATAACGACGGGCCGACGCAGGAAGGCAGGGATGTCGTCGCCGAAGCCACGTACGCCCTGACGCTGAGTGTCGCCCTTGTCAGCCTTGCGGTCACCGCGGCGATCGGATTGCAGCAGATGCGGCTCACGATCTGCACGGTCGGGACGTGGGGTGCGAGCCGTCTCGACGGGTTCGATGGTCGCCTCCGCCTCGACCGCGGCGGCGATGGGAGTCGCAATTTCGACCGGAGTCTCGGGGCGGGCCTTGCGGCGGCTGCGGCTGCGCGGCGCTTCGGCCTCTTCAGACGAAGACGCGGCGGTGACGGGGGCGATGTCGACAGGCTCGGCGGACGGGGTGGGCGCGCTGCTGGTGCGCGACCGGCTGCGACCGCGTTCGCCCGAGCGTTTGTCGTCGCGGCGTGGGCCGTCCTTGATGGCGGCGAAATCGATGCCGTCCAGAACCAGCTCTTCCGGATCCTTCTTGATCAGCTTCAGCACCTTATCCAGCGACTTGTCGTCGGTCGGGGTAACGATCATGAAGGCTTGGCCCAGCTTGCCGGCGCGGCCGGTGCGGCCGATGCGGTGGACGTAGTCGTCGGCGTGGTGCGAGACGTCGTAGTTGAAGACGTGGCTGACGTCCGGGATATCCAGGCCGCGCGCGGCGACATCGGAGGCGACCAGAATCTTCAGTGCGCCCGAGCGGAAGTCCGCCAGGGTCTTCATCCGGTGCGACTGATCCAGGTCGCCATGGATCGGCGCGGCGTCGAAGCCGTGGGTCTTCAGCGACTTGGCGACGATATCGACTTCGGATTTGCGATTGCAGAAGACGATGCCGTTACGCACGTCCTCACGGCCGACCAGGGCGCGCAGGGCGGTCCGCTTGGCCTTGGGGTCCGAGGTCGGGATGCGGACGATGTATTGGGTGATGGTGTCGGCGGTCATAGCCGGACGCGAGGCCTCGATCCGGGTCGGATCCTTGAGGAAGGCGGTCGTCAGGCGCGTGATCTCCGGCGGCATGGTGGCCGAGAAGAACAGGGTCTGACGACGAGGCGGCGTCAGTTTGAAAATGCGCTCGATGTCGGGGATGAAGCCCATGTCCAGCATGCGGTCGGCTTCATCGACGACCATGATCTCGACGCCGGTCAGCAGCATCTTGCCGCGTTCGAACAGATCCAGCAGGCGGCCGGGCGTGGCGATCAGGACGTCGACGCCCTTGTTCAGCGCCGCGACCTGGTCGCCCATGGAGACGCCGCCGATCAGCAGCACCCAGCTCAGTTTGGTGCCCTTGGCGTATTTGGCGAAGCTCTCGGCGACCTGGTCAGCCAGTTCGCGCGTCGGCGCCAGGACGATGGCGCGCGGCATGCGGGCGCGGGCGCGGCCAGTGGATAGGCGGTCGACCAGGGGCAGGGTGAAGGCGGCGGTCTTGCCGGTGCCGGTCTGGGCGATGCCGAGAACATCACGTCCGGCGAGGGCGACGGGGATCGCCTGTTCCTGAATGGGCGTAGCGGTCGTGTAGCCGGTGTCGGCGACGGCCTGAAGGGTCGTGGGCGAAAGGCCCAGTTGGGAAAATTCGGTCATGAATCCTTGGGAGAGAAAGCGTCTGCGTGCATAGCAGCGACGGAACCGCCCCTCTTTGGGCGAGCGGGCGGCGCGGATCGCAGACCTGTCCCGAGGCTGGGGGCGATATAGAAGTCCCTGCGTCAAAGTCAAGTATTCTCGATATTCGGCCGCTAGAGTGCGCCGGAATAAATTCCCATGGCCAAGGTTGCTTGCGCTTGACTCCGAGGGTGGGGCGAGCGGCATATAAGAGAACAAAAGGAGAACTGTTGTGCAGTCCGACCGCGGTATCGAGGCATTGCGTCAGCGCCTGAAGGCGATGGAAACGGACGGTCATCCGACCGACGCCGACCGCTTTGACTTGGGTCACGCACAAGCGGACCGGCACATCGGCGGGCTTTCGAGCCATGGCCTGCACGAAATCTATGCGGCGACGACGCCGGATGCGACGGCCGCTTTGGGCTTTGCGTTGGGTCTTTTTCAGCGGGCCTCGAAGGATCGACCATTGGTGTGGGGCATCCAGGCCATGGCCGGGCTGGAGACCGGTCAGATTTACGGACCCGGATTGCGCGAACTGGGTTTGGATCCCGGACGAGTGATCTTGGTGAGCGTCAAGGAAGCCAAGGACCTGCTGGCGGCGGGTGAGGAGGCTCTATCATGCGGCGCAGCGGGTGCGGTGCTGCTTACGACCTGGGGCGAAAGCCGGGTCCTAGGCCTGACGGCGACGCGACGTCTGTCCATGGCGGCGGGGCAGGGGCGGGCGACGGCGATCCTGACCCGACTGGCGGCTCAACCCCAGCCCACCGCAGCCGAGACCCGCTGGCGCGTTCGCGCAGCCTTGTCCCAAGCCTTGGAGGCGGATGCTCCCGGCCGTCCGAACTATGGGATCGAGTTGTTGCGGCATCGGTCGGGCGCGCCGCCGAAGGCCTGGACCATGGAATGGGATCGTGAGCGCGGAGTTTTCGAACAGAGTGGGCGCAATGCCGGACATCAACACGCGCAACGACCGGCGCTACCTGTCGGTCTGGTTTCCTCTGTTGTCGACAGATCGGCTGCGGCGCGAGGAGGGGCGATCCGACGCTTCGGCTGAGCCGGCGACCGTGCTGGTCGAGAAGGTGAAGGGCGCGCTGAGGCTGGCAGCCGCAAATCGGCAGGCGTTGGAGATGGGACTATCTCCGGGAATGACGCTGGCGGACGCGCGGGCCAGGGCGCCGGATGTTCGAGTGGTCGTGCATCGTCCCGAAGCGGATGCGGCTTTGTTGAAGCGCGTTCTGCTGGACTTCGGCCGGTTCACGCCGATGGCGGCGACAGACGGTCTGGATGGCCTGGCGCTTGATGTGACCGGTTGCGCCCACTTGTTCGGAGGCGAGATGGGATTGATGCAGGCCGTCGAGGCGCGAGCGCGTCGCGTCGGTCTGGCGGTGCGGCTGGCCATGGCCGGCACGCCGGAAGCGGCGCGTGCGTTGGGGCGGTTTGGAAGCGGTGGGATTTACGAGGGTGCGAACCAGCGTCAGGCTCTGCGTCGTCTTCCAGTCGCGGCCTTGGAGCTTTCGGAGAAGGAAACGCAGGCCCTGACGCGCGCCGGGCTGAAGACCATGGCGCATCTGGACGATCGACCCACGGCCCCCATCGCCGCCCGCTTTGGCGCAGTGGCGGCGACCCGGCTGAACCGCGTCCTGGGGCGTGAGGATACGCGGATAAGACCCCAACGGCCGGTCATGATGATCGCCGTGAGCCGGATCCTGGTCGAACCGATCACGGAAATGATCGATGTCGAAGCCGTCATCGGCGATCTGCTCCTCGAGGTGATGGATCAGTTGGATTTGCGCGGTCAGGGCGGGCGCGCCTTTCGGGTCAGCTTCTTTCGTATCGATGGGGAGGTGCGCCATATCACCGTCCGAACGGGGCGACCGAGCCGGGACGCTTCCGGTGTTCTGCGTCTGTTTCGGGAAAGATTGGCGGCGCTGGCCAAGCCGCTGGATCCAGGGTTCGGGTTTGATCAGCTGCGCCTGTCGGCGCCTGTCACCGATCGACTGGCTTCGCGTCAGGGCGGTTTCGAGCGCACCCCGCCGGGCGCCGAGGATCTGGGACGTATTGTGGATCGCTTGACGGCGCGCCTGGGGCCCGAGGCTGTCAGACGGTTCGAACTTGTGGAGTCTCACTGGCCCGAGCGCGCGGTTCGACTGACTCCTGCGGCCCTGCCATCCGGCGAACAGGTCAATTGGCCCGAGCCTGATCCTGTAGACCCGCCGCTGCGTCCCTTGCAGATGTTCGACCCGCCCCAACCGATCCTCGCCACGGCGGAGGTGCCCGACCATCCGCCGAACCGTTTCATCTGGCGTCGAGTGGATCATCGTCTCGTCCGGGTCGAGGGACCCGAACGGATAGCGCCCGAATGGTGGCGTAGATTGCGGGGGCCGCTGGAGGCCACGCGGGATTACTATCGGGTCGAGGACCAGGAGGGGCGGCGCTTCTGGTTGTTCCGTTCGGGTTTTTACGGCGAGGAGCCGGCGCCACGCTGGTTCCTGCATGGCGTTTTCGCATGACCGCCTATGCCGAGTTGGCGACGCGCAGCAACTTCTCCTTCCTGGAAGGGGCGTCGCATCCGAAGCATCTGGTGCTGAGCGCGATCCTGCGGGGACATACAGGCATGGGGCTGGCTGACCGCAATACCTTGGCCGGGGTGGTGCGGGCATGGAGTGCGTTGAAGACCCTGCGCCAAGACGGTTGGTCGCCGCCGGACAAGGTGCGTCAGGGTGGCGGTCCCGGCGAGACGATACTCGTGGAGGACAAGTTCCCGGTCGATCTCGACCCGGAAACAATCAAGGCGCGGGCCGAGGCCTTCAAGCTGATCCTGGGTGCGCGGCTGCGATTCAACGACGGGACGCCGGACATCCTGGCCTATCCCGAAGATCGGCAGGGCTGGGGTCGTTTGTGTCGCCTGCTGACGCTTGGCAACCGCCGGGCAAAGAAAGGGCAGTGCGAGCTGGGTCTAGGCGATCTGTTGCGAGCGCCTGAAGGCTTGCTGCTGATCGTCATGCCGCCGCGTCGGACGCAGGGATTGGAATCCTTGCTCCGTCAGGTGAACGAGGCCGCTCCAGGTGCTGTGTGGCTGGGCGTCGCAATGCACCGAATGGGCGACGACCGCCGAAGACTGGCGAGGTTGAAGGCGCTTGGCGCAGAGACCGGCACGCCCCTGCTGGCGGTCAATGATGTCCTCTATCACGACGTGGAACAGCGAGACTTGCAGGATGTCGTGAGCTGTATCCGTGAGGGCGTGACCCTGGAGGCGGCAGGTCGCCGTCTGGATCAGAACGCAGAACGCCACCTGAAACCGCCCGCGGAAATGAGCCGCTTGTTCGCCGACGCGCCCGAGGCGATAGCCGAGACGCAGGACTTCCTGGCGCGGGTGGGGTTCGATCTTGGCCAACTCACCTACAACTATCCGGAAGAGCCTGTACCGCCCGGCATGACCGCGCAGGATCGTCTGGTTTCGTTGGTGGCGACCTATGAAACCCTGAAATATCCAGATGGCGTGCCGGTCAAGGTGCGAGACCTTCTGAAAAAGGAGCTGACCTTCATCTCAAAGGAAAGGCTGGCCCATTATTTCCTGACAATCCACGACATCGTCAGATTTGCGGATGACCAGCGCATCCTGTGTCAGGGACGAGGTTCGGCGGCGAACTCGGCCGTCTGTTACGTTCTTGGGATCACCTCGGTCGATCCCAGTGTGCACAATGTGTTGTTCGAACGCTTCCTGTCGTCGGACCGCAATGAACCGCCCGACATCGATGTTGATTTCGAACATGAACGGCGTGAGGAGGTCATCCAGCACATCTATTCGAGATATGGCCGCCACCGCGCCGGTATAGCCGCAACTGTGATCCGCTATCGCCCGCGCAGCGCCATTCGCGAGGTCGGAAAAGTGCTGGGGTTGACCGAAGACGTCACGGCGCGGCTGGCGGGAAGCCAGTGGGGCAGTTTCGGATCGGATATCCCGGATCGTCATGTGGAGCAGGCCGGGCTTGAGATCGGCAATCCGACCTTAACGCGCGCTATCGCCATGACCAGGCGGCTGCTGGAGTTTCCTCGGCATCTGTCTCAGCACGTCGGCGGCTTTGTCCTGACCCAGGATCGACTGGATGAACTGGTTCCCATTGGCAATGCGGCCATGCCGGATCGGACCTTTATCGAATGGGACAAGGACGACATCGACGCGCTGCGTTTGATGAAGGTCGATGTCCTAGCGCTGGGAATGCTGACCTGTATCCGCAAGGCGTTCGATCTGCTGCTTGAACACAATAGGCAGGAATTAAAGCTAAACACGGTCCCAGACGCCGACGAGCCGACCTACAAGATGTTGCAGGAGGGGCGGTCCATCGGCGTCTTTCAGGTAGAGAGCCGGGCGCAGATCAACATGCTGCCAAGGCTGAAGCCGGAGTGGTTCTATGACCTTGCCATTCAGGTGGCGATCGTTCGGCCGGGACCGATCCAGGGCAATATGGTCCACCCCTATTTGAGACGACGACAAGGGCTGGAAACCGTCGACTATCCATCGCCTGGCGCAGGACATGGCCATCCCGATGAGTTGAAAGACGTGCTGAAGCAGACGTTGGGCGTGCCGCTTTTTCAGGAGCAGGCGATGAAGGTCGCCATGGTCGCGGCCGGCTTTAACGACAAACAGGCCAATGGCATGCGCAAGGCCATGGGGACCTTCAGGGGCGACGGCAACCTGAACTATTTCGGGCAACTCATGGTCAAAGGCATGGTCGCGCGCGGCTATGATCCGGCCTTCGCCGAGCGGTGCTACGAACAGATCAAGGGGTTCGGCTCCTACGGCTTTCCCGAGAGCCACGCTATTTCATTCGCTCGGCTGGTCTACATCTCGTCCTGGATCAAATGCCACCATCCGGCGGTGTTCGCCTGTGCGCTGCTGAACAGCCAGCCGATGGGATTCTATGCGCCGGCGCAATTGGTGAGGGATGTACAGGAGAGTCCGCAGAAAGTCGAGGTGCGGCCGATCGATGTAAATCACAGCGTCTGGGACAATACGCTTGAGCAGGGCGATCGCGGTTTGGCTCTGCGCTTGGGGATGCGCCAGATCGACGGGTTCAATCAGGCCTGGGCGAACCGGATCGTCGCGGCGCGCGATACGCCCTTCATGGACGTGGAGGAGATGGCGCGACGGACAGGTGTAGAATCCGCAGCGATGCGTAAGCTGGCGGATGCGGACGCGTTTCGGTCGATGGGACTGGATCGACGCGAGGGGCTGTGGGCGGTCAGGCGATTGCCCGACGATGAGCCGCTGCCGTTGTTTCAGGCGGCGCGGGCGAGAGAACTGGGAGAAGAGGCGGCGGCGAACCTGCCGATGATGCCGCTCAAGGAGCATATCGCCACCGACTATCAGACGACGCGTTTGTCGCTGAAGGGGCATCCAATGCAGATCTTGCGTCCGATGTTCCGCGCCGAGCGCGTACTCAGCGCCGCCGAAGTCATGGCCCAAAAGCATGGTCGTCTGGTGCGTGCGGCAGGGGTCGTGCTGGTTCGACAAAGACCGGGCACGGGCAACGCCATTTTCTTGACGATGGAGGATGAAACAGGGGTGGTGAATGCGCTGATCTGGGCACGACTGTTCGAGACCTTCCGGCGCGAGGTGATGGCCGCGCGACTGATGGAGGTGGAGGGCACGGTTGAGAAAAGCGCCGAGGGTGTGCTGCACATCATGGTGCGAAAAGTCGTGGACCGCTCGGCCGAGTTGCGCCGGCTATCTGAAGACTATGATCTACAGGTCGAACTGTCGCGGGCGGATGCGGTGAAATACCCGCAAGCGCCGCGCAGCCCGACCGGTCGACATCCGCGCGATGTCCGTATCCTGCCTGGATCGCGCGACTTTCACTGAGACGATCACAACGAAAATCGCCGGACGGGCGTGCCGTCCGGCGATCTGCTGGATCAGAGAAAAAGTGCGATCAGCGCTTGCCGAAGATCATGTCGCCCAACTTGGCGAAGAAGCCCTTTTCCTCGGGCTTGGCGGCGGGAGCCGGCACCGGCGCCGGCTTGGGGGCTTCGACCGGCTTGGGAGCCGGAGCCGGCGTAGGCGCGGACGCCGCAGCGGGTGCAGGGGTGGCGGCAGGCTTGGGCGCGGTGACGGGGTCCGCAGGCTTGGGCGCCGCTGCGGCCGGCTTGGCGACAGGCGCAGCCTTCGGGGCGGCGGCGGGTTTCGAAGCGGCGGCTTTGGGCGCCGCAGGTTTGGTCGCTGCGGGCTTCGCCGCAGTCGTCTTAGGCGCAGCCGCTTTCGGAGCAGCGGCCTTCACTGCCGCCTTGGCGGCGGCGGGTTTGGGTGCAGCAGCCTTGGGCGCTGCTTTCGGAGCAGCCTTGGCGGCAGGGGTGGTTTTCGGCTTGGCTGCGGCCTTGGCGGCGACGGGCTTGGCGGCGGCCTTGGGGGCCGCGGTTTTGGGCGCCGCAGCCTTGGGCGCGACAGCCTTCGCGGCGGCGGCCTTCGGCGCAGCGGTTGCCGGCTTGGCAGCGGCCTTGGGCGCTGCGGTTTTCTCGGCGGCGGTCTTCACAGCGCTCGACTTCGGCGCGGCTTTAGGCTTGGAAGCGGCGGTCGCCGGCTTTGGCGACGCTGGTTTAGACGTAGACGGTGACTTGGCCATGTATTCCCCGACCCCTCGGTTTGATAAAAACGCGGTGGCGACGGGCGTTCAGCACCGGATCGCTACGATTCGCCATATTACCGGTGTTTGAAAAATGTCCGAGTCCGCACTTCAGATAATCGCCCGTGGCCCTCGCGCCGCCGCAGAGGCCGCCGCAGAGGCCGTCGACGCCGATCCGCGACTGGAAGGCGCGACCTATTCGATCCTGGAAGAGGACGAGGACAACGACGTCTGGCGCATCGACGCTTTTCCCACGACCGATGACGAGGTCGAGGGGCTGAAGGCGGTGCTGGCGGGCTATCCGGTGAGGGTGCTGGTCGAGAAGCTGGCGGACGCCGACTGGCTGGCTATGTCGCTGTCGGGCCTGCCGCCCGTCGAGGCCGGACGGTTCTTCGTCTATGGCGCGCACGATCAGGGCAAGGTGCCCGACGGCCGCGTCACGCTGAAGATCGACGCCGGCGCCGCCTTCGGCACGGGCCACCATGGCACGACGGTCGGCTGCCTAGAGGCGTTCGACAAGCTGCTGGAGACCGAAAGCTTCGAGAAGGTGCTTGACGTGGGTTGCGGCACGGGCGTGCTGGCGATCGCGGCGGCCAAGACCGGCACGCCCATCGCGGTCGGCACCGACATCGACGAGCCCTCGGCCCGGATCGCCAATGAGAACGCCGAGATCAACGAGGCCAAGTGCGACTTCTATTTCGCCGATGGTCTCAGCGATCCGCGCATCGCGCAGCACCAGCCCTATGACCTGGTGTTCGCCAACATTCTGGCCGCGCCGCTGGTGCATCTGGCGCCCGAGATCGGGGCGGCGCTGAAGAGCGGCGGGGTCGCGATCCTGTCGGGCCTGCTGCGCACGCAGGAGGAGCGGGTGCTGGAGGCCTATCTGCCGCTGGGCTTCACGGTCGAACAGACCATCCATCACGACGCCTGGAGCGCCCTGCAACTGCGCAAGGGCTGAGGATCGATCATGCGCCAGACTTTCGACGAGACGACCGACCCGTCCTTCGGGGCCAAACACCTGCCGCTGCTGCGCGCCGAAATGGCGAAGCAGGGGCTGGACGGGTTTCTGATCCCGCATGAGGACGAGCATCAGAACGAATATCTGCCGGACGCCAATGAGCGGCTGGCCTGGGCGACCGGTTTCACCGGCTCGGCCGGGGCGGCGGTAGTGTTCCAAGATCGGGCCAGCATGTTCACCGACGGTCGTTACACCGTTCAGGTGAAGGCCCAGACCGATCCGGCCCTGTTCGAGCGGCGCGACCTCAACGACGTGGCGGCCTATCTGGAGACGGCGGCGAAGGGGGCGGTGATCGGATACGATCCACGTCTGCACAGCCCGGATGCCCTGGTCGCCCTGAAGACTGCGGCGCAGAAGGCGGGGGCTGAGTTGCGCGCCGTCGACGCCAATCCGTTGGATCTGGCCTGGGGCGCCGATCGTCCGGCCCAGCCGACGGCGCCGGTCGTGCCGCATGAGGACGTCCATTCCGGCGAGAGTCATGCGTCCAAGCGGGCGCGAATCGGCAAGGCCGTGGCGGACGCCGGCGCAGACGCGGTGGTGCTGACGGCGCCGATGTCGATCGCCTGGCTGTTCAATGTGCGCGGCGGGGACGTGATCCGTTCGCCTCTGCCGATCGGTCAGGCCATTCTGGCGGCGGACGGACAGGCGCGGCTGTTCCTGGACCCGGCCAAGGTCACGAATGCGCTGCCGGGCTGGCTGGGCGACGATGTCCGCATTGAGGCGACCGAGCAGCTGCCGGCTGCGCTGGACGGGTTGTCGGGCCAGAAGGTCATGATCGATCCATCGCTGTCCTCGGCCTGGTATTTCGACCGGCTGGACGCGGCGGGCGCGACGGTGGTGCGGGCGATGGATCCCTGCGCCATCCCCCGCGCAGCCAAGAATGCGGTGGAGATCGAGGGCAGCCGTCAGGCGCACATTCGCGACGGGGCGGCGCTGAGCCGGTTCCTGCACTGGGTCGATACGGTGGTGCAGGAGACCCTGCCCGACGAGCGCGAGGTGGTCGAGGCGCTGGAGCGATTCCGCGAGGAGACCGGGGCGCTGAAGGACTTGAGTTTCGACACCATCGCCGGCGCCGGGCCGAACGGGGCCTTGCCGCATTACAAGCCGGTGGGCGCCAGCATTCGCAAGGTCGAGAAGGGCTCGCTGCTGCTGGTGGACGGCGGCGGCCAATATCTGGACGGCACGACCGATGTGACCCGCACCATGGCGGTGGGGGAGCCGAGCGAAGATCAGCGCCACAAGTTCACCCTGGTGCTGAAGGCGCATATCGCCATGGCGACGATCCGTTTCCCGGTGGGGACCAGCGGCATGGCGCTGGACGCCATTGCAAGGGCGCCGATGTGGGCGGCGGGGCTGGATTACGATCACGGAACCGGCCACGGCGTCGGCAGCTATCTGGGGGTCCACGAGGGGCCGCAGCGGATCGCGAAATGGGGCACGTCCCAGCCGCTGCTGGAAGGGATGATCCTGTCCAACGAGCCCGGCTATTACCGTGAAAGCCACTGGGGCATCCGTATCGAGACCCTGCAGGTCGTGACGCCCGCTGAGGTTCCCGAGGGCGGCGAGCGGCCGATGCACGGGTTCGAACAGCTGACGTTCGCACCGATCGACCGCAAGCTGATCGCGGTCGAGATGCTGACGCCGGACGAGCGAGCCTATGTCGACGCCTATCACGCCGAAACGCTGGCCAAGGTCGGGCCGTTGATGGATGGCGAGGCGCTGGATTGGCTGAAGCGGGCCTGCGCACCCCTCTAAGGGGCAGGTGAGGGCGCCGGGGGCGCGCTGGGGCAGTGGCGCATCTGGGTGACGGGGCAGGCAAGGTCGGCGAGCGCCGCCTTTGTCGCCT
Source organism: Brevundimonas sp. SPF441 (assembly GCF_009661015.1). Lineage (NCBI taxonomy): Bacteria > Pseudomonadati > Pseudomonadota > Alphaproteobacteria > Caulobacterales > Caulobacteraceae > Brevundimonas > Brevundimonas sp. SPF441. The sequence goes on along the minus strand of NZ_WJWX01000001.1, from coordinate 290,993 downwards.
CGTAGCCGATGGCGACGGGGCCGTCGTAGGTCTTCCAGTCGCGAATATCGCTGCCGGCGACCTGGGGCAGGATCAGGACGTCGGCGTCGGCGCGCGACTGCGTCATCTCGACGTCGGTGGTGATGGTGGCCGAGCGCATCAGGATCGAGACGATGGGCGGGCCGGCCTTCCAGGCTCCGGACAGGACCCATTTCCACCAGGACGGCGGATTCTCCAGCGCCTGGGGATCGACGCCGCGCGTCTGGGACATGTCGACGCCGATGATGGGGCCGCTGTTCAGCTGGCGCATGACGCTGGTGGGGAAGTTCTTCAGCACGGCGCCGTCCACCAGCACCTGACCGTCCATGACGACCGGCGGCAGGACGCCGGGAATGGCGATGGAGGCGCGCATGGCCCGCCGCATCAGGCCCGTGCGATGCGCCTCGATCCGGCCCGAGGTCAGGTTCGAGGAGACGGCGAAGAAGGGCAGGGCCAGGTCCGCCAGGTCGATGTCGCCGTAAGCCTGTTCCAGCAGACGGGCGACCTTGCGGGCGCGGGACATGGCGATGATCGGCACCGCGAGGTCCGACAGCGGATCGGACTCGACGAAGGCGCGCCGGATCTCGAAATCCAGCCGTTCGAAGGACCAGCCCAGGGCCGGGCCGGCGGCGACGACCGCGCCCATGGAGGCGCCGCCCGCGAAGTCGATGGGGACCTTGCCCTCTTCCAGCGCCCGGATCGCGCCGATGTGGCAATAGGCCCGCGCGCCGCCGCCGGACAGGACCAGTCCGACCGCCGTGCCGGTGACGACGCGGGCGATCCGCTCGGCGTCCTTGGCCAGTCCCTCGACGCAGTGGAACCAGCGGTCAGGCTGTAGCGCATCCAGCCACACGCGCGTGTTGGCCGGGTGATGCATGCGCGGATCGCGCAGCAGGATCAGGTCGGTCAGGCGGCGGCCGTCGCCGAAGCCCTGACGGCGCGGCACGGCGGACGGCGGCGCCAGAAGGCCGCTGCCGACGATGAACATCCGGTCCACCTGACGCGCGCACAGGCTGGCCCAGGCGGGCTGATCCTGTTCGGCGACATAGAGGACATAGTCGTGGTCGCCCTCCACCCGGCTGAACCATTCGGACGCCGAGGCCAGGGCCGACTGGTCGATGACCTGACAGGTGAAGCCCATGGCCTGGATGGCGGCGGCGATGCGTTCGACGAAGGCGCGGATGGGCCGGGGACGGGCCGAGACGAAGCCGAAGACGCTGGGCTCGGATGCGCCGGCGGTGCGTTCGCGGGCGCGGTGGATCATCAGCCGCGACAGCTCGACCATCAGGTCCGGTTCGGTGCGGGCGGCCTCGAAGAAGGCTTCGCGCGGCAGGGCCAGGATCTCGCTGTCCCGCAGGGCGACGACGGTGGCGGTGTGCGGCGTGCCGGCCAGCATGGCCATCTCGCCCACCGGCTCCCCCGCCTTGACCACGCCCAGCATGTGCGGCGGCTGATCCGCCTCCATCCGAAACACGCCCAGTCGGCCGGAGCGAACCAGATACAGGGTGTCGGCCGGATCGCCCTCGGTGAACAGCGGCTCGCCGCCGGTCAGCGCGAACCAGCTGGCCCGGTCGACCATGCGACCTTCGAAGATGCGCGCGAGCGAGGTCGCCAGCGTGTCGGGGCGAAGCGTAGCCATGATCCGTTTGTAGGCGCGATTCTCAAGCGGGTGAATTGGGATGTTTGGACGTGCGACGGCGCCTTCGCGCAATCGCAGCGAAGTTGGTGGAGGGCTGGGCGGAGCGCCGGGCCTTCGCCCGGAGTTCTGTGGTTTGAGTTACCGTTTCGACGAAGGGTATGACGCTCCGCGCGGTTGGTTGGCCTGCAAGCTCGGGGCGCCGAGCGGTGGCGGTCTTATCGCCTAACCCCATAAGCCTGCGACGGGTCGGCGGTCCCTGCGAGGACCGTCCCGAGTGCGGCCGAGTATCCCCCTCGACCCTCCGACGGCGCTCCATGAGTCGCTGTCGGCGCGATAGAGTTTCACCATCGCCCCCGTTCCCTCCGCTCTCGCCGCCGCAAGGTCGCAGGCCTTACGAGCCCTCCATGCGACGAGACGGGTGCATTATGGCGCTGTTTGACCCCGTGGACGGGAAAAGGCGCACATAAATCGGCAAGCGGTTGAAATCGCTGCGAGTGGACCAGCGGCATTGCGATGGCTGAGCATCGTCTCCTCCCCATATCATGGGGAGGTGGCTCGGAGCGCAGCGGAGAGATGCACGGGCTCTTCAGCGCATCCCGGCGCTTAAGCGGCGTCTAGAACCCCTCCACCGCTTCGCGGTCCCCCTCCCCACAAGTGGGGAGGAGACGATGGTGCGAGCTTCTCGCGTTGCCCGATTCTGCGTGGGCGGGTAGAGCGTTCGGCTTCTCCCGCCCAGCCGAAGTTTCAGACCATGCACGACATCAGAGCCATTCGCGAGAACCCCCAGGTTTACGTGGCGGGCTGGTCGTCGCGCGGAGTGGATGAGGCCGACGGGCTGGTGGCGGACATCCTGCGGCTGGACGGCGAACTGCGTCACGCCCAGACGACGGGTCAGGACGCCCTGGCCAAGCGCAATGCGGCCTCCAAGCTGATCGGCGCCGCCATGGGGCGCAAGGACATGGCAGAGGCGGATCGCCTCAAGGCCGAGGTCGAGGCGCTGAAGGGCGATATCGCGGCGGCGGCCGAGGTCGAGGCGCGCGTCGGCAAGGAACTGCGCGACCTGCTGGCGGCGCAGAAGAACCTGGCGGCCGAGGATGTGCCGGACGGCGAGGACGAGGCGGGTAATGTCGAGGTCTCGACCTGGGGCGAGCCGCGTCGCACCGGTCCGGCCAAGGACCACGCCGACCTGGGCGAGGCCCTGGGGATGCTGGACTTCGAGGCGGCGGCGAAGATGTCGGGCGCCCGGTTCGCGGTGCTGAAGGGCCAGCTGGCGCGGCTGGAACGGGCCGTGGGCCAGTTCATGCTGGATATGCAGACGGACCAGCACGGCTATCTGGAAGTGAACCCGCCCTATCTGGTGCGGGACGAGGCGATGTTCGGGACTGGACAGTTGCCGAAGTTTGAAAACGACTTGTTTTTTGCAAGCAGTTTGGTGGGGTGGAGCGCGAGCTCTGAAAGGTCAGCCTTGGTGGATGGTGCATATATCAAGCCCACCACCAAAGTATCTCCGAACTGGGAAAACGACACAGTCACCATACAAAGCGACGAGGTGACGCCAACAGAGCGGTTACGCTGGCTCATCCCCACCGCCGAAGTCTCCCTGACCAATCTCGCGCGCGAGACCATCCTGTCTGAGGACGACCTCGCCACGCCGATGCGGATGACGGCGTTGACGCCGTGCTTCAGGGCCGAGGCGGGGTCGGCGGGACGTGATACGCGCGGGCTGATCCGCCAGCACCAGTTCAGTAAGGTCGAGATGGTGTCCATCGCACGGCCGGAGGACAGCGACGCCGAGCATGAACGGATGACGCAGTGCGCCGAGGCCGTGCTGAAGGCGCTGGAGCTGCCGTTCCGGCGGATGCTGCTGTGCAAGGGCGACATGGGCTTTTCGGCCCAGAAGACCTTCGACCTGGAGGTCTGGCTGCCCAGCCAGGGAACCTATCGCGAGATCAGCAGCTGTTCGAACTGCGGAGACTTCCAGGCGCGGCGCATGGACGCGCGGTTCAAGCGCGCCGGCGAGAAGAAGACCGAGTTCGTCCATACGCTGAACGGCTCGGGGCTGGCGGTCGGCCGGACGCTGGTGGCGATCATGGAAAACTATCAGCAGGACGACGGGCGGATCGCCGTGCCGGCGGTGTTGCAGCCCTATATGGGCGGTCTGCAGGTCGTGGGCGGCTGATGCGTATTCTTCTGACCAACGACGACGGCATCGAGGCCGAAGGTCTGGAATGCCTCGAGCGGATCGCGCGCACGCTGAGCGACGACGTGTGGGTGTGCGCGCCCGCCGTCGAACAGTCGGGCAAGGGGCGGGGGATCACCCTGACCGAGCCGCTGCGGGTGCTGAACCTGGGCGAGAAGCGGTTCGCGGTGACGGGCACGCCGACCGACTGTGTCGTGCTGGCGGTCAATGACCTGATGCCGGAGAAGCCCGATCTGGTGCTGTCGGGCGTCAATCGCGGGCACAATATCGGCGAAGACGTCAGCTATTCCGGCACGGTGGCGGGTGCCTTGCAGGGGATGGCGTTCGGCATCCGCTCCATCGCCCTGAGCCAGAGCCTGGAGCGGTTTCACGACGAGGTGGTTGCGCACTGGGAGACGGCTGAGGCCTTCGCGCCTGCGATCATCAGTCGCCTGCTGGACCAGAAATGGGCGAATGGCGTGGTGATGAACCTGAACTTCCCCAACCGGCCGCCCGAAGCGGTCGATCAGGTCGAGGTGACGACCCAGGGCTTCCGCAATGTCGGCGAGATGCACGCGGTGCGGCGCACGGACCTGCGCGGACGGGACTATTACTGGATGAGCTTCCGGGGTGAAAAGCAGGAGCATGCCGAGGGCACGGACCTGCGGGCCATCGAGGAGGGGCGAATCTCGGTCACGCCGTTGCATATCGACCTGACGCACATGACCAGCGTGAATGACCTGAAAAAGGTGCTGGGCGGGGCGCCGCCGAAGAGCGTGGCGACCGCCGCATGAATCTGCACGACGACCGGGCCGGGCGGCTGATCCTGTCGCTGCGGCAGCAGGGGGTCACGGATCCGCGCGTGCTGAAGGCGATGGAGAGCATCGACCGCGCGGTCTTCGTGCACGAGAAGTTCCTGGATCAGGCGTGGGAGGATCAGGCCCTGCCGATCGACTGCGCCCAGACGATCAGCCAGCCCTATATCGTCGGACTGATGTCCCAGGCGCTGGAGGTGCAGGCGCGTCACCGGGTGTTGGAGATTGGCACCGGCAGCGGGTATCAGTGCGCGGTGCTGAGCCGGCTGGCGCGCTATGTCTATTCGGTGGAGCGGTATCGCAGTCTGCTGGTCGAGGCCGAAGCGCGACTGCGGGTGCTGAAGATCGAGAACGTCATCACCAAGCACGGCGACGGCGGCCTGGGCTGGGCCGAACAGGCGCCGTTCGACCGGATCATGGTCACGGCCGCGTCGCCGACCGAGCCAACCGAACTGCTGAAACAACTGAAGCCGAACGGGGTGCTGGTCGCGCCTGTGGGACGCACGTCGGTGCAGATGCTGCATCGCTACGTCGGGCAAGGCGACGGGTCGTTCCACCGCGAAAGTCTGACGGAAGTGCGTTTCGTGCCCCTGGTCGAGGGGACGGCAAAGGAGGGATAGGCTCCTTTTTGCTGGCTATCGCTCGCGACCGGGTTGCTCGCTGTTTGAGCCGTTAACCTTCGCGCCCCAATTCCGTGCGGTTTGCGGGGTTGGCTTATGGGGCGCGAGCGGGCACACCGGGCGGGCGAGTTTAACCACGAATGGGAGCAGCCGGTGGCGATGATTTCGGGCTGGATGAGAGCGGTTCTGGTCGCGGGGGCGGCGTTGAGCACGGCGGCCTGCATCAGCTATCCTTCGGAGCCGCGCTATTCGACGCATGCGAACCCGGCGCCAGCCTATGGTCCGGGGCAGGGCGCCTATCCGCAGCAGCCGACCTATCCGAACGCCGGCCAGAATTCGAACCAGCCCTATCGTCCCGCCCCCTATGAATCGCCGCCGCCCGCGACGGCGCCGATCGGTCAGGTCGACGGCGGGGCCTTGCCGCCGACGGTCAATGTCGGTCCGAGCCAACCGACCTATCAGCCGCCGGCGTCGCAGCCGCCCGCCTATACGCCGCCGTCCTATCCGTCGTCCTCGGCCCCGGTGCGTCCGGGCGCGGCCTATGTGATCCAACCGGGCGACACGATCTCGGGCGTGGGACGCCGCTTCCAGACGCCGGTTCAGACGCTGATCGATCTGAACGGACTGGGGCCGCGCGGGGCGATCACGACCGGCCAGCGAATCATACTGCCTGAAGCGGCGGTGGATACCGGCCGCGATCCTTACGCGACCGGCGCCTCGCCCGTCGGCGTGCTGGTGCCCAACAACGGCGCCGTGCCGCCGCCCCCGCCGCCGCCCTCGGGCAATGCGGCGCTTCCGGTCCAGACGCGGCCTGTCGAACAGACTAACGCCGCCGGCGCCGCTGCCGGTCAGCCGAACCTGCTGTGGCCCGTGCGCGGCGACATCGTGCGGCGGTTCGGCCCGGTCGGCATGGGCGAGCGCAACAACGGCATCAACATCGGCGCCTCGGCCGGCGCGACGGTCAGCGCCTCTGCGGCCGGGCGCGTGGCCTATGTCGGCAGCGATCTGGTGGGGCAGGGGCTGACGGTGCTGATCGTGCACGCCAACGGTTGGCGCACCGTCTATGGCCATCTGGGTTCGGCGACGGTCAAGGACGGGGACGACGTTCGCGCCGGCCAGCAGATCGGCACCGTGGGTCTGACGGCCGGCGACGGACGCCCCTCGATCCACTTCGAGACCCGTCAGATGCGCGGCGACGATCCGGTCGCCGTCGATCCTTTGACAGTGTTGCCCAGGTAGCGCTTTCGCCGCGTTGCAATCTGCGAGGCGCGGCCCTAGGTTCCGCGCCTCGTTTTAATGGGGGCTCCGACGAGGGCTACCCTTCTATGTTCGGAGACGACCCATGGGCGCTGAAGGCGGCTTGACGGCGCAGTTGATCGGGTTTGCGCCCATCATCGGTATTTTCATCCTGTTCTACTTCCTGCTGATCCGTCCGCAGCAGAAGCGCGCTAAGGAGCACGCGACCGCCATCGCCGCCGTCAAGCGTGGCGACACCGTCGTCCTGGGCAGCGGCATGATCGGCAAGGTCACCCGCGTCGAAGAGGCCGAGGTCAACGTCGAGATCGCGCCCAGCGTCAATGTGCGCGTGGTCAAGGCCATGATCGCCGAGGTGCGCAACCGCACCGCCATCGCCGCCAACGATTCCAAGGCCTGATACGCTCGCGTATCCGCCGATACCTGGACCGCCCTCATGATTCAGCTGTCGCGCTGGAAAGTCATTCTCGTCGTCGTCGCGGCCGTTCTCGGCTGTCTGCTGGCGTTCCCGAACCTGTTGTCGGATCAGCAACGCGAGGCGCTGCCCGGCTTCATGCCCAAGAACAAGCTGAACCTGGGGCTGGACCTTCAGGGCGGTTCGTATCTACTGCTGGAAGTCGATGTGCCGGCGATGCGCGAAAAGCGCGTCACCAACCTGATCGAAGACGTTCGGGTCACGCTGAACGGTGCGGGCGTCGCCACCAACGGCTTCCAGCGTGAAGCCGGCGGCGTGGTCGTCACCCTGGCCAATCCGGCCCAGGGCGATGCCGCGTTCAAGGCGCTGCAACAGCTGGGCGGTCAGGTCGGACCGGGCGGCCAGGCCGAACGCACCGCCACGCGCCTGGGCGACAACCGCATCCGCTTCGCCTATACCGACGCCGCGCTGAACGGCATGGGCGCGACGGCCGTGGACCAGTCGATCGAGGTGGTGCGCCGCCGGATCGACAGCCTGGGTACGCGCGAACCCTCCATCACCCGCCAGGGCGCCGATCGGATCGTGGTCCAGGCGCCGGGCGAGAGCGATCCGAGCAAGCTGGAAGAAGTCATCGGCCAGACGGCGCAGCTGACCTTCCAGATGGTCGATGTCGAGAATTCGGTTCAGGACGCCCTGGCCGGCCGTGTGCCGCCCGATTCCGAACTGCTGCAAGGCGAGGACGGCACGCCCTATCTGGTCAAGAAGCGCGTGCTGGTGTCGGGTGAGAACCTGACCCGCGCCGGCGTCGGTTCGGACCAGAGCGGCCGCCCGGCCATCGACTTCCGCTTCGACGGCGCCGGCGCGCGGCGCTTCGGCGAGGCCACCGCCGCCAATCTGCAGAAGCCCTTCGCCATCATCCTGGACGGCAAGGTCATTTCGGCCCCGACGATCCAGAGCGCGATCACCTCGGGCTCGGGTCAGATCACAGGCAACTTCTCGATCCAAGAAGCGGCGACGCTGGTGAACCTGCTGAACGGGGGCGCCCTGCCGGCGCCGCTGAACGTCGAGGAGCGCCGCACCGTGACGGCCGAACTGGGCGCGGACGCGGTCGCCGCCGGCGCCCTGTCGACCGCCGTCGGCTTCGCCATCATCGTGCTGTTCATGATCCTGGCCTATGGCCTGCTGTTCGGCGGCGTTTCGGTGGTCGGCCTGGTGCTGAACGGCGTGCTGATCGTGGCGGCCATGTCGTTGACCCAGGCGACGCTGACCTTGCCAGGCATCGCCGGTCTGATCCTGACCTTCGCGGTCGCGGTGGACGCCAACGTGCTGATCTATGAGCGTATGCGTGACGAGGCCCGGGCGGGCCGCAGCGTCATCGCCTCTATGGACGCCGGCTTCAACAAGGCCATGGGCACCATCATCGACGCCAACCTGACCACCCTGGTCGCGGCGGGCATCATGTTCGTGTTCGGCGAAGGCCCTGTTCGCGGGTTCGCCTGGACCCTGACCATCGGTGTGTTCACCTCGGTCTTCTCGTCGGTCCTGGTCGCCCAGGTCCTGCTCGGCTACTGGCTCAAGACGGCCAAGCCCAAAAAACTGCCGATCGCGGAGTGATGGCGATGCGTGGATGGCCCCTCATCAAACTGCTGCCGCAGAAGACGAACTTCCACTTCGTCAAATATGCGCGGTTCGCCGGCGTTCTGTCGGTGATCCTGTGCGTCGCGGCGATCGTGTCTTGCTTCTATCCCGGCCTGAACATGGGCATCGACTTCCGGGGCGGCGCCTCGATGGAAGTGTCCAAGCCGGCGGGTCAGACGATCGAGCTGGATCGGGTCCGCGAGGCCGTGAATGGCCTGAACCTAGGCGACGTCCAGGTTCAGGGCATCGCGCGCCGCGACACCAATGTCGATGACGGCTCGACCGCCATTCTTCGCTTCCAGGTGCCGGAAGGCCGCGATCAGACCCAGGTCGTCAACCAGGTCGAGGGCGCTATCAGCGGCGCAGTCGGTCAGGTCAACTATTCGGGCGTCAGCGTCGTCGGCTCCAAGGTGTCGGGCGAACTGTTCACCTCGGGCCTATTGGCTCTGGGCGTCGCGATCGGCCTGATGTTCCTCTACATCTGGTTCCGGTTCGAACCGCAGTTCGGGTTCGGCGCCGTGGTCGGTCTGCTGCACGACGTGATCCTGACGTTCGGGCTGATCGTGCTGTTCAAGCTGGAGTTCAGCCTGAACATGGTCGCCGCCGTCCTGACCGTCATCGGATATTCGATGAACGACACCGTCGTCGTGTTCGACCGTCTTCGCGAGAACCTGCGCAAGTACAAGACCATGCCGCTGCGCGACGTGATCGACCTGTCGCTGAACGAGACCCTGTCGCGGACCATCATCACCGGCGTGACCGCCGTCATGGTGCTGGCGGCTCTGGCCATCTTCGGCGGCGAGGCCCTGTTCGGCTTCTCCATCGCTCTGATGTTCGGCATCATCATCGGCACCTATTCGTCGATCTATGTCGGCGCGCCGATCATCCTTCTGTGGGGCGTCAAGCGCGGCACCCTGGCTGACGACGCCAAGCCTGTGAAGCTGGGCATGGCCAGCCGGCCATAGGTCGAGCGCCATCGTCGAAAGTTGGGCCGTCCCGGCATCGCCGGGGCGGCCCTTTTCCTTGGACGGCGTCCGTGCAAGGCTGAGCCTATGAAAGCGCTCGTCGACACCGCCGCCGCCCTTGCCCTGACCGGTGCCCTGACCGGCGGACTGTCCGCCTGCACCGACAGCAAACGAGCGCGCAACGACGCCACCTGGGGCGACAAGCCGGCGGACATCACCTGCTGGACCTATGGAGTGGAGAACTTCAAGGGACGCTCGACCGGCAAGGTCGAATATGACGACGGCGGCCGGATCTCGTTCGTCGACGCGTCGAACAACCGCTACACGACCATCGATGGCGATTGCCGGGTCGTCTATACGCAGCCGGTCAAATAGAGCGGGGCGGCTGCGGCCTCAATCGATGCCGCGCCAAGCAGACCGCAGTTCCTTGGTCGGGGAAAACCAGAGCGCAATAATCAGCAACTGGCCTATCCCCGGAATCAAGACCGCGAGAGCTAGCCAAGGCCAGAACCCAGCATCCCGCAATCGTCGCGTGGTCAGGGCGATCAGAAGCCAAATGCAGAAGCCGCCGATTAGAAGGATTTCGGGAACGCCCGGTATTCCAAGTAAGGGGCCTTCGTATTTTCGATTACCCAGCGAAGTCAGAATGAGATAAAAAAATCCGGCTGGGAACACGACGAGGTGGACCAGGCATGTCCACCAGAAATACGGCCCTATCCTTGTCCTGCCGAGGGGGCTTAGGAAGTGCGGGCCCGAATTATGTTTTTTCGGGCCCACGTATCGGTTCTCAGCGCAGCGAGGCCGTAAAGCGCTGGATGCGGGTGCAGGCTTCTTCCAGCACGGCGTCCGAGGTGGCGTAGCTGATGCGGAAATAGGGGCTCAGGCCGAAAGCCTCGCCCTGGACGACGGCGACGCCCTCGGCGTTCAGCAGTTCCGCAGCGAAGGTGGAATCGCCGTCGATGGCGATACCCGTCTCGGTCGTCTTGCCGATCAGTCCGGCGATGGACGGATAGACGTAGAAGGCGCCCTCGGGCGTGGCGCATGTGATGCCAGCCGCCTGGTTGAGCATCGAGACAACGAGGTCACGGCGCTTTTCGAAAGCGGCCTTGCGCTCAGGGATGAAGTCCTGCGGGCCGTTCAGCGCCTCGACAGCCGCCCACTGGCTGATGCTGGACGGGTTGGACGTGGTCTGGCTGGCCACCTTGCGCATCAAATCGATCAGCGGCTTGGGGCCGCCGGCGTAGCCGATGCGCCAGCCGGTCATGGCATAGGCCTTGGACACGCCGTTGACCGTCAGGGTGCGGTCGATCAGGTCCGGCGCCACCTGGGCGATGGTGGTGTATTCGAAGTCGCCATAGACGAGGTGCTCGTACATGTCGTCGGTCAGCACCCACACGTGGGGATGGCGACGCAGGACCTCGGCCAAGGCTTCAAGCTCGGCGCGGGTGTAGGCGGCGCCGGTGGGGTTGGACGGGCTGTTCAGGATCAGCCACTTGGTGCGGGGCGTGATCGCGGCTTCCAGCACAGCGGGCAGCAACTTGAAGCCGTCCTTCTCCTCGCCAACCACCGTCACGGGCTCGCCGCCGGCCAGCAGCACCATATCGGGATAGCTGACCCAGTAGGGGGCGGGCACGATGACTTCGTCGCCGGGGTTCAGCGTGGCGACCAGGGCGTTGAAGATGACGGGCTTGCCGCCCGGCGCGACGTGAATGTTGGCGGCCGTATAGTCGAGATCGTTCTCGCGCTTGAACTTGGCGACGATGGCCGCCTTCAGCTCGGGCATGCCGTCGGCGTCGGTGTATTTTGTCTCGCCGCGGTTGATCGCGTCGATCGCCGCCTGTTTGATGTTTTCGGGCGTATCGAAGTCCGGCTCGCCGGCGCCCAGGCCGATCACGTCGCGGCCTTCGGCTTTAAGCTTCCGGGCCTGCGCGGTGACGGCGATGGTGGCCGAGGGCTTGACGCGGGCGAGGGCGGAAGATTGCAGGCTGGACATGAACTATCCCGTGGTTTTGGAAGTTTTTGCCGGGGAGGCGGGGTTGTTTACGCGGCGTCGCCCCTCGGGACAATGCGCTGATGCTCGCTAATGCATAGATGGGATGATAAGCGGCGGCTCTGATGCGCTGGATCATCGATTTTCTGTCGAACATGGAGGCGCGTCGCTGGCGCGCCGTGCTGGCGACGGCCCTGCTGCTGGGCGCGATGATCGCCCTGTTCGCTGTGGGCAAGAGCCAACTGGGGCTGGAGGCCGAGGGGCGGCTGGAAGACTGGCTGGGCGGGTTCCGTCAGGGGCCCTGGGGGCTGGTCGCCGCCATCGTGGTGTTCACGGTCTCGGCCTTTTTCGGCGCGCCGCAGTTCATCCTGATCGCCGCCTGCGTCGTGGCGTTCGGGCCATGGTTCGGCTTTCTATACAGCTGGATCGCGACGGTCGTGTCGGCGGGCGTGACCTACTGGCTGGGACGCGGACCCACGGCGCGGCTGCTGGCGCGGCACGGCGGCAAGACGGTCGGACGGCTGACGCGGTTCGTCGGCAAGAACGCCTTCTACGCCAGCTTCATGATCCGCAACGTGCCGTCGGCGCCGTTCATCGTCGTCAACATGGCGTTCGGGGCGGCGAGGGCGTCGTTCCCGGGCTTTCTGGCGGGGTGCGCGCTGGGCGTATTGCCGAAGACCGCGCTGGTCGCCTTCTTCGGCGGATCCTTCATGACGGCGGTCAGCGGCGACGGGATCTGGACCTCGGCCATACTGGCTGGCGTGGCGCTGGCTTGGCTGGCGCTGATGCTGGTGGTGCGTGAACTGGTGAAGCGGCGCGAGATCGCGCGCGGCGAATGAGGGGATTTGCTTAGCCTGCTATTTAGATTCCGTTCATCCAGAGGTTGCATGGTGTTGCTTTGGAGGCGTCGCCATGGATGTCCGTATTCTGAAGACGCAGCACGGCCGGATCATTCGACTGGCCAGCGCCCTGGGCGGGACCGCCGCCATTATGAAAACGTCGGACGATGCGATCTGCGCCCGTGAGCTGATGCGTGCGCTGAATACGGCTCTGACCGAGCATCTCGCGATCGAGGACGGCGAACTTTATCCCGTACTGATGCGGTCCCAAGATCATTCGGTTCGCGACCTCGCGCAGCACTATGTTGAGGACATGGGGGCTCTGAGCGGCGTTTGGGCGCACTATTTCGAAGAGTGGTCACAGGCCCGCATTCTGAGGGATCGGGAGCGTTTCGCCTCTGTAACCAAGGGGTTGATCGGCGCCTTGGCGCATCGGGTCGCCCGCGAGGAGGACACGCTGTATCCCACGATGGAGGCGGCGGACGCCCTGGCCGTCGTTCCGAAGCGCGACGGCAGGCCGACATCCTGAAGCCGGTGTCCACAGGCGTCGTGCCTCGATAGCCCTCTCCATATGACGACACTGTCATCGGGGCTTGTATTCCCGGTTTCATACGGGCAAACCCGCCGCTAGTAGGCGTGGCGAAGACGATCAGGAACTGTCCGGCGTGGGGATGTCAGGGCAGTTGGGGCGTCGCCAGGTCGACTGAGACATCTAGACGCCCTGCCAGCTAACAACGGTATCGATTCCCATGAGCTTCTCCCTTTTCGGCGCGATCTCCAACGACATCGCGATGGACCTGGGCACCGCCAACACCCTGATCTACATGAAGGGCAAGGGCATCGTCCTGAACGAGCCGTCGGTCGTGGCGCTGAGAAACGTCGGGGGGCGCAAGGTCGTTCACGCCGTGGGGATCGAGGCCAAGCAGATGCTGGGCCGCACGCCGGGCCACATGGAGGCGATCCGCCCCATGCGCGACGGCGTCATCGCCGACTTCGAAGTCGCCGAAGAGATGATCAAGCACTTCATCCGCAAGGTTCATAATCGCAAGGGCTTCGTGAACCCCAAGATCATCGTCTGCGTGCCCTCGGGCGCCACGGCGGTCGAGCGTCGCGCGATCAACGACAGCTGCCTGAACGCCTCGGCGCGCCGCGTGGGCCTGATCGACGAGCCCATGGCCGCCGCGATCGGCGCCGGCCTGCCGATCCACGAGCCGACCGGCTCGATGGTCGTCGACATCGGCGGCGGCACGACGGAAGTCGCCGTCCTGTCGCTGTCGGGCATTGTCTATTCGCGTTCGGTCCGCGTCGGCGGCGACAAGATGGACGACAGCATCATCAGCTACATGCGCCGCAACCATAACCTGCTGATCGGCGAAACGACCGCCGAACGCATCAAGAAGGACATCGGCACCGCCCGCATCCCGGCCGACGGCGAAGGCCTGTCGATCGAGGTCAAGGGCCGCGACCTGATGCAGGGCGTGCCGCGCGAGGTGCGCATTTCGGAGCGTCAGGCGGCGGAAGCCCTGGCCGAGCCGGTCACCCAGATCATCGAGGCCGTGAAGGTCGCGCTGGAAGCCACGCCGCCGGAACTGGCCGCCGACATCGCCGACAAGGGCATCATGCTTACGGGCGGCGGCGCGCTGCTGCGCGGCCTGGACGTCGAGATCCGCGATCACACCGGCCTGCCGGTCTCGGTCGCCGATGATCCGCTGTCGTGCGTAGCCATCGGCTGCGGCCGCGTGCTGGAGCACCCGCGCTGGATGAAGGGCGTTCTCGACTCCGCGCTCTGATCCGTCCGTTGCGGCCAAGTGAAAGCTTGGCTGCAAATCCTTGTCAGGCCTGCGTGATCACGGTTCCATTCCGGCCTTGATTTTGCGATAGGCAGGCTCAGCGGCAGGGGGCGTCCTGCCGATTCCAACCCCTTTGAGTGGAAGGTCGCCCGTGGCGTTTCGCGACGGCCCTTTTGAAAACATCAAGGTGCCGCTGGCGTGGACCGCCGCGGTCGTCGTCGTCGTGGCCGTCATCGGCGCGGTCGTCCTGTTGCTGGGCGATCGGACCACGTCCGAGGGCGGCTCGACCATGGGCGCGGCGCGCGGCGGTTTCGAAGCGGCGGCCGGGCCGGTGGGCGGGGTCTTCGCCGCGCCGGTGCGCTGGGCCGGGGCCGCGCGCGACTACGTCGGCGGCTATTTCTTCGCCATCGGCGAGAACCGCCGCCTGAAAGCCGAGATCGCTGAACTACGCGGCTGGCGTGACGAAGCGATCGCTCAAAAGAACATCAACGGCCGCTATGAGGCCCTGCTGGGTCTGCGCACCGAGCCGCCGGTGCCCATGGCCACGGGACGGGCGATTTCGGAATCGCGCGGTCCCTTCTCCAACGCCAAGCTGATCGACGTCGGCTCGGCCAAGGGCGTGCGGATCGGCAATCCGGTCGTGACGGAACATGGACTGGTTGGTCGGGTGACGGGCGTGACGGGCGGCGTCAGCCGCGTCGTGCTGCTGACGGATGTGGCGTCGCGCACCCCTGTTATGATCGAGCGCACCGATGCGCGCGCCATGCTGACCGGCGACGGCGGCGACAGCCCGCGTCTGGAGTTCATTCGCGGATCGGGTTCCATCAAGGCGGGTGACCGTATTCTGAGTTCGGGGGACGGCGGCGGTCTGCCGCGTGGTCTGCCGATCGGGGTCGCCGCCAAGGGTGTGGACGGCGCCTGGCGGGTCAAGCTGTTCAGCGATCACGGCGCGATCGACTATGTTCGCGTGCTGTTGTTCCAGAGCTTTGGACAACTGGTCAGCCCGAACGCCTTGAATGCGCCGCCGCTCGCAGGCCTGACGACGGCGCCGGAGCCGAGCGCGGCCGAGGTCGGAGCGATCCGTGACGCCGCCGCTCGTCGTGCGGCGGCGCAGCAGGCTCAGGCCGAACGAGCGCGTGCTGCGGCGGCGACGCCAGCGCCAACGCCCGCGCCCGCCGCTGCGCCGACTGCGGCCCGTCCGGCCGTGACGTCTCCGAGGCCTGCGGCTTCGACCCCGTCGCCTGCACCGGTTGCGCCGAGCCCTGCGCCGGCGCCCGCTCCGGGAGGCGCGGCGTGAGACGGCCCGTCGCGGTTCGCGTTGTCGGACCTCTTCAGTGGATCGTCTATCCGGCCCTACTCGTCCTCGCCGCGACGGTCGTTCTGGGAACGCCGCTCCAGCTGTTCGGTCTGCATCTGCCCGAGCCGGTCATTCCGATGATCCTGGCCTTCGCCTGGCCCTTGATCCGGCCGTCGATGCTTGCGCCGGCCGTCTTGTTTCTGATCGGCCTGTTCCTGGATCTCTTCTGGAATACGCCGCTGGGTCTGTGGGCGCTGTGTCTGATGGGCGTTTATGGAACGGTGCTGCTGTCGCGCAATCTGCTGGCGGGGCATGAGGGGATGATCCGCTTCGGGGCCTATGCCGCCTGTACGCTGGGCGCCTTCTTTCTGGCCTATCTGGTGGTGACCATGCGGGCGACGAACGCGCCGGCGATCCTGCCGCTGGTCGGACAGGTCGTGCCGACGCTGCTCCTGTTTCCGATCGCCAACTGGATGCTTGAGCGATTCGACGACGGAGATATTCGGTTCCGATGAGCGGCGAGCCCTCCATCTTCTTTGCCGATGTGAATGAGCGTCAGGGGTCCTTCCTGCGGCGCACCTTCGTGCTGGGCGGGGCGACAGCGCTGGGGATTACCGCGCTGATCGGACGGCTGGGCCAGTTGCAGGTCGTGCAGGCTCAGGAGTATGCGACCCTGTCGTCGCAGAACCAGTTCAACTTTCGCATGGTCCCGCCGCCGCGCGGCCTGATCAAAGACCGCAACGGCGTCGTCATCGCCGGCAATCGCCCCAGCTTCCGTGTGCTGGTGGTGCGCGACGAGACCAAGGATCTGGACCAAACGCTGGACCTTTTGGGACGGCTGCTGCCCGACACGCTGGAGCGCCGTCGCGCGATCATCCGCGACGTCAATGCGGCGTCCAAGTTCAACCCGGTGCCGGTCAAGAGCGACCTGACCTGGGAGGAGTTCGCCAAGGTCAATCAGTACGCCAACGAACTGCCCGGCGTGATGGTCGATATGAACGAGGCGCGGTACTATCCGTTCGGCGGATCGTTCGCTCACGTCATCGGCTATGTGGCCAAGGTGTCGGATCGGGACGTCAAGGCGATCCGGGACAAGGGCGAGCAGCCGCCGGCCCTGCTGTTCAATCCCAGCTTCCGCATCGGCCGCCAGGGCGTGGAAAAGGCTCTGGATACGTCGCTGCGCGGAGAGCCGGGCGGCAATAGGGTCGAGGTCGATGCACGAGGCCGCGTCGTCGCCGAGGACATCGGCGGGTCGCGGCCCGCCGTGCCGGGCAAGGAAGTCATCCTGACGCTGGACGCCGATGTTCAGAACCGGGCTCTGGAAGTGTTTGGCGACGAGTCGGGCGCCTGTGTGGTCATGGATGTGCGAAACGGCGACATCCTGTGCATGATGTCTGCGCCATCGTTCGATCCCAATCTGTTCGTCGGCGGCGTGCCGAGCAAGACCTATCGCGCCCTGGCCGACTATGAGCGCAAACCGCTGCTGGACAAGACGCTGAACGGCACCTTCCCGCCGGGATCGACCTTCAAGCCGACCACGGCGCTGGCTCTGTTGGAAGCCGGCGTCGATCCGAAGCTGACGGTGTTCTGCTCGGGTTCGTATCGGACGGGCAACCGAACGCAGCGATGCTGGGGGCGGCATGGCACCCAGAACATGCACGACGCGATCAAGAACTCTTGCGACGTCTATTTCTACGCCATGTGCAACCGCGCGGGCGTGGACAACATCCGCAAGGCGGGGCTGGCGCTGGGCTTCGAGCACGAGTTCGACATCGGCGTCGGCAACCAGCGCAAAGGCCTGTTGCCGTCCACGGAATGGAAGGCGCGAACCTTCCCGCGCGATCCGGTCTGGCATCCGGGGGAGACGACCTCCGTGGCTATCGGGCAGGGGGCGATCACGGTGAACGCCCTGCAGCTGGCCGTCATGACCTCGCGCCTCGCGAACGGGAAAAAGCAGCTTCAGCCACGCCTGATCAAGTCCATCGGCGGCGTCGAACAGCCCAGCGGAGCCGAGGCCCCGGACCTGCCGTTCGATCCGGCCCACGTGGAATATGTGCGCCAGGGCATGATCGCCGTGGCCAACGATCGATCCGGCACCGCCTACCGCCAGAGCCAGTTGGGCCTGGGCGACATCCAGATGGCCGGCAAGACCGGCACGGCCCAGGTCCGGAATTACGGCTCCGGCTCGCGCAAGAGCAATATCTGGGCGCTGAAGGACCACAACCTGTTCGTGGCGTTCGCGCCGGTGGATGCGCCGCGATATGCGGTCGCCATCATCGTCGAACACGGGGGCAAGGGCGGAGCGACCGCCGGTGCGCCGCGTGCGCGTGAGGTGATGCGCACCGTGCTGCTCAAGGATCCGGACATGCGAGCCCGGATCGAACGGCCGCTGCCGCCCGAACCGACTGGCGACGCCATCGTCGAGGACGGGGTGGTCGGCGCCGCGCCCGAGCCCGATGTGGTGGCCCCGCCGCAACCGAGCCGCCCTGCGCCGTCTGCGACCAGCGGTCCGCGACCCTATCTGTCCGAGCCCGGCCGTTGACCGCCTCGGCCCTGTCACGTCCCGGCGAGCGCGAACGCGTCTCGACCAAGCTGGGCCAGATCGACTGGCGGCTGACGGCCTTGCTGTGCGTGGTGTCCGGCACCGGCGCCCTGATGCTGTATTCGGTCGCCGGCGGATCCTGGTCGCCGTGGGCGATGAAGCACCTGATCCGGTTCGGCATGTGTCTGGCGCTGATGCTGATGCTGTCGCTGATCAGCATCCGCTACTGGTTTGCTCTGGCCTATCCCATCTACGGGATGGCGCTATTCATGCTGGCGCTGGTGGAGACGCCGCTGGGCTATACAGCCTTGGGCGCCACCCGATGGCTGGACCTGGGCTTCACCCGCATCCAGCCGTCCGAGATCATGAAGATCGGCGTCGTGCTGGCCTTGGCGCGCTGGTATCACGGGGCCTCGGCCACGGAGGCGAGTTTCCATTGGAAGCTGATCTTCCCGGTCGGGATCATCGGCTTGCCGTTCCTGCTGGTCGCGCACCAGCCGGACCTGGGATCGGCCATGCTGATCGGTTTGACGGGGGCGGCGATCATGTTCGTCGCCGGGCTGAGCTGGCGGATCATCCTGCCGCTGATCATCGCCGCCGCCGTGCTGGTGCCGCCCTATGTGATGTTCGGCATGCACGACTATCAGCGTCACCGGGTGCTGACCTTCCTGAACCCCGAGGCCGACATGTCGGACAAGGGCTATCAGATCGTGCAGTCCAAGATCGCCATGGGGTCGGGCGGGCCTTTGGGGCGCGGGTTCGGCCTGGGCAGCCAAAGCCAGCTGGAGTTCCTTCCCGAGCGCCAGACCGACTTCATCTTCGCCGCCTTCGCCGAGGAGTTCGGCTTTGTGGGCACCTTCACGCTTCTGGCCTCCTATGCCGCCATCATTCTGATCTCGCTGAGGATCGCGTCGCTGTCGCACAGTCACTTCGGGCGATTGGCGGCCTCGGGCGTGACGGCGACATTCGCGCTCTATGTACTGATCAACGGGGCGATGGTGATGGGGCTGGCGCCGGTCGTGGGCGTGCCGATGCCGCTCTTGTCCTACGGCGGCACCGTCATGCTGACCGTCATGATCGGCTTCGGTCTGGTGATGGCGACGCGGGTTCACCGCTATGCCGAACTGCCCAAGGGTCACGGCCTGATCTGACGCTACGTCAGCTAGAGCGAAATCGGTTGAGTTGGATGCAGTCCAACTCGGTTCAGATTTCGCTCCAGCATCAATCTGGAGCCTGATTCACGGCATCAGCGGAATCGCGAAGCGATTCCACCTCAGCCGATCAGGCTCTAGGTGATCGGCATTCAGGTTTCGCTTTCTAAGGCGGGGATTTCCTGGATAAGGTCAGTCCCAACGATGTCTCGCATCGGTTTCGGCCGGTCAGCGACGCACGCTATGGGAGACGAGGAATGACCGATCTGGAGCAATTCCGCGCCGAGACGCGCGCCTGGCTGGAGGCGAACTGCCCGGCCGAGTGTCGCGGTCCGATGGCCGACGACGAGATGATCTGGGGCGGGCGAAACCCCACCTTCAAGACCCCGGCGCATAAGCTGTGGCTGGAGCGGATGGGGGCACGGGGCTGGACAGCGCCGGAATGGCCCAAGGAATACGGCGGAGGCGGCCTCAGCCGCGAGGAGGCCAAGGTGCTGGCCTCCGAACTGCGCCGCATCAAGGCCCAGCCGGCCCTGGCCAGTTTCGGCGTCTGGATGCTGGGCCCGGCGCTGCTGGCCTTTGGGACCGAAGAGCAGAAAAAGCGCTTCCTGCCAGAGATCGTGCGCGGCGAGATCCGCTGGTGCCAGGGCTATTCCGAGCCGGGCGCTGGGTCCGATCTGGCGTCCATCCAGACGCGGGCGGAAGATCGGGGCGACCATTGGATCGTCAACGGCCAGAAGATCTGGACCTCCTACGCCGACAAGGCCGACTGGATCTTCTGCCTGGTGCGCACGGACCCCGAGGCGCCCAAACATCTGGGCATCAGCTTCGTGCTGTTCGACATGAAGACGCCGGGCGTGACGACGCGGCCGATCACCCTGATTTCGGGCAAGTCGCCCTTCTGCGAGACCTTCTTCGACGACGTGCGGGTGGAGAAGGAAAACCTGGTCGGGACGCTGAACCGGGGCTGGGACGTGGCCAAATATCTGTTGGCGCACGAGCGGACCATGATCGGCGCGATGGGCGAGGTCGGCGGCGGGCGGCCTGTGGGGCAGGTGGCGCTGGACGCCATCGGCGCCGACGACGCGGGGCGGCTGGACGAGCCGATGCTGCGCGCGCGGATCGCGGACCTGGAGATCGACGCCGCCGCCTTCAACCTGGCGATGGAGCGGGTGGGCGATCAGGTGAAGGCTAAACAGGCGCACCCGGCCATCGCCTCCATGCTGAAATACTACGGCTCCGAGCTGAACAAGCGGCGGCACGAACTGCTGATGGCGGCAGGCGGGGCCGAGGCGCTGGAGTGGGAGGGCGAGCGGTCGCATGACGGCAAGTCGGCCCGCGATTGGCTGCGGACCAAGGCCAACTCCATCGAGGGCGGCACCAGCGAGGTTCAGTTGAACATCATCGCCAAACACCTGCTGCAACTGCCGGGAGCGTGAAGGTGACAGGCGTAATAGAACGGCCTTTGCTTTTCGGTATCGCGGTAGTCGGCGTCGTTCTCAGCGGGCTGCTGAGCTTCGTCATGCTGACGCCTATGGGATGGGGCATGTCTTGGAGCGAACTTACACCGACTTGGAGCGCCAAGTTCTTCTTTCTTGCGCCCGGGGTGGCTTTAATCGTCGCCGGGCTGGCAAAATTCTCGCCACGACCGTCACCATCGCAGGAAGTCGCTCTCCTGGCGGCGCCCGCTTATCAGGCGATCTATCTGGCCTTCTCATACTTCGCTGCGCTGTCAGGGGACTGAACCCATGCCTTTGATCCTGACCGAAGAACAGACGATGTTGCAGGATGCCGCCGACGGCTTCCTGAGCGAACGGGCGCCGATCGCCCATCTGAGGAAGCTGCGGGACGAACGCGACGCCGACGGCGTGTCGCGCGACCTGTGGCGGGCCTTTGGCGAGATGGGCTTCGCCGGCGTCATCATTCCCGAGGCGCTGGGCGGCATGGGGCTGGGCGCGGTCGAGGCCGGGGTGATCGCAGAGAGCCTGGGGCGCACCCTGACGCCGTCGCCGTATCTGGGTTCGTCGATCCTGTCGGCCAAGGTGCTGATCGACGGCGGATCGCAGGCGCAGCAGACCTGGCTGCCCAGGATCGCGGCGGGCGAGGCGATATTGGCGCTGGCGGTGGACGAGGGCGCGAAACACGCACCGTCGCGGATCACCACGCGGGCCGAGCGCGCGGGCAACGGTTTCAAGCTGAACGGCGCCAAAGCCTTCGTGCTGGACGGCCATGTGGCGGACGCCCTGATCGTCGTCGCGACGGCTGAGGAGGGGACGACGCTGTTCCTGGTCGATCCGGCGACGGCGGGCGTCGCCGTCGAGCGCACGGTGATGGTGGACGCGCACAATGCGGCGCGGATCACTCTGACGGATGTGGCGGTCGACGCCGATGCGGTGATCGGCGCGGTCGGGGGCGGGGACGCGCTGCTGGACGGCGCGCTGAACCTGGGGCGGGCCTGTGCGGCCTCAAGCCTGACAGGCGCGGGCGATCAGGCGTTCAAGACGACGATGGAGTATCTGCGGACCCGCAAACAGTTCGGCAAGCTGATCGGTGAGTTCCAGGCGCTGCAACACAGGGCCGCACATCTGTTCTCAGAGCTGGAACTGGCGCGCGCGGCGACGATCGGCGCGCAGATCGCCATCGACGAGGGGCGCGAGGGGGCGTCCCTGGCGGCCTCCATTGCCAAGGCCAAGGCGGGCCGCGTCGCCGAACTGGCGGTGCAGGAGGCGGTCCAGATGCACGGCGGCGTCGGCATGACCGACGAATACGACGTCGGCCTGTTCATGAAGCGGGTGCGGGTGCTGAACGAACTGCTGGGCGACGCCGGTTTTCACGCCGAACGGGTGGCGCGGGCGCAGGGGTTCTAGGTCGATGAACTTATAATCCGTCACCCTCGGGCTTGTCCCGAGGGCCTACGGTGGGTTCGAATGCGGTCGTGGACATGCCAGGCGTTTGTTTGAAAACACCTCGCGGTCGAGATCGTTTAACCGTGGGCCCTCGGGACAAGCCCGAGGGTGACGAGCTTTAGAAGTTGGCGGCGATTTTATCCTAGGCGTCTGGTGTTCCGACCTAACCCGCCTTCTCGCTCCACAGGTCCAGATCCGGCTCGCGCCCGATCAGGGCCAGGCCGGCCGCGATGGATTCGAACTCGCCGCCCGTCTCGATCCGATCGGCGCCGAAGCGGTTCTGGAAGAGGGCGCGCACGGCCGGCACGAAGGAGGTGCCGCCGGTCAGGAAGACGCGGTCGATGGCGTCGGGCGCAAGGCCGCTGCGGGCCATCGCCTGATCCACCGCGCCCTCGATGGCGCCCAGTTCCGGCGCGATCCAGCGTTCGAAATCGGCGCGGGCGACCGGCTTTTCGATATGGACGCCGCCGGCCTGGAACAGGAAGGTCGCCTGGTCGTCGGCCGACAGGGCCATCTTCAGCGTGGAGACGGCGCGGTACAGGTCATGGCCGTGATTGTCGTCCAGCACCTCGATCAGACGCTCGATCTTCTCGGGCTCCAGCGCGGTGCGGGCCAGCGCGCGGATGTCGCGCATGTCGCGCGAGGCCCGTAGCAGAGCCAGCTGATCCCAGCGCGCGAAGGCGGAATAATACCGCTGGGGAATAGGCAGTTGTTTGCCGACGGAGCTGTACAGACCGCCCTTGCCCAGTTCGGGCGAGACCAGTTGGTCGATGATCCGGTAGTCGAAGGCGTCGCCCGCCACGCCGACGCCCGAGCGGGCCAGCGGCGTCGAACGCAGGCCGTCGGGCGTATGTTCGAACCGGATGATGGAGAAATCGCTGGTGCCGCCGCCGAAGTCGGCGACCAGGACCGTCGCGTCCGCCTTCAGCTGGCGCGCGAAATAGAAGGCGGCGCCGACCGGCTCGTGCGCATAGCGGATGTCGGTGAAGCCCAGCCGCTCGAACGCCGTCTGATAGCGCGACAGGGCCAGGGTCTCGTCCGGATTGCCGCCCGCAAAGGTGACGGGACGGCCGACGATGACGGCGGGCTGGGTGTTCGCGAGTTCGTCGCCCGCATGGTGCCGCAGGCGCAAGAGGAAGGCGGCCAGCAGATCCTCGAAGGCGTAGCGTTTGTTGTCGATCCGGGTCTCGGTAAAGGCGGCGCTGGCGGCGAAGGTCTTGAACGACTGGATGAAGCGGGTCTCCAGCGGATCCTCGACATAGGCGGCGATGGCCCAGGGGCCGGCCTCGACCACGCGCTCTGGCGGCTGGCCGTCCACGCCCGGATGGGTCTGGAAACTGAGCGCCGAGCGGAAGGTGGTCGTCTGGCCCTCGACCGCGTCGAAGGTCACGAGATGGGCGAGGCCGTCCGCATCGGTCAGGGCCACGACCGTATTGGTCGTGCCGAAATCGATCCCGATCGTCATCGGTTTCGTCGCCGTCATGGCAGGGCTCCAGGCAGGGGAGCCGGGTTCCTAACGTCAGTCGGGGCAATAGCAAGGACTAAGCGAGGGATTGTGGCGGAAGCGGTATCCGATACACTACGTTTCAGCCCGGTCCAGGCCGGTCCAGGCCTGTTCAGAAGCGCCGCGTAGAGACGCTTGTCGGCGGGACCGCGATCGCATGGATGACGTCAGATAGAATCCTGCGGAAAAACGCGTGCGGGTCCTTAGAGGCAGCCCAACCGGACGTGATCATCTCCGTCGGAATACGATCGGCGTTGCCTGATTGCACGATCAGGACATCGCCCTAGGATCCGTTTTGGGGCGAGACCTCAGCCGTTGCTTCGCTTCCGCCGAGCCTCCTACCCTAAAAGTGCCGACTGAGGGTCAGACGAAGGGTGCGACCCAAGGGATCCTGTGCATTGCGGCCGTAGCCAGGCGCAGGCCGGCCGTCCCCGAGCCGCGCTTCAGGTCTGCTGTCGAACAGGTTTTCGACCTCGAACTCCAGACGGAGGCCGTCATGGCGACGACGCGCCCCCTCTTCCGTCGCCTCCGGCGCATCGATCATCGTGCTGATCCGCAGACCGGCCGTGAGAAGGCTCGATAGTCGGAGGTCGTCGGGACCATCGCTTCCAAAGTCACGGCGTATGCGCGCGGGACCTCTCCAGTTCAGGACGGCGTTGACGCCCCATCGCGCATACCGGCCGTCCAGCCGGACGGTCAGCTGGTGAAGGGGAAGGCCGCCGCCGTCGCCCGCCAAAAGGTCGAGGCGGGGGAGAGTGTCGCGGATCGTGAGACTGTCTTCCAGGCGCCAGATGTGGGTGATCCCGACCAGCATCGACCCGCTCCGCAGCGATTCTCCAGGGCTGCCGAGCGGGAGGGTGGCGGAAAAGCCGGAGGACAGGGTCTCGGTGGACAGCCGCGCCAGATTGATGGGGCGCTGATCGAGGCCGATCAGCCGCCCTTCAGCGTCTCTGAAAACATGATCCGGAAAGGCGGCTTCGACCGCCGGCGTCAGCATCGGCAGGGCTCCGATCGCGTTTTCGGTGCGGACCGTCTGAAGATCAAGATTGCCCTGCAGTCCCCAGGCGCCGAACGGACCGGTGGACGCGGACAGCGACACGGTTTGTGCGGTCTGCGTCGCCAGGTCCGGATTGCCGCCCAGCAGGGGCGTGATCTCGACCGCTTGGCCGGAGGTGAAATCATAGACGAGCCGAGGCGCCCCGTACTGCGGCGGGGCTGACCTCTGCTCGCGCGTCGGCGCGTCGGTCGCCTGCGACCACTGGGCCGACAATCTCAATTTGCTGAGCGGGGACCAGGCGAGGCCGGCGTTCAGACCGCCGTTCGCGCCCGCATCGCCCTGACGGTTCAATCGGCCGCCCACATTGACGGCCAAGTCTCCCCAAGGCCCGCTCCGCTCCGATGACCGGGACAGGATCGGCAGGTTCAGATTGGATCCGAGAGCAAGCGTCTGGAGTGTCTGGGCCGGCGTCTCCGGCGCATGCAAGGTCTCGGATGTCGATGCGGTGTAGCGGGCGTCCGCCGTAACCAGGACGGGGCCGGCCGGCAGGTCCATAATACGACGATCCGCAAAGACGGACGCCGAGAACACCCGGGTGCGCGTGGCGAATGTCGTCAATCCCGACTGTCGGGTCTTGGCGACCAGGCCGTCCACGCCCGCGCGCACAGACCAGTCAAGAAGACGACCGCTGACCCCGCCCGCGGCGGTCAGGCTGTTTGCGATCTGGCGGGTCTCGCGCGCCTGGCCCGCGAGGCTCGAGGTGAAGGCGTCGCTCTGTCGCTGGGCCGTGCTGCTGAACGACGTCGCCCAGTCGCCGATGGCGCCGGTCGCGGACACCGAGACCGAAGCGACCTGGACTTCGGGACGCAGGGTGTCGGTCTCGTCGGCCGATGCGCTTCGGCCGGTCGCGGATCGCTCGCTCGCGCGCAGGGCGGTCGTGCGCGAAATCTGGGCGCCGATCTGGAAGGTCTCATTGTCCTCGATACGCGACTGACGCCCCTCTGCGGCGACGGACGAGGTCCCGCCCGCGCTCGGACGGGCCAGCTTCGCCTGAGCGTCGCGACTTTCGAACGCGGGCTGCAGCACGATGTTGACAACGCGACGCGATGGATCGCCGTAGAGGGCGCCGGCCTGGGGCGGAAGGGTCTCCACCCGAACCAGCGCGTCCGGCGGGAAGCCCGTAAAGTTTCGGGCGTCCACGACCGGGCGGCCGTTGACGATGACGACAGGGGACTGCTGCAGGCCGAGACGTTCGCTCAACCGCGCGATCACTTCGCCGATATCATAGGCCCCGAGCGCGTCGATCTCGTCCGGTCCCAGCACCTGCTCCGGCGCGACCCTGGCCGCGCCCCGTCGGCCGAAGACTTCCACCGCGTCCAGCTGTACGGGCGGGGGGAGGGGCGACGGTTCGGCCTGGACGATGATCGGCATCATAGCGGTCAGCCTCGATCCCTGGCGCCGGCGCTGCGAGGACGGGCGCGCCAGGCGAGCGAGACGCGAAAAAGGCCGGGCGTCGCAGACGCCCGGCGAGGCTTTTCAGGGTGAGGGGGCAGGCTTGCCAGGCTTACAGAATCTGCAGACCGGGGATGCGGATCGAACCGCTGCGGATTGTGCAGCTGCGACCGCCGGCGTTGACGGGGGGCAGCACATTGTTGCTGAAGGTCGCGGTGCTGGTGGCGTTGTTCCAGGCGACGACGACCGTGCCGTAGCACGGGTCGTTGGCGACGGTGTTGGCGCCGATCGTCAGGGCGATCGAGGTCGTCGAACCCGGCACCACGGCGGCGCTCCACGACCCGCTGGGAGCGACGGCGAAGCACAGAGCGCTGCCCGGGGAAATGCTGCGGGTCGGGATCGGCGCGCTGGTCGCGCTGAGCGGGCTGGCGGTGATGGAGACGTTGCAGGTCACGACCGTCGTCTGAGACAGGGTGACAGAACCCGATCCCGATACGCTGCCCGAGCTGGGCGAGAAGGATTGAGCGAAGCTGGGGGAAGCGACGGCGACGGAAGCGAGCGCCGCAGCGGCGATGGAAAGCGTCTTGATCATGGTAGTCCTCCCTTGAGCGGGCCTTGATCGGCCCCTTGCGAACCGTGGACTGTCCGACGGTCCGGACGTGCTATTTACAACGCCGTCAACAGTGTTGAGTCAAGACAAAAAACATTATTTTTCAACATGGTAAACGATGAATGGCAGGGCAAACCCGACCGCTCGCGCGATCAGGTTTGCAGGGCTCTTACCGCTCCGAACCGGCCGCGAAGCGGTCAGAAACTCTTGGTGAGACGCACGGCGAAGAGCCGCGGGTCCAGGGTGAAGACGTTGGTGGTCAGGCCGGTGTCGTCGGAATTGGTGAAGGCGTCGACGATGGGCGCGTCGTCGAAGAGATTCTTGACATAGGCCTGCACGGTCAGGCCGCGCTGGCTGTCCTTCAGGGAGACGGAGAGGTTGAGATTGTCCCAGCCCTTCAGCCGGTCATACTCGGTGTTGTAGACCCGGAAATAGCTCTCGGCCTGACGATAGTAATCGCCGCGCACCGTCAGGTCCCAATCGCCCAGGAACCAGGTGTATTGGGCCCCGATATTGGCCGTCCAGTTGGGCGAATTGGGCAGTTCGTTGCCGCCCAGGTCGGCATTGAAGCCCCGGCCGCCGTTCGGCGCCTCGGTCAGAGGGTCATAGGTAAAGCCGTAGAACTGCCAGAAGGGCAGGCTGGAGGCGAGGTCGGGGTTGAAGGTTCCGAACCGCGACGAACCCGCACACAGAGCGCTGAGAGAGAAGACCGCGATTTCCGTCCCGAAGGGGCTGTTCAGAATCTGCTCGGCCAGATCACGCGGCGCGATGCAGTTGGACGGCACCTGAATCCACGGCCGCAGGGTGATCCAGTCGGGATTGCCCTGGGTGCGGTTCATCACATCGATGGAGCCCTCGCCGTCGGCGACCCGCGTCTTCAAGTATCCCAAGTTGGCGTCGATCTGGAAGTTGGCCGTGGGCTTGTAGACGGTCTCGAACTCAAGCCCCCAGATCTTGGCGTCGAAGTTCTCATTCAAGGAGATGCGGTCGACGATCTGCGAAACCTGGTAGTCCTTGTAGTCGTAGTAGAAGGCGGTGGCGTTCAGCCGCAGCTTGCCGTCCAGCAACGTGTTCTTGGTGCCGATCTCGAGGGCGTTGACGTATTCAGGCTCGAAGGTGCTGGCCAGCGGCTGATACTGCACGACCGTCGGGTTCAGATCGAGACGGGGAGGATTGGTGCCGCCGCCCTTGTAGCCGCGCGACAGGGATGCATAGACCAAGGTATCGTTCGTGAATGACAGGTCGGGTGTCCAGTCGAGAACGATGCGTCCGGTCAGCGCCTCCCATTTCTGCTCGATATCCGGCAGCGCATAGTAGCCTCGACGAACATAGCCCCCTGTGGCCAGACCGGGATTGCCTTTCAGGTTGGCCCCGAGCAGAAGTTGGCTGGGATAGGGCGTCGTATCCTTGCGATCCACGGTATAGCGCAGCCCGGTCGTCAGCCGCAGCTCAGGCGTCAGGTCCCAATAGCCCTCGCCGAAGACGGCCCAGGATCGGGTGTGGATGACGTTCTTGCTGCGGAAATAGTTATGCCCCTCCCCATTAATTTCGCTGAGCGGATTGGGGTCCACATAGACGCATTCGAACGGTTGGCTGTCGTCGCACGGTTGGGTGCCAATGCCGCCGTTGGGCAAGAAATCCGTGTTGTAGAAATATTCTGCGATCAGCGAAAAGGTGTTGTTGAAGACGTAGTAATCGTCCTGAGACTTGAAATCGAGATAGTTGGCGCCCAGGCTGAAGTTGAACGATCCCTGGCCCTTCGACTGAAGCCGGATCTCCTGATACCATTGGCGATTATCCGATTGGCTGATGTCCACCGCCAAGATGCGGTCTGAGGGCCCCAGCTGCGGGTCGGTGTAGATCCCGCCCGGCGTCGCCGTGGACGGCGCGGGATTGCCTAGAAAGTCGAAAACGTTGTTGCTGTCGACGAAGGCGGGGTTCGAGACGTAGCGAGCATAGTCTTGGGACGCATAGTAGTCGTCCTTGGCATAGGCGGTCTGAGAGTACAGCGTCAGGGAGTCGCTGAGATCGAACTCCAGATTAACCTGGACCACATCGTTCTCGGCGCGGAACACCGGATCGTAGCTGGTGGCGATCTCGCGCAGGTCGCGGGACTGGACCACGCCTTCATACGGGTCGAAACCCAGCGGGATCAGGTTGATCAGCTCGAAATTGGGGCCGAAGCCGAGGTTCGGTCCGGTGCCGAGCAGCCGAACGGGCCCGAATGATCCGCCGTTCGGCGCGCCGTAGGCGGCATCGCTGTAGAGGGAGCCGGGCAGGCAGCCCTGGCTGAGCTGATCCTGGGTGTAGGGCGTCGTAATCGTCGCCGACCCGAGCTGTGTGGGGCCGGGATCGGTCGTGCACAACTGCTTGCCGGTGCGGGACCGGTTGTCGTCCTCCTCGAAATGCTCCCAGATCGCATTGGCCCGGAACCGCGCCGTGGGTTCCCAGCGCGCCGACAGTCGGGTCGTGAACAGATCACGATCGTTCACATGGGTGTCGTTGAAGCTGTTGAAGTCGAAGCCGTCGCGCTTGGTGAAGGCGAAGGCTCCGCGCATGGCGAAGGTCTCGCCCCACGGAATGTTGACCATGGCCTGGGCGCGTTTGCTGTCGTAGTTGCCGAGCTCTCCGGTCACGAACCCCTCGGACGCGAAGCGCGGCAGTTGGGGGAACATATTCACCACCCCGCCCGTGGCGTTGCGGCCGTACAGGGTGCCCTGCGGCCCGCGCAGCACCTCGACGCGGTCGACGTCCAGATACTCCTGTTCGAACAGCCGGTTTCGGATCAGGGGCGTGTTGTTGAAGCTGACGGCGACCGCCGGGTCGCTGGAAGCCGAAACCGCCTTGGTCCCGATCCCGCGGATCGAGAAGTTGTACATGCTGAAGTTGGCCTTGGAGAAGGTGACGTTCGGCACGGCGCGCAGGAGCTCGGATCCGCCTTCGATCTGACGGGCCTCAAGGGCTTCCGACGAGAGGGCGGTGACGGCGATCGGCACGTCCTGAACCGACTGTTCGCGCTTCTGGGCCGTGACGATGATGTCGTCCACGACCGCGGGGGTGGGATCGGCCTGGGATGTCGGGCTTTGCGCCAGGGCAGGCGCGCCGGCCATGAACAGCGCTGTCGCCGATACGGAGAGCGCGAGGCGCGCGCGAATACAGACCGCTGAAGCCATGAAATCCTCCCGGGGCGCGGCGCCTTGCCGACGCCGTGCGATGTGCGTTTCCTCCCGCCTGATATGTCCGCTCGACGGGGCGGGGCCACCGGCGGTTGTCGTCAGCTTCGCACTACTCACCAGCATGTCAATAGCTATTGACAATGATGTTGGTTGAAGAGCACCCGAGGAGAGGCGTCGTATCGCTGTCGGTCGGGGCCGCGTCAGGGGGACGGGATGGACTATGACGCCGTAATCGTCGGAGCGGGCCTGGCCGGCCTCGTCGCCGCGAATGAACTGGTTCAGGCCGGCCGCCGGGTGGCGCTTCTGGATCAGGAGAACGCCTCGAACCTGGGCGGCCAGGCCTATTGGTCCTTCGGCGGGCTTTTTCTGGTCGACAGCCCCGAACAGCGTCGACTGGGCGTTCGCGACAGCGTCGATCTGGCCTGGTCGGATTGGCAGGCCAGCGCCGGTTGGGACCGGCTCGACGGCGACCTAGGGGCGGATGTCTGGGCGCGTCGTTGGGGGCGGGCCTATGTGGAGTTTGCGGCCGGAGAGAAGCGCGACTGGCTGCGGCGTCACGGCGTGCGCCTGACGCCGATGGTGGGGTGGGCCGAGCGCGGCGACGGCCGCGCCGACGGCCATGGCAACTCCGTGCCCCGATTTCATGTGGCGTGGGGAACGGGAACCGGCGTCAGCGGTCCGTTCGCTCAGCGGGCGTTGACGGCCGAACGGCGCGGCGCGCTCGCCTATTTTCCGCGCTGTCGGGTCGACGCGCTGATCGTCGAGGCGGGACGCGTGACGGGCGTTTCGGGCGCCAGGCTGGCGCTGGACGCGGCGCCGCGCGGGGCGCCGTCCAATCGTGACGCCGTGGGAGCCTTCACTCTGCGCGCGCCTTGCGTTTTGATCGCGACCGGGGGGATTGGAGGCGATCACGACAGGGTGCGGCGCCAGTGGCCCGCGCGACTGGGCGCAGCGCCGCGCCGAATGATCGCCGGCGTCCCGACCTGTGTCGACGGGCGCGGTCTGGACATCGCCGAGCGCGCCGGCGCGCGCCTGGTGAACCAGGATCGCATGTGGCACTACGTCGAGGGCGTCCAGAATTGGGACCCGATCTGGCCCCGGCACGGCATTCGGATCCTGCCGGGCCCGTCATCGCTGTGGCTGGATGCTCTGGGACGGCGTCTGCCGTTTCCCGCCTTGCCTGGCTACGACACCTTGTCGACCCTTCGTCATCTGCGGACGACCTCCGACCTGGCGGCGCACGACCACTCCTGGTTCATCCTGACCCAGGCGATCATCGAAAAGGAGTTTGCGCTCTCGGGATCGGAACAGAACGGCGACATCACGTCGGGCGACTGGCTGCGCGTGCTCCGGACGCGATTGGGCAAGGGCGCGTCGCCCGAGGTCGAAGCCTTCAAGCGCAATGGGGCGGATTTCGTGGTCGCCGGCGATCTCGACGTTCTGGTCGCGGGCATGAATGCGCTGACGCCGACGCCTCTGCTCGATGCGCGCAAGATCCGCCGTGAGGTCGAGATTCGCGACGCCCAGATCGACAATCCCTTCGCCAAGGACCTGCAGATCCAAGGCCTTCACAATGCGCGTCGCTATCTGGGTGATCGATTGGCGCGGGTCGCCAAACCGCACAAGCTTCTAGACCCGAAGGCCGGCCCGCTGATCGCGGTCAAGCTGCACGTTCTCACGCGCAAGAGCCTGGGCGGGATCCAGACCGATCTTGAGAGCCGGGTTTTGAAGGCCGATGGCTCCGTCATGGAAGGGTTGTTCGCGGCCGGCGAAGTCGCCGGGTTCGGCGGGGGTGGCACCCATGGCTACAACGCCCTGGAAGGCAGTTTTCTCGGCGGCTGCATCTTCACCGGCCGAGCCGCGGGTCGCGCCATGGCGTGACGCGCGCGTCCTAGGGCGACCGCGTCCAGATCTGGGTGCGGCACAGCAAGGGCGCGATGCAGCCGCGCACGGAGAGCCGTCCGCCTTCGAGAAGCGTCAGGACGCCCCGTCCCGCGCCTTGCCCGCTCTGCGGGTCATACAGGGGTCCGCCCGTCCAGGTCGTGGGGCCGCCCGTGAACCCCTCTAGGACGCTCAGCCCGCGCAGCGGACGCGTCCTCAGGGCGGGGTTGGGATTGCGGACATCCGTTTGATTTGGATCGCGCCGTAACGGCGCCGCATCGACGATCCGGCCGCAGAGACCGGCGCCGCATCTTTGGATTTCGACGATTCCGTCCTGGGCGGCGGTGCGCCATCGGCCCAGCAGGGGGCTGTCCTGCGCCGACGCAGGGCCGGCGACCGCCATCAGGACCGCGATCACGGCGACGCCGCGGCGGGGCATCAGGCTGCGACCAGAAGCGTATTGCGAACCTCGACCGGAATTCGATCGTAGAGCGTTGGGCTGGCGAGACCGAGCCGCGCACGCGCCTCGTACAGAGGTTCGGCCATCAAGGCCTCATAGTCCAAGGCCGGCAACCATGCGGCCCGGCGGCCCCGCCTCCAGGCCTCTAGAATGGCGCGGGCGCAGGGATGGCCGGTGCGGGCTCGGGCGGCCTCCACGGCGACCCCTGCTGCGATCAATCCAAATCCGGCGCTGCGCGTCTGGGGCAGGGAGAAGGCGACCACGCAGGCTTCGCCCAAGGCGTCGGTGCGATAGCCGGTCAGGATGTGCCACAGATCATGCACGTCGCGCAGCCGACGCGCGTACCAGGCGTACGGATGGGCGACTTCGATGTCCGTGTCGGCGACCTTCTGGCTCTCGCCCGCCAGGCCGTAGGCCGACAGATTGCGTTCATCGATGAAGTCCAGGTACGCCCGCCCCACAGAGCCTGACGGCAGGGATTCCAGCCAGTCGCGGTCGTGGAGCCGATCCGCGAACTCCGTCATCAGAAAGGCCTGGCGAGCGCCCTCGGCCTCTTCCAATAGGCGATGGTAACCCCGCCTGACTGAGCCTCCGGCAAGGGCGTTCATGATCTCGAACACCTGGGCGGTGTCTTCCTTATCGGCGATCAGACGGCGCAGCGCGCGCAGCGCCCTAAGCGGCTGGATGCGACGAGCCTGAAGACGTCCGGCCGTCCGCCCCGGCTTTGACGGGCGCGTCGTCGCCAGACCGTGGTCGATCATTAGTTCCGCAGTCACTTGCTCTCTCCCCACGGTGCGCTTAACCAATCGACTATCTACATGGATGTAACTAACACTGATGTCAATAGAGCGCGTTCGTCGGCGCCGACGCACCCCTGATGAGGCCCGGCTTGAAGCCTTGGCGGCCGCGCGCGTAAGGCTTCTGCACGGAGGGCCGGATTCGGTCACCCTCAAGGCTGTCGCGGACGATCTCGGCGTGACCCACGCCAATCTCATCCATCATTTCGGATCGGCCGAGGGGCTTCAGTCGGCGCTGATGGGCTCGATGGTGGCCGACCTGTCGAACGCGCTCGACACCGCGATCGCGCGCCTGCGGACAGACGACGGCGCGCCGCTCGAGTTGATCAACGCCGTCTTCGACGCGTTCGCGGACGGGGGAGCCGGAAAACTGGCGGCCTGGATCGTACTCAAGGGCGATCTCACCCACCTCGAGCCGGTAAGAGCCGCGGTCAACGGGCTCGTTCGCGCCATTGCGGAAAAGTTGGGCGATCCCTCCAAGCCTTCGCGCGATCAACTCTCGTCCGCTGTGCTTTTCATTGCGATGAGCGCCTTCGGCGACGCTCTGATCGGCGGGCCCCTTCGAGACATGCTCGGTCAGGAGGACAATGCGAGCCGAAAAGTCGTCGCGAGTCTGCTGCCCTATTTTGTGCTGAAAACTGACCTCTGAACGCGTCGGGCGCTGATCGGACTCCGAAAGAAGGGGGATTACCTGAGGCGGCGCGTTTCGATCGGCTGCTGCGGGATTCCAATGCTTAGGGCCGATGCTGGCGGACCACTCCGTCCACGGCCCGATAGTCGGCCACGTCATGCAGCGCGCGAAGGGCCAAACGCCGGCGAATTGCCGACGGTCGAGGACGTCCAAGCCGAACGGCAGAATGCCGTGGGGCGAACGCCGGAAGGCTTCAATGCGGGCGAGCTCGGAACGCAGGGTCTCTAAAACGTACGGGGGGACATAATCTCCTGAGCGGGGCGGAGGAGTTGATGGTCCGCATTTGTTCCATATCGAAGGTGTTTGAAGTCAACGCGCCACAATGTGGACCTGCAGATCGGCCTATAGGCGGCGCCATCTCGCCGGTCGGGCGTTGTCCGTCCATGCCTGCGCCGCCTCCTTATCCCACCACGCCCGACGGCCGATATTTCGTCGTGCGCGGGCGGCTGTGGCGTTGCCCCAATCCCGGTTTGGGGGCCACAACGCGAGATCGGCTCGTCCACGACCTGATGACGGCGCGGCGTTCTGTCCGTTCAGCCCTGGCTGTAGCAGATCAGCACGCGCTGGCGACGGCGCGTCAGGACGTCGACAAGGCCAAGATAGCCCTGGGTGAGCGCGGTCCGGTCTGGTGGGACGACGGCGCGCCGGATCTCAATCGACGCATGGCGCGCAATACACCCTATGCGGACTGGCTCGCCGCGCTGGATGGCGAAGGCGCATGACCGCCGACCTCAACGGTTCGTGACGGCGCAGGACGGGATGTTCGACGGCGCCATGGCCGAGCTCGCTGCCGGCCGCAAGACGAGTCACTGGATATGTTCGTTTTTCCTCAGGCGCGATCTCTGAGCCGGTCGTCCATGGCGTGCTTCTAAGGGATCGTCTCTCTGGCCGAGGCTTTAGCTTATCTCGTGCATCCCATCCTAGGCAATCGGCTCCGGCGCGCCGCCCGAGCGGCAACCACCGCGCCCGGGACGTTGCTGCATGAGGTCTTCGGATCGCCGGACGACCTTAAATTTGTATCATCTATGACGCTGTTCGCGGCCGTCGCCGAAGATTCGGCCCTCTTTGAGGTCGTCCTCGCAAGCTGGCGTCTGATGCCGGACCCCTTGAAGCTGCGTCTCGTAGCGTGCGCCCGGACCGGCGCTGCTCGCCTTTGAGGCTGTCAGCACCGTAAGCCATTTCGACAGGCACTTGAACCGAAACAGCCGTCTAGCTGGTTGGAAGGGACGATTGATTGTGCCGTATCACCCGTCGGCCCTGTTGCTCCAGACGGCGGTAGGTCGTTGTGCAGACCGTGGCGTAATGTCCCTGGGCGTTCGAGACCAACACGCCATAGGCGACGATCCATCCCTCCTGCGGACGTTGGACCTATTGGTCCCTTGAAGACGACGTCTGTCTATTGGAGTGTCGGCTGATTGCTGCGACAGCAGCGTAGTCGAATAACACGTAGGGGGCGTCCGACAGAACCATCAGCGCTTCGAGCGCGATGATCTCGCGGTTATGGTCAGGCTCGTGGTCCACAAACCCTGTTCCGACCCCACAGGCGTGCGTTATCCATGATAGCTCTTCGTGGTCAACGTGGTTGCGGCCCGGACGTCGGGGGAGAGGAGACGGTCACTGTTCTTTCGACGCCGAAAGGATCGGCTAGTTTTATGGCGTAGGTCTTGACCCCTCTTTGAATCAACCACGAGCGCCGGTCGGTTGGTCCTGCCCAATCGCACTCACCGCCCGCTGGGGGATCCACGTCAGCCGCCGTCGAAGCCGAAGTCTTCGACGGCTTCCTACGGCCCGCCGTGGTAACGCCAGAACTGCAAACCCTCGGCCAGGATGTCGAAGGGCTCGAACCCCGGCATCAGTTGGTCCAGCAGCGCCTTCGCATGCACCAAATCAACCTTGTTCTGGACAGTGATGTGCGGCCGGAAGCCGGCCTGATCCTGGCGCGTCAGCCAGGGCGAGAAGGCCAGCGCCAACTCGGCTCTCAAAGCGTCGAGCCCCCCAGCCTCGAGCCGATAGGCGACGCCGCGTCCCAGACATCATGGTGCGCGCACGCCGAGGATCAAGGGGCGTCGGCCGGCGCAGGCGGCCCATAGCTTCTGCCGGATGAGCGGCTCCTGATCGCCGGGAAGGGCGTGGAACAGAGTCAGATGGGCGGGGATCTGGTTGAGATGAGGCGGAAAATGTCTCCGGCGCAGGGCCTCGAAGTACGCAAAGGCCCTTGCGTCAAGCGCAGCGGTGACGATGAGCGGCAGGAAGGACGATATGGCGTCCATCCTGGCGCCATGCGCTCCCGCTCGCTAGCGCGCCGAAGCGAAGACGACGAAGCGTTCGCCGTGCGGGTGTCTCGCAACGAAGATCATCGGGCATAGGTGATCCGGCTATGGACGATTCGGTCTCGCTGCGAGGCGTCTCTTTCGGCTCTGGCCCACGCTCACGGCTTAGGAGTGATTCAGCTCAGCGCCGATGTGGCCAGAAGCGCGAAACCGCACATAGGAACGAATGGCCTCGGGGTAGCTTTGATCTACAGGCGTTATGCCATGGACCGATCCGAGGGGGGTCGGGTTGTCGATCTTGGCGGTATTGGATGCGCATCGGCGTCATCGCACATCTCAAATATCCGATCGCAGAACCCTTCGCCGGCGGGCTGGAGATGCATACCCATCTGCTCTGTCGCCAACTGCGGCTGAACGGTCATGACGTCACTCTGTTTGCAGCGACCCTGTCCGACCCGGAGTTAGGCTTGGAGGCGATCTGCGACCAGACGGAAATCGCCAAGGTCGGGACGGCGGAGGCGGGCGACGTCGCCTTCTTCCGAGAGCATCACGCCTATCTGTCGTTGATGAGTCGGCTTCGACGCAGTGCGTTCGACGTCATCCACAACAACAGCCTGCACTATCTGCCGGTCTCGATGGCCGAGACCTTGCCGATGCCGATGGTCACCACGCTCCACACGCCGCCATTTTGCTGGTTGGAAAGCGGTATCCGCGAAGCGAGCGCGCCCTTCGCGCGGTTTGTCGGCGTTTCCGAGGCGATGCGGGGACAATGGAGCGCAGTGCGGCCGATCGATCAGGTCATTCTGAACGGGATCGACCTGGAGCGCTTTCCGTGGCGTGCGCGTCACGACGACCCTGGGCATTTGATCTGGTATGGGCGGATCGTGCCCGAGAAGGGTCTGCATCTGGCGCTGGACGCGGCGGCATTGGCGGGTGTCGCCCTGCGGTTCGCGGGCCCGATCCTGGATCAAGCCTATTTCGATGCCGAGATCGCTCCGAGGTTGACGCGCGAAACCACCTATCTCGGCCACCTCGATCACGAAACGCTGTCGAAGGAGATCGGGCAGGCGGCCGCCTTCGTCTGCACGCCGCGCTGGGACGAACCCTACGGGTTGGTGGTGGCCGAAGCGCTGGCGTGCGGCACGCCCGTCGCCGCCTTCGCGCGGGGCGCCATTCCCGAGATTCTGACACCCGACTGCGGCGCACTGGCGCGCCCGGACGATGTGCAGGATCTGGCGCGCGCAATCGCTCGGGCGGTCGGCTTGTCTCGGTCGGCCTGCCGCGCGCGCGCCGAGGCGGCCTGCGATGTGCGCCGGATGATCACCGCCTACGAAGGGCTCTACGGCGAGATGATTCAGGCGGCTGCGGCAGGGCAGATGCAGGCCAATGACGCGCTGGAAGATCGGTTGATCGCATGATGGGCGAACCTGCCTTCTGCGTTTGCGTGCCCGTGCGGAATGAGGAACGGCGTCTTCCTGTGCTTCTGGCCGCCCTGGCCGCACAGAATCTTCCAGGTAGGATTTCGATCGCGCTCTGCATCAATAACTCCACGGACGGTTCGCTCCCTCAGGCGCAGGCAGCGGCCGATCGGTGGAAGGATCGACTGGACATCGTCGTCGATCTGCAGACCTTCCCAGAGCATCGCGCGCATGCCGGCGCGGCGCGGCGCGCGGCCATGTCCGTCGGTCTCGAGCGTCTCGCAGATCAACCCAATGGCGTTCTGATCTCGACGGACGCCGACACGCGGCCACCGCCGAACTGGCTGTCCGCCAATCTCGCAGCCATCGCGGATGGAGCCGATCTGGTGGGCGGACGGCTGGTGCTGGATGAAGCGGAACCGATCTCGGCGGATGTCGCGGCTCTGCGGCGACTATGGGACGCCTACTGGCGTGAAGTTCGCATGATTGAGGACGAGATCGACCCTTCGCCGCACGATCCGGCGCCTCGGCATGGCGATCACACTGGAGCCAGCCTCGCCATCACGGCGGCGGCCTATCAGTCAGCAGGCGGGGTGCCGGAACAGCCGACGGGCGAGGATCGGGCGCTTGTGATCGCCGCTCAAGCGCAGGGGGCCAGGCTTGTGCATCCCTTGGCGGTGTGGACCCGAGTGTCGGCACGAACTACGGGCCGCGCCGCCGGGGGGATGGCGGAGGACATGAGCCGCTTGTTCGATCATGCGCGGAACGGCGGTCCGATCATGGCGCCGGACCTTTCGCATTGGCGGCAGCGGGCGAGGTGGCGCCGGGGTCAGCGTCACGACGCGGCGAGCGCCAGGCGGCTGTCGGCATTGGAAACCCAGTTGCCCGCCATGCCGCTCGATATGGATTTACGAGAATGGGCCGACGGCGTTGAGAGAGCCGCAGCGTGAGGGCTTCGATCGGCTACTATGTCCATCATCAGGGCGACGGCCACCGGCAGCGCGCTCTGGAAATCGGCGCCGCTGCGCCCGAGAGATTTGTCCTGCTCGGAACGGGACTGAGAGGGCGAACCGAAGACATCGCCTGCGTGGATCTGGAGGATGACAGGCCCCACGAGGGAGACCGCTTCTCCGGCCGTGACGAGGCGCCTATCCGGCCCGAGGCGCTGCATTACGCCCCCTATCACCATGCGGGCGTCCGGGCGCGGACCGCCCGGTTCGCCCAGTGGATCAGCGACGCCAGGCCGGCCTTGATGGTGATCGATGTGTCGGTCGAAATGGCGATGCTGGCCCGGCTGTGTGCGACGCCTGTGGTCTATGTCCGCCTCGTGGGCGATCGATCGGATCCGGCGCATCTGGACGCCTTCCGCGGCGCAGAAGCCTTGCTTGCGCCCTTCCATAAGCGGCTGGATGGGGCGAGGACTAAAGAGGTACGGGACAAGACGCACTACTTCGCCCCCCGGCGCAAATCAGGATTGAAGCGTGGATCAGGCGTCCTGGTCGTTCATGGGCGAGGTGGCGATCCGCTGGATGGCGCCAAGCTGGCGGCGGCTGCGGAGGCAACGCCCGGGAAGATGTGGACCGGTGTCGGGCCGATCGAGCCTCCGCCGGTCATGCCGCCGAACCTGAAGCTGGCAGGCTGGATCGACGCCATCGGCGATGAGATCGACAAGGCGGAGATCGTCGTCGGAGGCGCGGGAGACGGCTTGCTGAACGCGGTGATTTCGGCCGACAAGCCCTTTGTCTGTCTTCCCGAGCCTCGCGCCTACAACGAGCAGATCGCGAAGGCCGAACGGTTAGCGGTGCTTGGCGCCTCGATCGTCCTGGCGCAGTGGCCGCAGGCGCAGCAATGGCCGAGCATCCTTAGGTCAGCACTCTCACTGTCGCCCGCTGATCGGCAGCAGATCAGCGGGCAGGGACTCGGCGCCGCCGGACCCTGGCTTGTCGATCTCGCATCAGAGCTTGAGGCACGCCGATGACAGCTCTGGAAAGAACGCCGACCGCGTCATCGCCTCTTGAACTTGAGGTCAGGTTGGCGGCGCTGGGTGCGCGCTACGACGCTGCGCCGCGATATCCCGCCGACAGTCTGACGCTGCTCGCCTCGGAGGGTTGGGGGCGGCGGTTCGCTCCGGTCCAAAGCGGCGGAACGGCCTATGACGAACCAATCCATCAGGCCTTGGCCTTGATGGACGCCCTACGCAGTGTGGGACGGTCGGATCTCAGCGTCGGCCGATTGTTCGAAGGACACGTCAACGCCCTGGCGCTGTTCGACTGGTACGCGGACCCGGGCCAGAAGGCTTGGCTCGGTAAGGTCCTTGCGCAGGGCGGCTGGTTCGGCGTCTGGGCGACGGAGCCGCCGCCCGGCGTTCGTCTGGTCGGCGACCGGCTGCAGGGCGCCAAGATGTTCGCGACCGGCGCAGGCGGTCTGGAATATGCGATCATCACCGCCCAGCCGGAACAGGGCGAACGCCAGCTGATCGTCGTGCCGGCGAACGACCCGAAGAGAGCTGATCTGAGCGGGTGGCGCGTCCGCGGCATGCGCGCGACGACCAGCGGGCGCTATGAGGTGACCGGGTTGACGGTCGATATCGATCAGCGGCTCGGACGTCCCGGAGACTATGATCGCGAACCGCGTTTCACGGCCGGGGCGTGGCGGTTCACGGCGGTGCAGCTGGGCGGCGTCGAAGGCCTGGTCATGGCGATGCGCGACGCGCTGTCCGACGCCGCCCGCGCCGATCCCATCCAGCGCGCGCGCTTCGCCGATGCGGTCGTTGCGATGCGGACGGCCTGGCTCTGGGTCCGCGAAGCCGCGATCCGCGCGGCGTCCGAAGCGCCGGACGCCGGGGATTTCGCCCGCGCCACGCGCGGCGTCGTCGAACGTAGCGCCCTGGATGTCATGGAAGTGGCGGCGCGGTCGGTCGGGACGCGCAGCGCCTTCGACGGCGAGCGCATCGACAAGATCACCCGCGATCTCAGCCTCTATCTTCGGCAGGCCGGGCCTGACTATGCGAAGGACCAAGCGGCCAAGACCTGGCTGGATCGCGATCTCTGGGGCGAGGGCGACGCCCTATGGTGAGCGAGAAAACCGGCCGGCTAGCGAGCCTGGCGCTGGAGCGTTCGCCTTGGCGATCCGCGCGGTGGCTGGTCATTGCTCCGCATGCCGACGACGAGACGCTGGGCGCCGGCGCCTTGATCCGTCAGGCGGCCGAGGCTGGGCGGTTGGCGGGCATCGTGATCCTCACCGACGGCGCGGGTTCGCACGATCATTCGGACGCGGCCGCCCGTGCGAGGCTTATCCGGACCCGACGCCTGGAGGCGGGACGCGCCGTTCGACGGTTGGCGGGGGATGCGGCTGCGCCGCCGGTGTTTCTGGATTGGCCCGATGCCCAGCCCGCTTCTCCTGGCAGCATGGCGTTCGATGCGACCGCGCGTCGTCTTGCGGCTTTGTGTCGCGAGCGGCGCGTCGACGCGATCGCCGTGACGGGTCCCGACGATCCCCATTGCGATCACCAGGCGGCGGCACAGCTTGCCAACCACGCAGCCAGTATGGCCCGCCGGCCTCTCGCCGTTTTCGATTATGTCGTGTGGGGGGCGGCTCCGTCCGGGGCGAAGCTGCGGATTACGACGCGACCTCTAAGGGCCGGCCTGAGGGCCTACGCCTTGTCGGCCCATCAGAGCCAATTGACACCGATGTTCGGACCGGGGTTTCGGCTCGAGACGCAGAGGGGGCTGCGGGCCGCCTCGGACACCCTGTATCGGCGCGACGCCTATGGCTGAACGCTCGCTTCCCGCCGCCTATTTCGAAGGCATCTTCGCCGAGGACGCCGATCCGTGGGATCTGGCCTCCAGCCCCTATGAGGCCGCCAAATTCGATCGCACCATCGCCGCCCTGTCGGAGCGGCGAGCGGCTTTTGCGCTCGAGGTCGGTTGTGCGGGCGGCGTCCTGACCGAGCGGCTGAGCGCAGTCTGCGATCGTCTGTTGGCGATCGAGGTCAGCCCGACCGCCCTGGAGCGGGCGCGTCAGCGTCTGTCGGGGCGGCGGAAAGTCCGGTTCGCGGCCGCGGCCTTCCCTCGGGACTGTCCGGTTCTGGACGGGCTGGATCTCGTCGTCCTGTCCGAAGTCGCCTACTACTGGAGCGACGTCGATCTGGACCTGGCGGCGCAACGCATCGCTGATGGCTTGGTCGATGGCGGACGCGTTCTTCTGGTGCACTGGACCGGCGAGACCGACTATCCCCAGACCGCCGACGACGCCGTCGAGCGCCTCTGGCTCGGATTATCGAACCTCATGCAAGTGGAGCTCGCCGAACGGCATCCGAACTATCGGCTGGATTTGTGGAGCCGGCGATGACGAGGCTGTCCGCTCTGACGCTGGTTCGCAACCGGCAGGCGCATCTGGACCGATTGGTCGAGGGATTGATGCTCAGCGCCTCGCCGCCCGACGAACTGATCGTCGTCGACATGAGCGATGCGCCCGTAAGGCTGCCGCCGGTGGGTTTTCCGGTCCGCGTCGAACGTCTGGCGGGCGACGCCCTGCCTCTGGCCGCCGCCCGAAATCTGGCGGCCGTTTCGGCCTCAAGTGATAACCTGCTATTTCTCGACGTGGACTGCATCGTGTCGTCGTCAGTTTGCGGCCGGATGCAGGCCCTGCTCGCCGAGCATGACGCCGTCGTCTGTCCAGAGGTGCTCTATCTACCCGCCGGAGCCGTTCGGCCGGGCCCCCTGTCAGAAACCGATCTGAGAGCGGCCGGCCGGCCCCATCCCGTGCGCCCCTTTCCGCAGGAAGGCGAAAGCCTGGAGCGCAATCCCGGCCTGTTCTGGTCCTTGGCTTTCGCGCTCCGTCGCTCGACCTTCCGTCGCATCGGCGGG
This sequence comes from Brevundimonas sp. SPF441, assembly GCF_009661015.1. Taxonomy (NCBI): domain Bacteria; kingdom Pseudomonadati; phylum Pseudomonadota; class Alphaproteobacteria; order Caulobacterales; family Caulobacteraceae; genus Brevundimonas; species Brevundimonas sp. SPF441. The sequence continues at coordinate 248,811 of NZ_WJWX01000001.1, read as the reverse complement.
TTCGACGAGACCTATGTCGGCTACGGCGCCGAAGACACGGACCTGGGTTTTCGCATCACGCGAGAGGGCCTGCCGCTCATCTTCGCCGGCGGCGCACCGGTCTTCCACCAGCACCATGAGGGCTATGATCCGCCCCTGCAGCATTTTCGCGCGCTGATCGCCAACGCCAAACGCTTTCACGCCGCTTGGTCGGTCTGGCCGATGGACGGTTGGCTGAGGGAGATGGTGGATATCGGGCTGATCGACTGGTCGTCGGACGGATTGACCATTCGGCGCGACCCCACGCTGGCCGAAATCGCCGCCGCACGAAAAGATCCTGCAAATCCCTTCTAGGGCGGTTCCGTCGCGCTGGCGGCTGAAATGACTGGGGGTACGAAAGCGGGCGCAACCCCCGGCCGGCCTTGGGGTTGAGCCAGGATGAAATCGTTACCCGCCGAGACCGATCTTTCCGCCACGGGCCAACAGGTCCTCGTTGGAGGGCCAGCGCCCGAGCAGGACGACGGCAAGCGTTGGAAAATGCCGGCGGCGGCCGTCGCGGCCGGACTTGCCGAGATGAAGACAAAGCGCTCGCAGGTCGTGGTGTTCATCGCCACCAGCGAACGTCGCGCCGATGAGATTGCGGCGGCGCTCTCGCCGATGGTGAAGGACGCCGAAGTGTTGGTCTTGCCGCCTTGGGACTGCCTGCCCTACGACCGCGCCGCGCCTTCGCGAGAAAGCATGGGGCGGCGGATGGCCGTCTTGGGCGCCTTGGACGAAGCCGGCGCAAGGCCCGTGTTCCTGGTCGCCTCGCCCGATGCGATCGTGCAGCGGACGCCGTCGCGCGAACGGATCAAGGCCCGCTTGTCGCTAGCGGCGGGCGAAGCGCTGGATCGCGAAGCCTTGGAGTCGTTTCTGAAAGATACGGGCTATGCGGCGGATGAGCGGGTCGATGAACCTGGCGAGTACGCTCTGCTTGGCGCGGTGGTCGACGTCTTCCCGCCCGCGCCTGCCACGCCTTATCGCATCGCCCTGGACGAGGCGGACCGGATCACTGAGATCCACGCCTTCGATCCAGTATCGCAACGCCGGGGCGCCGAGATCCAGACGATCTGTCTGACCCCTGCGGCTGAGTGGAGCGACCGGTCACCCGAGGATGACGATCGTCAGGAGACCGGACCGTCGATCAATGCTGAGACCTCGACGACCCTGTTTGATTTCCTCGACAAGCCGATGATCCTGACCGACGTGGGCGTGGAAGATCGGTTCGAACGCATTCGCGCGCATGTGGCCGAAGCCTATGACACCCGCCTGCGGTTCAGCGAGGGCGCGCGTCCTTCGAAACCCGACAGCCTCTATTTGACGGAAAAGGACGTTCGGCAGGCGTTGAAAGGCGCCAAACCCCTGAGCGTCGAGGGTTGGGCGCCGACCCCGGCCTTCGCATTCGAGAAATCGCCAGGGCGGGCCCTTAAACAATTTGTCGCCGAGCGGCGCGAGGCGGGCGATCGCATCGTCCTGACGGGATTGCCCCATGAGCACAGGATCATCCTGCGCCTGCTGCGTCGCCACGATGTCGATGCGCCCGTGGCGCTCGAGAGCTGGAGCGCCATCGCGCCACTGCAGCCCGGGCAGATCGCCGTCGTAACCGCCGATCTGGATACAGGTTTCCGGCAATCGGCGACCGGTCTTATCGTCCTGACGCCTTCGGACATCTTCGGCGGCCGGATCGCGCGAGCATCCGGCGACACGAACAATGCGTTCGGAGAGACAGAACTGCGGTTGGACGATGTGGTCATCCATGAAGACCACGGACTGGGCGTCCTGAAGGCTTTGGAGCGGGTCGCTGCCGATGGCGTGGAGCGCGACGTTCTGCGCATCGAGTATCATGGCGGAGGAACCATTCTCGCGCCGATCGAGGAGTTCGGCAAAATCTGGCGCTACGGCTCGGAGCCGGACGCGGTGTCGCTGGATCGGCTGAATACGCAGGGATGGCTGAAGCGTCGCGCCAAGGTCAGCGCGCAGATCGATGAGGCCGCAGCCGCACTGTCCGCCCGGGCCGAAGCGCGTGCAGCGCTGAGGACCGAGCCGATCACAGCCCCGCGTCAGGCGCTCGCCCGGTTCGCCGCCGGGTTCGCCTTTCCCGAAACAGCCGATCAGGCGCGCGCCATTGAGGCGGTCCTGTCCGACCTGGGATCCGGCAAGCCCATGAACCGGCTCGTCTGCGGTGATGTCGGTTTCGGCAAGACCGAGGTCGCCCTGCGCGCTGCGGCGGCCGTGGCCCTTGCGGGTAAACAGGTCATCGTCGTCGCCCCGACCACCGTCCTGGCGCGCCAGCATTTCGAGGTCTTCACGAGACGGTTCAAGGACACGGACATTCAAATCGGCCACCTGTCGCGCGCCGCAGACAGCGCGGAGGCGCGGGCGGTCAAGGCAGGTCTGGCGGACGGCTCCATGCGCGTCGTGGTGGGTACGCAGGCACTGGCGTCTGAGGGGTTGGCGTTTTCCGACCTCGGGCTTGTCATCATCGATGAGGAGCACCGCTTCGGCGCGCAGATGAAATCTGCCTTGGCAGAGAAGGCGCCGCATCTGCTGTCGATGTCGGCCACGCCCATTCCAAGAACCTTGCAAAGCGCCATGGTCGGCATTCAGGACGTCAGCCTGATCGCCAGTCCGCCTGCGCGACGTCGGCCAATCCGAACCTTCATGACCCCGTTCGACGCTGGGGCGGTTCGCCTGTCGCTGATGCGCGAGAAGGCGCGGGGCGGGCAGAGTTTCGTGGTCGTACCGCGTATCGAGGATATGGAACCCTTGGCGGAACGCCTGAAGACCCTGACGCCTGAGCTGTCGGTGGTCTCGGCGCACGGCGACATGTCCCCGTCCGCGATCGACGAGGTCATGAGCCGGTTCTCCGAAGGCGAGGGGGACGTGCTTTTGGCCACGAACATCATCGAGACCGGCCTGGATGTGCCGCGCGCCAATACGATGTTGATCTGGCGGCCGGACCGGTTCGGCCTGGCGCAGTTGCATCAGCTGCGCGGGCGTGTCGGCCGGGGGCGGCGACAGGGCTTCACCTATCTGCTTTCCGATCCCGAAGCGCCGATGGCGGCGGCCACGGAAGCGCGCTTGCAGACGCTGGAGGCTCTGGACCGACTGGGGGCGGGTTTCGCGATCAGCGGGCGCGATCTGGACCTGCGCGGCGGCGGCGATCTGGTGGGCGAGGAACAGGCCGGACATGTCAGGCTGATCGGCTCGGCCCTTTATCAGGCCGTCCTGGCTCGGGCGCTCGCGGCTGCAAAAGGCGATCCCGATCCAGACCAAGCCTCTCCCAGTCTGAACGTCGGCGCGACAGGGCATCTGCCGGCGGACTACATCCCCGACGAAACCGTGCGCATCAATCTTTATGCCCGGTTGGCGCGCGCCACGACGGCGGAAGATGTCGACGTCTTGCGAGACGAAGCCGAAGATCGGTTCGGCTCTTTGCCAGACCCCGCAGAGGACCTGTTCACCGGCCGTCGCCTTGCGGCGCTCGCCCGTGATGCCGGCGTCACGGAAATCGTGTCGGGACCGAAGGCGACGGCGTTGCGGATCGCGGCGGCGCGTCGGCCCGGCATGGAAGCGTCCTTTCCGTTGCGCGATGATCGACGCTGGTCCGAGGATCGCATGATCGTCGACGCCGCCAACGATCAACCGCACGACACGGCCTTCATCGAGAAGCTTCTGACCGAATTGGCGGCGGCCTGAGGGCAGGGCGGGTTTGCGCCGGTTTCAACGTCTGGAGTCTGTTTTGTTGGGAGCAATTCCGCCGCTGGCGCGCTGATCGACGACCGCCGACCCATCACGGCGGAGCCTCGCGTCTTCGCTTTCTAAAAAGCCCCTGCATGCTCACAGACACCCGCCTTACTGTCGTCTTCCTTCATTCCCTGGGCTCGAGCCGCCACGATTGGGACGCGGTGATCGACCGGCTTGCCGATGAGGTGGTGACCGTCGCGATCGATCTTCCAGGGTTCGGGGACAGGGCGGGGGAAGGCTATGGCGATGTCCAAGCCGTGCTCGACGACCTGAGCCGCCGCCTTACCGATCTTCATCTCCCCCGCTGGATCCTTGTCGGCCACAGCATGGGCGGCAAGTTTGCGACCTTGATCGCTGCGCGGGCGCGTGACGGGGCGGCGGGCCTGAGCGGGTTGCTGGGCGTGGTGCTGGTCGCCGGATCGCCACCCTCGCCGGAGCCGATGGACGAGAGCAGGCGTGCGGATATGCTGACCTGGTTCGACGATCCGACCAGGATCGAGGATCGGGGGCGCCAGTTCATCGACGCCAATACCGCCGCCGGTCTGCCGCAAGCCGCCTTCGATCAGGCGCTGGCCGATTTCACCCGAACCAGCCCCCAAGCCTGGCGCGGATGGCTGGCCGAAGGATCGCGCGAGGACTGGTCCGATCAAGTCGGCGTCCTGCCTTTCCCTGCCCTGATCATCGCCGGCGCAGAGGATGGCGATTTGGACGACGCGGCGCAGCGGCGTGTCAACGCCCCCCGCTATCGCGCGTCTGACGTGGTGGTCGTGCCGGATGCGGCGCATCTGATCCCTCAGGAACAGCCGGACCGTCTCGTCGGCCTGCTTCTGGAATTCATCGAGAAGGTCGGTTCATCCGCTCTGCCTCCACCCTTTGTGGATCTGATGGCGTCCGAGCGCGTGTCGGATCGCACCCGACGCGCGATGCTGGATCGTCATTTCGGTCCGGCGCCAGCCGAAGGCGGCGTCCTGAACCCGACCCAGCGCGCCGTCCTGTCGGCGATGATCGCGCGCATTCTGTCTGATGCAGGCGATCCGGATGATCTGACGCGGCGTCTGGATGTGGGGCTCGCCAGCGGACAGGGCGACGGGTGGCGGTTCGCCGACCTTCCCTCTGATGCCGAGGCTTGGCGACGCGGGCTGGATGAGATCGCCGCCATGGCGCCGGAGTTCGCAACTCTGACGCCTAAGCGCCAGGACGACATCCTGCGCACCATCTCACAGGGCGAATGGCCCGAACCGCGTCGGCTTTCGGCAGACGCCATGAGGCTCTGGTTCGAGGACGTAGTATCCGAAGCTGCGCGCCTGTGGATGTCGCTGCCGGCCACCTGGGCTCAGATCGGTTACGACGGCTTCGCCACGGGCGGCGAAGGCCGGTTTCAGGGCTACGATCAGACGGCGGCGGACCACACCGAACCTTGGCGTCTGCCGATGGAGGGCGTGGGTTGAGCGCGCCTGCAAGGACGGCCGGCGAAACCGATGTCGTCATCATCGGCAGCGGGGCCGGCGGGGCTCCGATCGCGGCCAGGCTGGCGAAGGCCGGGCTGTCGGTCACGGTGTTGGAGGCGGGGCGGGCCTTCGATCCGGCGGAGCATACGCCCGACGAAACGACGGCAGACCTTTATTGGATGGAGGAGCGCCTGAGTGGAGGGCGCGACCCGACCGCCTTTGGGGCCAACAACTCCGGCCAGGGCGTCGGCGGCTCGCTGCTGCACTGGGGCGCCTTCTGCCCACGACCCGATCCCCGTGATCTGACGCTGGCCTCGGAGACGGGACGCGGGCGGGACTGGCCGTTCGGCTGGAACGAACTGAAATCCTATGTCGAGACCGTAGAGACGGTGATCGGGGTCTCAGGCCCGGCCGACTATCCGTGGGGCGGGCGAAAGTTCGCCTATCCGCCTGTCCCGCGCAACGCCCCGGCGGATGCGATGGCCCGCGGCGCAAGGGCGATCGGGCTGACCGTTACGGATGCGCCGGCAGCCGTGCTGTCCCGCGATCGCGAGGCGGGGACAACGCCCTACCGCATGGCCTGCGTCAACTGCGGCGCCTGCCACCAGGGATGTAGAACCGGCGCCAAGGGCGGCGCGGACAACAGCTTTCTGCCGATGGCCGCAGCCAATGGCGCCACAATCATCGCCAACGCTCGGGCCATAGGCGTGGAGCGTGACGCCAGCGGGCGGATCAAGTCGGTGATCTATCGTCGCGACGGGCAGGATCATCGACTGAACTGTCGAGCGCTGTTCCTCTGCGCGGGCGGTGTCGAGACGCCGCGGCTGCTACTGAACTGGGGATTAGGCAACGCCGGCGGTGAGGTCGGCCGCAACTTCATGACCCATGTGGCGACCCAGGTCTGGGGCCGGTTCGACGCCGACATGTCGATGAACCGCGGCTATCCGTCTTCCCTGATCAGCGAAGACATGGTGCGTCCGTCGGACGCGAACTTCGCCGGCGGCTATCTAATCCAAAGCCTTGGCGTCATGCCGGTCACCCTGGCGGGCGGGTTCGCGCGCGGCGCCGGCCTCTATGGCGCGCCGCTGGTCGATACGCTGCGCAACTATCGCCGGCTCGCCGGGATCGGCATCAATGGAGAGTGTCTGCCGGACGACGACAACCGCCTGACCCTGTCCGATGAGGTCGACGCCGTCGGGCTGCGCAAGGCGCGGATCGACTTCAGCTATGGCGAGAACGAGCGGCGTCTGGACGCCCATGCCCGGCGCATCATGGCGGAGATTTGGACCGCCGCCGGCGCCGAGGACATCTTCGCGGTGGCCCGGTCGGCGCACACCATCGGCGGCTGCCGGATGGGAGACAAGGCGGACGGGGCGGTCGTCGATGGCGACGGGTGCAGCGTCGAAATCGACAATCTGTACGTCTGCGACAACTCCGTCTTCCCCAGCGCGCTTTCGGCCAACCCGGCCTTGACCCTCATGGCCGTCGCTCTGCGCACGGCCGATCGCTTCCTCGAACGTCAACGAACAGGAGATTTGTGATGGACCTCGGGATCAAGGGGCGGATCGCCCTCATTTCCGGCGCCGATTCCGGCATGGGCAAGGAGACGGCGCGGCTGCTGCTGGAAGCCGGCGTACGGGTCGCCTTGACCGACAAGCCGGACGGCACGCTGGATGAAGCCGTCCAGGAGCTTTCCGCCTTGGGCGAATGCATCGGCGTGACCGGCGACGTGACCAAGGCCGACGATGTCGAAGGCCTGTGGTCGGAGGTCCGAGACCGCATGGGCGATCCGGATATCTATGTGAACGCAGCAGGCGTGACCGGCGCGACCGGCGATTTCCTGGATGTCGATGACGCCGGTTGGCTGGAGACGCTTGACATCAATCTGATGGGCGCGGTGCGGATGTGCCGCCAGGCCATCCCGGCCATGCGCCGCTCGGGCTGGGGCCGTATCGTCCTGTTCGCGTCGGAAGATGCGGTCCAGCCCTATGTCGATGAACTGGCCTATTGCACCTCGAAGGCCGGTATTCTCAGTCTGGCGAAGGGTCTGTCCAAGGCCTACGGCTGCGACAATGTGCTGGTGAACACGGTCTCGCCCGCCTTCATCGCCACCCCGATGACCGACGCCATGATGAAGAAGCGCGCCGAGGAACGCGGCGAAACCTTCGAGGAGACGATCAAGAGCTTCCTGAAGGAAGAGCGGCCCGGCATGACGCTGGATCGCAGGGGCAAGCCGGAGGAGGTGGCGGCGGCCGTCGCCTTCCTGTGTTCGGAGCGCGCCAGCTTCATCAATGGCGCGGGCATCCGGGTGGATTCCGGCTCGGTCGCCACCATCGCCGGCTAGTCGTCCGGGCGAAAGAGAGACCGGCGGCGGGACGATCCCGCCGCCGGTGTTTCTTGTCAGGCGACGCCCATGCCGCCGGTGACGCCGATGACTTCGCCCGTGATGTAGCTGCCTTCTTGAGAGGCCAGCAGCACATAGACCGGGGCGATCTCGACAGGCTGGCCCGGACGACCCAGCGGCACCTGCTCGCCGAACTTCATCACGGCTTCCTGCGGCTGTCCGCCAGACGACTGCAGCGGCGTCCAGAAGGGGCCGGGCGCCACGACATTGGCGCGTATGCCCTTTTCGATCAGCTGCTTGGACAGGGCCTTCGTATAGGCGACGATCCCGGCCTTGGTGGTGGCGTAGTCCAGCAGGATGGCCGAAGGCTCATAGGCCTGGATCGAGGCGGTGGTGATGACCGAGGCGCCCGCCGGCATATGCGGGACGGCCGCCTGGGCGATCCAGTGCATGGCATAGAGGTTGGTCTTCAAGGTCTTGTCGAAGTCTTCCGACGTCACCTGAGAGATGTCCTCGCGATACTGTTGGCGGCCGGCGTTGATGACCAGGATGTCCAGTCCGCCCAGCGCGGACACGGCCTGTTCGACCATCTGCCGGCACCAGTTTTCATCGGTGATGTCGCCGGCCAGATCGATGGCCTTTCGCCCTTCAGCCTCGATCAGCGCGATGACTTCGGCGGCGTCCTTGCGCTCGGACGGCAGATAGGAGAGGGCCACATCGGCGCCTTCCCGGGCATAGGCGATGGCGGCCGCGCGGCCGATGCCGCTGTCCGCGCCGGTGATCAGGGCCTTACGTCCTTTCAGCTTGCCGGAACCCTGATAGCTGTCCTCGCCATGATCGGGTTTGGGGTCCATCTCGCGCGCTTCGCCGGGCACAGGCTGCGGTTGGCGCGGGAACGGCGGCTTTGGATATTGCTCGCGCGGATCCTGAAGGGTCAGTCGATCAGTCATGGAACGTCTCCGTTTCGGGCTGGGGGGAAGTGGTCTGCGCCTTGCCGACTGCGGTCAGGGCGGTCAGATGCGCGAGGTGGCTGAGCCCCTGCGGCATGTTGCCGAGGTAGGCGCCGGTGTCCGGGTCGATCATCTCGGTCAGCATGCCCCAGCGGCCGCTGAGGGCTTCGCGTAGGCCGTCGATGCGGGCGCGCGCCTTGTCCGATTCGCCTAGCGTCGCCCAGGCTTCGGCGATCCAGAAGGAACAGGCGATGAAGCACCCTTCCTCGGCTTGCATGCCGGAATAGCGATAGTGGAAAACGCCAGCGCCGAGATGGCGATCCAGCGCCTCAAGGGTTGCGCGCAGTCGATCCTCGCCATCGAACCGGAACCGCACGGCCAGGGCCAGGGCGGCGTCCAGCTTGTCGCTGCCTGGATACATGACGAAGGCCTGAAGGCTTTCGGACCAACAATGCGTCTCGACCCAGTCGAAAATCCGGTCGCGTTCCCGCCGCCAGCGATCCCGGCACGTCGTCGGCAGTTGTCCGGCGTCCGCCAGTTCGACGGCGCGGGCCAGGGCCTGCCAGCAGCTGATCTTGGACATGGTGTAGTGCTGCTCGTCTTCCAGCTCCCACATGCCCGCGTCCGGCTGTCGCCAAGCGTCGGCGCACTGATCCGCCAGTTCGGACAACTGCTGGGCGCTGGCGCTGTCGAGGATGTTGCCGCAGCCGACGAAACGTGAGGCGGTCTCAAAGATGTCGCCGAACACGCCGTGCTGCGCCTGGTCGGCGGCACGGTTTCCGGTGACCACAGGACGCGAGCCTTTATAGCCCGGCATGTCCCAGTGCGTTTCCGGCGGCACGAGTGCGCCGTCCAGGCTGTAGCAGACCTTGGCGCCATGGCGCTTCAGCTGCATCAGCAGCCAGCTGAAAGCGGCCTTGGCCTCCGCCTGCGCGCCGGCCGCCAAAAAGGCTTCGATCGTATAGCCGGCGTCGCGCAGCCAGGCGTAGCGATAGTCCCAGTTTTTGTCGCCGCCCAGACGCTCGGGCAGGGACGTCGTGGCCGCCGCGGCGATGGCGCCCGACGGGGAGTACAGCAGCAACTTCAACGCCAGGGCGCTGCGGATGAAGTCGTCGCGATACAGGCCGGGGCAGTTCAGGCGCGCCGCCCAATCCCGCCATTCCTGATCCGACAGGTCGATGCGGGCGTCGATCTCTTCAATGGAGGGTACGACCAGCGGTTCGTCGCGTCCGGCGACGATGGCCACCGTGCGCCGCTCGCCTGCGCCGACAACAATGGTTCCGACAATGCCCTCATCGGACCATTCGCATGAGATGCGCGGATCGTGGACGAACAGGCCGAGCACCCGCTCGACATGGAAGACCGTGTGTTCGCCGATCTTCGAATGATACGGATTTGCCGTATCGCCCCGACGCCCGAGACGCATGTGCAGTGCGAAGGTCACTTCGCCCTCCAGGCCATCGATACGGCGGGCCAGTTCGCACCAAGGCAAACGACCGGCCGTGCCGCTGTTCAGGCTCTCGGTCAGGCGCGCGCGCCCGGTGGCGGTCGTGAAATCCGTCTCCAGCACATTGCTGTCGGGACGATAGCGGCGGGTCGCCGTGAAGGCCTCGGTCGGCGTGATCGAAAACCGGCCGCCCTCCGGATCCAGCAGGCGGTCGAAAAGCGGTGGCGCATCGATCGCCGGCACGCACCACCAGTCAATGCCGCCATCCAGCGCTGAAAGCGCCACCGTCCGGCCCTCGCCCAGAACGCCATAGTCTTCGAGGGCGACGTAGCCATCCGGACGGAGCGCTTGCGACGAGCGCGCCGGATGGGGCGTGAAGGTCGTCTCTGTCATCGTTTGGACGATCCGATCGCATAGCCGGCCGTCACTGCAAGGCCCGCAAGGACGCCGACCGCAGCGACCTTGAGCGCCGCGATCTGGCCGCTGGACACGAAACCGATCAACGGTCTGATCACCCGTTCGGTGTCCGGGCCGTCGATCGCCGCCGGGCCTTCCTCAGGGCGGTCGAGATTGCCGAGACGCGGCAGTTGCGGGTCGCCCTGCTGCGCTGTGATCATCCTGGCGGCCTGCCGATCCGCCAGCGCTGGCATGAACTGTTGCGCCAGCCCCATCAGCCATGTCGTGCGACCCACGAAGACCTTGCGGCTGGGCCGCTGCACGGCCGACCAGACGGCGTCTGCACACAGGCGGGGATCGAACAGGGGATCTGGAATGACCTGCGCCCGGTCTGTCCGGTTGCGTGACCACAAAGGCTGGGGCGTGTTGACGGCCGGCAGATAGACGGTGGTCAGGGTGACGTTGGAGGCTGCGGCGATCAGCTCGGCCCGAATGGCCTCGGTGAACCCGTCGACGGCCGCCTTGGCGCCGCAGTAGGCGGCCTGCAGCGGGGCAGGGCGCAGCGCCAATCCCGAGGAAATCTGGATCACCGCCCCTTTGTCCGCCGGTCGCATGGCCCGAAGCGCCGTTCGCGTTCCGTAGACCTGAGACAGATAGGTCGTCTCGACGACGCGGCGGTAATCGGCGTCGGTCAGATCTTCATCGCGTCCGATGACCGTCGACATGGCGTTGTTGACCCAGACATCGATGCCGCCGAAAGCGTCCATGACATCGCGGCCCGCCTGCTCGACGAAGGCCGGATCGGACACATCACCCTCCATGCCGATCACTCGGTCGCCCGAACGATTCAGCTGTTCGACGGCGTTGAAAAGCCGCTCAGCCTGTCTGGCGATAACCACGACCTGCCATCCGGCTTGGGCGAACCGCTCGGCGATCGCGAGACCGATGCCGGCGCTAGCGCCTGTGACGACGATGACCGGCATGGCGATCCTTCTGACGTTGGAATGGAGCGGCGCTCGGCGCGATCAGGGAGTGCTGGGACAACGGAGCACTTCTGGGATGGTTGCCACGGGCGGCAAAACCGATCCCGGAATCGCGGCACACCCGGCGTCGCAGTCACGACGGCTCCAGACTGCGATTTAACTCTGCTTCCTTCGACGAAAGGTCATCGGCGCGCCATCGCATGTTCAGCGGGGGCGCCGAAGATGACGTTCGCGGGATGACTTGGGCCAGAGGGGGATCGCGGCGACGCTAGCATCGGGCGGCCTACCGAACGCGGAAAGCGGATTTTCGAGAAGCCGACTTCAGACCTGCGAAACAAGCTCAAATGGACAATGCGCTTTCTCCGGTACCGCGCGCACGGCGTTCAGTCTTTCCCCTAAGAGACTGATATCTAAGCATCAGCATTGACGTCCCCTGTCAGGGCCTAGGTGCTTTCCAACGCGGCGGCAAGGCCCTTTCGCCTCGACTCGTGATCGATCTCAAGACGCGCGTCTCGGTCTCGAAGGCTGCTTGGCGACGGTCGAGGTCGGCGGGTGCAAGCTGATGGGACTCATCCTGGTCAGCGAGCGCCGCCGGCGGGCGTTCGATCATGGCGCGCTTGGCTTTAGAGTGGGCCGGGCCTTTTTCCGCCCTCTCCTTGCCGAGCTTGCCCAAGTAGATGACAAGCCCGCAGGTGATTTCGCATGGCGCAGCGAGCGCCGCCTTATGGTCAGGCCCGTCGCCCAGACTAGTGGCGAACAAATCCTGCTTCTACCCCCACGCTTTAGGCACCTTGTGCCAGGAACTGGCGACCCCCCGATGGTCGCATTGAGCGCTCCGCGATCAATCACTGGTGGAGCCAGGAAGGCCAGTTGTGATAGACAGACGCTCAAGCCTGGAGGCGGGTGCGGTCAGCGGGTCGATATCACCACAGGACACCGCCGTGAGCGTTAAACCCGATCTCGCCCGCAACCGTCGTCCTCTCGACGTCGCGGCCATGCTGCTTTAGAGTTGGGTTCCCAACTGTGACGCCCCCGACAATCACATTCTTCTCGCGACGACTTAGGTCGATCTGATGATAATACGGATTAACTGGCGAGCGGTCTTTGCGCGTCTCGGCGACCTAAACCCCCGCCTTATCCAACTAAAATATTCTGCGCGAGCTGGCCGCGCGGCCTATGTGTGGAACGCGCAGCAATCGGTCACCAAATAGGTGGGGTGAGTGGCAAATGGCATTTTATTTAATGAAACCAATGTAAACGCGGAATTGGCGGAAGCGGTGGGATTCGAACCCACGGACGGCTCTCACCGTCGCTGGTTTTCAAGACCAGTGCCTTAAACCACTCGGCCACACTTCCTTGCCGCCGCAGCGGAGGCGGACGCCATAGCAGGCGAACGGGTCATTAACCAAAGCGGAAATGTCTTCGGTCATCCTGTTTTCGTATTTTTTGCGAGGCGGGTCGATGACGTTTGGATTGGGAGTGCGCGGCGCGCTGATCCTGGGGCTGTTTTCGCTGCTGGCCGCCTGTTCCACCGTCGGCGGCGCGGGCGTGCGCGGGGCGGTCGCCGGGCGTGGCGAGGACCGTCCGCCGGTCGTCAAGGACCCTGCGCCGATCGTGTCGGGAACGATGCGGCCCTATCAGGTGCGCGGGCGCTGGTACACGCCCAAGGAACAGCCGGATTACGAAGAGGTCGGGATGGCGTCCTGGTACGGCGACGCCTTCAACGGGCGGCCGACCTCGACCGGCGAGCGGTTCGACATGCATGCCCTGACGGCGGCCCACAAGACCCTGCCTCTGCCCGGTCTGGTCGAGGTGACGAACCTGGAGAACGGGCGGCGGCTGGTGGTGCGGATCAATGACCGCGGGCCGTTCGTGGACAGCCGGATCATCGACCTGTCGCGCGAGGCGGCGAGCGAACTGGGGATGCTGTCGCAGGGCGTGGGACGGGTGAGGGTGCGCTACCTCGGCCGGGCGCCGCAGCAGGGCGGGGGCACGCTGTTGCGGGCGTCAGCGCCGACGCCGCGAGGCGCGGTTCCGGCCAACACGCCCGTCAGCACGCCCGTTATCGCCCCCGCGCCGGCCGTGGTTGCGGAGGTGACGACCTTCTGGGTCCAGGCGGGCAGTTTCTCGAACCAGGTCGAGGCCGGGCGAATCGCTGACAGCCTGAGCGGCTGGGTGCGGGCCGATCGGGGCGCGGGGCGGTTCAATGTGGTGGTGGGGCCGTGGGACAGCGCCAATGCCGCCGAGGCGGCGCGTCAGTCGGTCGTGGCGCGAGGTTATGCGGGCGCCCTGTTGATATCCGGCAGCTGATCGCGCGGGCGGGCTTGCGCCGGGCGGCGTCGGCGCGCCATGAAGGCGCGTGACCCGTGGACAATTCATAAGCTTCGAAGGCGGCGAGGGCGCCGGCAAATCGACCCAGGTCGGGCGGCTGGTCGCCCGGCTGCAGGCGACGCTGGGCGAGCGCAAGGTCGTGCGCACGCGTGAACCGGGCGGCTCCAGGGGCGCGGAGGTGATCCGCAATCTGGTGGTGGCCACGGACGCGGAGCCGTGGTCGGCCATGACCGAGACCTTGCTGATGTACGCCTCGCGGTCGGACCATCTGGAGCGGACCATCCGTCCGGCGCTGGCGGCCGGCGACTGGGTGGTGTGCGACCGGTTCGCCGATTCCAGCCGGGCCTATCAGGGCGCAGGCGGCGGCGTGGCCCAAAGCTTCATCGAACAGATTGACGCGGGCGTGGTCGGGGACGACCAGCCGGACCTGACGCTGGTGTTCGACCTGCCGGTCGAGGTCGGGCTGGAGCGAGCGTTCGGGCGCGGCCTGTTCGAGACGCGGTTCGAATCCAAGGGTCTGGAGTTCCATCAGCGGCTGCGCGAGGGCTTTCTGAGGATCGTCGAGGCCAATCCGCAGCGTTGCGTGCTGATCGACGCGGTCGGATTGCTGGACGAGGTCGAGGCGCGGGTCTGGCAGGCGGTTCAGGATCGGCTGCTGTGAGCGACGATCACCCCCGCGACCGGTTCGACCTGGTTCCCGATGCGGCGGCGGAGACGGCGTTTCTGGACGCCTGGGAGCGGGGGCGGCTGCACCACGCCTGGCTGCTGTGCGGGGTCGAGGGGACGGGCAAGGCGACCTTCGCCTATCGGGCGGCGCGACGGCTGCTGGGCGCGGCGGCCGATCCGGCGTCCGGGCCGCTGGGCGCGCGGCGCGATGATCCGGTCAGCCGGCTGATCTCGGCCCAGTCGCATCCGGATCTTCTGGTGCTGGAACGCTTGGTCGAAGGGGGCAAGACCAAGAAGTCGATCTCGGTCGATCAGTCGCGCGAATTGCCGGAGTTCTTTTCAAAGAGCCCGTCGCAAGCCCAGTTTCGGGTGGCGATCATCGATGCGGCAGATGACCTGAATCTCAATGCCGCCAACGCCTTGCTGAAGGTTCTTGAGGAGCCGCCCGAGCGTGGTGTGCTGTTTCTGGTCACCCATGCGCCGGGGCGGTTGCTGGCGACGATCCGGTCGCGGTGCCGGCGGCTGAGCTTTCCGATCTGGGCGCCGGATCGGCTGGAGACCCTTGTGCGCAACCGGACGGGCGCAGAGCGTGAGGACGCCGAACATGCGGCGATCATGGCGGGCGGATCGCCCGGCGCGGCCCTGGCCCTGGCGTCGGGCGCGACGTTTGAGATGGACCAGCTGGCGCGGCGCTGGGTCGAGGGCGAAGTGGACCGGGCCGAAGCTCTGGCCATCGCCGACCGGTTCCGCGGCGCCGAGGGGCAGGAGCGGTTCGAGACCCTGATGGACCGGCTGATCGCGGCGGTGCGGATGCGCGCCTTGCAGAGCGCGCCGGGCGCAGGCAATCGATGGGCCGAACTATGGGAGCGGTTGCAGCCGTTGCCGGAACGGGCGGCGGGACTGAACCTGGACAAGGCCGATGTGCTTGCCGGCGCGCTGGCGGACCTGAAGCGGGTTCAGGCCCAGCAGGAGCGGATGGGCTGATGCTGATCGACAGCCATGTGAACCTGCACGCACCCCAGTTCGATGAGGACCGTGACGCCGTGATCGCGCGCGCGAGGGAGGCGGGCGTCGGGCTGATGGTCGAGATCTCCGACAAGCTTACGACCTTCGAGGCGACGCACGGCATCGCCATGGCCAATGACGACATCTGGTGCACGGTCGGGGTCCATCCGCACGAGGCCAGGGATGCGGCGGACCTGACGACGGCGACCCTGATCGAACTGGCCCAGCGGCCCAAGGTGGTCGGGATCGGCGAATGCGGTCTGGACTTCCACTACGATCTCAGCCCTCGCGAGGTGCAGGCGGCGGTGTTCCGGCAGCATGTGGCGGCGGCGCGCGAGACCGGTCTGCCGCTGGTGATCCATACGCGTGAGGCGGACGACGTAATGGCGTCGATCCTGCGCGAGGAATATGCCGCGGGGCCGTTCAAGATGTTGATGCACTGCTATACGAGTGGCGCGGAACTGGCGAAAACTGCTGCTGAAATGGGAGCCTGGTTTTCGGTTTCCGGCATCGCGACCTTCAAGGCGGCCGAGAACGTGCGGGCGGTGATCCGCGACATGCCGGGCGACCGGATCATCGTCGAGACCGACTGCCCCTATCTGGCGCCCATTCCGCATCGCGGACGGCGCAACGAGCCGGCCTACATCCGCCATGTGCTGGACAAGCTGGGCGAAATCCGAGGCTGGAGCGCCGAGGAGGCGGACCGCATCACGACCGAGGCCTTCTTCGGCCTCTTTGACCGGATACCCAGGCCTGCATGAGTTTCGAAGTCGTCATTCTGGGCAGCGGGTCGTCGGGCGGGGTGCCGCGCGGAGACGGCGACTGGGGCGCGTGTGACCCGGCCGAGCCCAAGAACCGGCGAACGCGCTGTTCGATGCTGGCGAGGAAGACCGGGCCGGAGGGGGTGACCAACGTCCTGATCGACACGTCGCCGGACCTGCGCGAACAGATGCTGGCCAGCGGTACGAAGCATGTGGATGCGGTCCTCTACACCCACGATCATGCGGACCAGACCCACGGCATCGACGACCTGCGCACCTTCGCTGCGCGGGCGAGAAAGCGCATTCCGGCGTGGATGGATGCGGCTACCCACGGCTCGCTGACGCATCGGTTCGACTACATCTTCGAGAGCAAGTTCGGTTATCCGCCGCTGCTGGACGGACGGATCATTCCGCAGCACGGCGTAGCCTGGTCCGTCGAGGGCGCAGGCGGCGCGATCCCGGTGACGACTTTCGACCAGGCGCACGGGCCGATCCGCTCTGTCGGCTATCGGTTGGGCGACGTGGCCTATTCCAGCGATGTGTCCGATCTGGACGAGGCGGCCTTGGCGGCGGTGGCTGGCTGTAAGCTCTGGATCGTGGATGCGCTGCGTTATGCGCCGCATCCGACACATGCTCATCTGGACCAGGCCCTGGCGTGGATCGCCGCCGCAGACGTGGAGCGCGCGGTGCTGACGAATCTGCATATCGACATGGATTACAAGGCGTTGTCGGCGCTTGTTCCCGAAAACGTCGAGGTCGGATTCGATGGCTGGAGCCGAGTGATCGGCTAGCTCGCGCCGACCTTGTGGTTTTTCCAGTCGAACAGCTCTTCCAGCACCTGCACCGCCTGGCCGCGTTCCGACGTCAGATCAGGATCGCGGTTCATGATGAGCCGCGCATCATCAGCGGCGGCCAGCATCAGGCCGCGGTGGCGGATCGGGTCGGCGAAGCGGTAGGCGGGAAAGCCGCTCTGTTTCAGGCCCACGGGATCGCCGCCGCCGCGCAGGCGGAAGTCGTCCTCCGCGATGACGAAACCGTCCTCGGTGCGACGCAGGGTTTCGAGCCGCTCTTTCGCCGTCTCGCCCAAGGCGCCGTCCTGACCACCATATAGCAGGATGCAGGAACTGGCCTTGGCGCCGCGACCGACGCGGCCGCGCAACTGGTGCAACTGGGCCAGGCCGAAGCGGTCGGCGTGTTCGATCACCATGATCGAGGCGTTGGGCACGTCCACGCCGACTTCGACCACCGTGGTGGCGACGAGAACTGGCAGGCGGCCGTCGGCGAAGTCGGCCATGACGGCCTCGCGCTCGGCGCCCGGCATCTGACCGTGGGCCAGGCCGACCTCCACGCCCAACAGGCGTCGCAGATCGTCGGCGCGATCGACGGCGGCCGCCAGGTCGATGGCCTCGGATTCCTCAACCAGAGGACAGATCCAATAGGCCTGGGCGCCGCTTTCGACGGCGGTCTTCAGGCGAGCGGCGACCTCTCCGATGCGGGCCAAGGGCAGGACGGCGGTGGTGACGGGGGTGCGGCCGGGCGGCTTTTCCAGCAGGCGGCTGACCTCTAGCTCTCCGTACTGCGTCAGCTCCAGCGTGCGGGGGATGGGGGTAGCCGACATGGTCAGCAGGTGCACGGCGCCGAGACGCGGGTCGCCCTTGGCTTGCAGCCGCTGACGTTCGTTCACGCCGAACCGGTGCTGTTCGTCGATAACGGCTAGGGCCAGGCAGTCGAAGCGGACGGCGTCCTGGAACAGGGCATGGGTGCCGATGGCGACCTGGGCCTGACCCGAGGCCAGGGCTGCCAGTTTCTCGCGCCGTTGCGCCGGGGTGTCGCGGCCGGTGAGCAGGATGGCGGCGACGCCGGCTGCGTCCAGCATGGGGCCGAGCTTCTCGTAATGCTGGCGCGCCAGGATTTCGGTCGGGGCCATGAGCGCGGACTGGAAACCGCTGGCAGCGGTGTCGGCCAGAGCGAGGGCGGCGACGGCGGTCTTGCCCGAGCCGACATCGCCTTGCAGCAATCGGCCCATCTGCTGGCCCGACGCCAGATCACGACGAATTTCGGTGACGGCCTGGGCCTGGGCGTTGGTCAGCTGGAAGGGCAGGGCCTGGAGCAGGTGTTCGGGCGCTGCGCCGGGAGCGATAACGGGGGCGGGCCGGATCTCGCGGGCGCGGCGACGACGGGCCAGAGCCAACTGGTGGGCCAGGAACTCGTCATAGGCCAGGCGCTGGCGGGCGGGGGCGTCGGGCGACAGGTCCATCTCGCTTGTAGGGGCGTGCAGAGCGTCCAGAGCGGCGCGCCAACCCAGCCAATTCTGCTTCTTGAGCCAGGCGGGATCCTGCCATTCCGGAAGGTCGGGCGCGGCGGGCAGGGCGGCCTGAACCAGTTTACGCAACTGGCGCGAGCTGAGGCCCTGCGTGGCCGGATAGATGGGCTCGGACGCCGGAATGTCGGCGGCCTTGTCTTGCGAGACGATGTCCGGATGGACGATCTGGACCTCGCCGTTGAACCTTTCGACCTTTCCCGCGACCAACCGCGTCTCGCCGCGCGGCAACAGCCGGTCGATGTGCTGGGGCGAGCCGCCGAACCAGACCAGATGCACGAAGCCCGTGGGATCGCTGGCCCGGACTTTCAGAGGCGCGCCGGGACGGCTGGGCGTGAAGAGGCGGTCGATGGTCACGGTGAAGACGCCGACCTCGCCATCGACGGCGGTGGCGGCCTCGGCGGGGCGGCGCATGATGACGCCGGACGGGCTGAGGAACAGCAGATCGCGGACCAGCGGGCCCGCCACCTTTTGCACCAGAGGCAGGACGCGAGGGCCCACGCCCTTAAGGGTCGAGACCTCGGCGAAGAGGGGGAAGAGAATCTGCGGACGCATCGCCGTGAACATAGCGTGACCATGACGGGTGGCGAAGTGCGTTCAGGAACGCTATCTGCGCTTCTCACATTCCTGATGCGCTATCGCTCTCCGCGCGGCGGATCGCTGCATGAGCGCATCGGCATTTCTAACGGGCAAGGATTCTTGTGGCCGAAATCGACGCGCGTCCCGACAGCGAAATGACCCCTGAGCAGATGACGCCTGAGCGCAGGCAGCGGCTGGGACGCATTCAGTTCCGCGCTTGGCGGCGGGGCTTTCGCGAGGCCGATATGGTGCTGGGGCCGTTTTCCGATCAGGTCGCGCCGACCCTGACCGATGCGGAACTGGACCAGTTCGAGCGGCTGATCGACGAGGAAGATCAGTGGCTTTACGGCTGGATCATCGAGCGTGATCCGACGCCCCCCGAGTTCGAGACGCCGGTGATGGCCAAGGTGCGCGCCTTCATGCGCGCCTACGTCGCGGCCGAAGTCGGCAAGGGAATCGGCTGATGGACGCCAAGGTCGAACATCGGATTGACGCCGATCTGGGCGGCGCGCCCGAGGGGCTGGACGCGCTGATCGTCGCCGAACGGGTCAAGGCCGGCGGCGGCGTCGGCCTGTTCGTCGCACGCGACTTTCAGAGGTCGGGCAGTTTCGTTCAGGCGTTTCAGTTCTTCTCGAAAGACATTGAAGTTCTGGATTATCCGGCGTGGGACTGTCTGCCCTATGACCGACTGAGCCCCACGGCGGGAATCGCGGCGCAGCGCATGGCGACGCTGACGCGACTGGCGATGCGCAAGCCCGGCGATGCGCCGGTTCTGGTCGTGACGACGGTGTCGGCGGCCATGCAACGCACCCCGCCCAAGTCGGTCACGACACAGGCCGGGTTCGAAACCAAGGTCGGACGCGATCTCGATATCCAGGCGCTGGAGCGCTATTTCGCCGCCAACGGCTATGTCCGGGCCTCGACCGTGTCGGAGCGCGGCGAGTTCGCGGTGCGCGGCGGGGTCGTCGATGTCTATCCGCCCGGCTTCGAGGAGCCGGTCCGGCTGGACATGTTCGGATCCGAGCTGGAATCGATCCGCACCTTCGATCCCGAAACGCAGCGGTCGACCGGCCAGATGACGTCCGTGTCCCTCGCGCCGGTGTCGGAAGCGCTGCTGGATGCGGCCGCCATCTCGCGCTTTCGCACGGGTTATCTGAACCTGTTCGGCGCGCCGGGGGACGACCCGCTGTATGCGACGATCAGCGAGGGCGCGCGGCGTCAGGGCATGGAGCAGTGGCTGCCGCTGTTCTATGAGACGCTGGACAGCCTGTTCGACTATCTGTCGAACGACGCGGCGATCTTCCTCGACAATCAGGTCGAGACGGCCCGCGCCGAGCGATGGGATCTGGTCGCGGACGCCTACGACGCGCGCGCCGAGGCGGCCAGGGCCAAAGGACAAGCCAGCGCCAATCGCGCCTTGCCGCCAAAGCGGCTCTATCTGGACGCCGGAGACTGGAACCAGGCGCTGGCGGGTCGCGCCGTGCGTCGTTTCACGCCCTTCTCCACGGGAGGCGAGGATGCCGGCGGACGGTTGGGCAGAACCTTCGCCGCCGAGCGGGCGCAGGACAGCGTCAATCTGTTCGAGGCGGTGGCGGCCCACGCGGCGGCGCTGAAGGCCGAGGGCAAGCGGGTGCTGTTCGCCTCCTGGACCGAAGGGTCGTCGGAGCGGCTGGCGACCATGCTTGCCGATCATGGGCTGGATCACATCGTCGCCGTGCGCGACTGGGCCGACGTTCAGGCGGCGCCGAAGGACCTCTATCTTCGCGGCATCCTGCCGGTCGAGCATGGCTTTGTCACCGACGCCGTGGCGGTCATTTCCGAGACCGACATCCTGGGCGACCGTTTGGCGCGGCCGCGCAAGAAGCGCCGCGCCTCCAACTTCCTGGCGGAGGCGTCGGCCCTGACGACGGGCGATCTGGTGGTTCACCTGGATCACGGTATCGGCCGGTATGAAGGGCTCAAGACGCTGGAAATCCAGCAGGCCCCGCACGACTGCCTGGAACTGTTCTACGCCGGTGAGAGCAAACTTTATCTGCCGGTTGAAAACATTGACCTTCTGACCCGATACGGCTCGGACTCCGAGGGCGTCCAACTGGACAAACTGGGCGGCGCAGGCTGGCAGGCCAGAAAGGCCAAGGCCAAGGAACGTCTGCGCGCCATGGCCGAGGGGCTGATCGCTCTGGCCGCCAAACGGGCGCTGCGCGAGACCGATGCGGTCAGGCCGCCGCCGGGTCTGTTCGCCGAGTTCTGCGCGCGCTTCCCTTACGAGGAAACCGACGATCAGCTGAACGCCATCGGCGATGTGCTTGAGGATTTGGGCAAGGGCACGCCGATGGATCGCCTGATCTGCGGCGACGTCGGCTTCGGCAAGACCGAGGTGGCGCTGAGGGCCGCCTTCGTCGTGGCCATGACGGGGCAGCAGGTGGCGATCGTTGCGCCGACGACCCTGCTGGCGCGCCAGCACTACAAGACCTTCACCGAACGCTTCGCCGGCTGGCCGGTCAAGGTGCGTCAGTTGTCGCGGATGGTGGGGTCCAAGGAGGCGGCGGAGACGCGCGCGGGGCTGAAGGACGGCTCGGTCGAGATCGTCGTCGGCACACATGCGGTGCTGAGCGAACAGGTGGGCTTCCGCGACCTGGGCCTGGTCATCGTCGACGAGGAGCAGCACTTCGGCGTCAAGCACAAGGAGAAGCTGAAGACGCTGCGCGCCGACGTGCATCTCTTGACCCTGACCGCCACGCCGATCCCGCGCACGCTTCAGATGGCGCTGTCGGGTATCCGCGAAATGTCGATCATCGCCACCCCGCCGGTCGATCGTCTGGCGGTGCGGACCTACGTCACGCCGTGGGATCCGGTGCTGGTGCGCGAGGCCCTGCTGCGCGAGAAATATCGCGGGGGTCAGGCCTACTACGTCGCGCCGCGTCTGAAGGACCTGCCCGCCATCGAGAAGTTCCTGCGCGAACAGGTTCCCGAGGTGAAGTTCGTCGTCGGTCATGGCCAGATGAGCGCGACCCAGTTGGAAGAGGTGATGAGCGCCTTCTACGACGGGGAATATGACGTCCTGGTCTCCACCACGATCGTTGAGAGCGGGCTAGATATCCCGACGGCCAATACCCTGATCGTGCACCGCGCCGACATGTTCGGCCTGGCGCAACTGTATCAGATCCGGGGTCGGGTCGGCCGGTCCAAGGCCCGCGCCTTCGCCTATCTGACCACCGATGCAGTCAAGCCGATGACCCTGTCGGCCGAGCGGCGGTTGCAGGTTCTGCAGTCGCTCGACAATCTGGGCGCCGGCTTCCAGCTGGCCAGCCACGATCTGGACCAGCGCGGCGGCGGGAATCTGCTGGGCGACGAACAGTCGGGCCACATCCGCGAGGTCGGCGTCGAACTGTACCAGCAGATGCTGGAAGACGCCGTGGCGGAGTTGCGCGAGAAGGGCGAGGGACAGGCCGTGGATCGTGGTTGGTCGCCGTCCATCAACGTCGGGGCTTCTGTCTTAATTCCAGAAGATTATGTGCCGGACCTAAACGTGCGTCTGAGCCTCTATCGCCGTCTTTCCGACGCCGAACAGGCCGAGGATCGTGAAGCCTTGGCCGCCGAACTTATCGACCGTTTCGGGCCCTTGCCGGATGAGGCGCAGCAACTGCTGAAGATCGTTGGCATCAAGTCGAACTGCCGCAAGGCCTGCATCGAGAAGATCGACATCGGGCCTCGCGGCGCGGTGCTGACGTTGCGCGACAACAGCTTCCCCAATCCGGCGGGACTTGTCGGGCTGATCCAGAAGAACCACGCCTTCTGGAAGATCAGGCCGGATCAGAAGATCGTCGTTTCAGGCGATTGGCCGACGGCGGAAGAGCGATTGAAGGTGGCCGAACGGATCACCGCCGATCTGGCGCGGGTGGCGGGGGCGTAAAGCCCCTCAGCGCGTCTTTTCGAACAGGTCGGCCGAAGCGCGTTCCAAAAGGGCGGCGGCGCTTTCGTCGGGACGCATTTCGGCGGCGCCGACGTCGAACTCGGCGACGAACGGCGACCGGTCCGGGCCGGCGTCGAAGGCGGTGCAGCCGATCACGGCGGCGATTCGCTCTGCGGCCAGACGCGCCGGTTCAGCGTGGGTCGCGGGCAGGGCCAGGGCGAAGACCTCCTTGGCCAAGCGGGCAGGGGTGTCCTCGACACGGACGAGGCGCGAAACCATGGCCCCGATCTGCGGCATGGCGCGATCCAGCCAACCGCCCTGACGCGCCCAGGTGACGGATTCGGTTTCGCGCACCCTCAGGACGCAGACGGAAAGCGGGCGCTTGCGCGCGCGCGAGGCCTCGGCGACACGGCCTAGGTGGCTTGCGAAAAGTTCGGGCGTGAACAGGCCCGTTTCCGGGTCCATCACGTCCAGGCTGCGGACCGAGTCCAACGTCTTTCGGATGCCCAGATGGATGCGGTGCGCGCCGGCCAGGGCCAGGATCCGCTCGGCCGTTTCGCCCTCGGGCGTGTCGGCGGAGGCGACGTCTGCGAACCCGCGATTGAACAGTTCAGCCAGGCTGATCTCGTTCCTGCCGCGCAGATAGAGCATCAGCGGGATGTGATAGAGGCGCGTGTTGCGCTTCATGCCCGCCGCGATGGACAGGGCCGGCGCATGGTCTTCGGCGCCCCACAGAACGGCGGCGTCAAACGGGCTTTCGTGCAGATAGTCGAAGGCGGTGTAGGGCGTCGGCGCCGCGACCACCTCGACCCCGGCCGCGGTGAGGGCGTTCGACAGGGCGAGAAAGCGCCGGTCGGCGACGCCGGCGGCCAGAACACGCAAGGGACCATCGTCGTCTGTCCGCTTATCTAGACCCACCCCGCGCGTGGCGAAGGTGGTGACGCGCAGTCGATACTCTTCCTCGGCGATGGCGGCTCGGCCCAGCTGTTCCAGACGCAAAGCGGCCTGGGCCGGATGCGGCGGCGTGGACATGGTCAGATCCGCACCCTTCACCGAATCAGGGCGGGCGCCGATGACCACGATGGGCAGGCGACGCGGCTCGGCGGCGGCGCGAAGGCGTGACGCCACGTCGGCGTCGAAGGTGTTGATGTCGATGACGGCGGCTTCGAGCGGAAAGTCCTGAAGCGTCATCTCAGCGGAGACGACGTCACGGGCGGTCACCGTCGTCCAGCCCAGTGCATCAAGACCCGCAGCGAGCGGCCCGATCCGGCCATCGTCAGCCGCCAGGATCAATACGCGCGCGTCGAAAGCCAAGCCGATCGCCTCCAAAAGTCGCCGCGCCAATAGCCGGCCGGAAACGCGCGGACCATAGCGACGAGGGTGTTAAGGATGCAATGTCGTCCGCCAAAGGGATGCGGCCGGATCGCGAATGATCGTCCTCACGCGGATGAGACTTTCGCCGCAGACGAATTCCGCTAGGTTCCGCCGCTTGTGCAATGGTTGTGGGGACCGATTTGAGTGAGCAACTGACACGGTCGGTCCTGAAAGCGCCCGGGTTCTGGGGCGGGCTGGCCGTGCGAGCGTTCACCCGCAGCTGGGGGCGTGACGTCATGCTCTATACGGGCGGCGTGTCCTTCTTCGCCCTGTTGGCCGTGTTCCCGGCGATCGCCATCCTGATCGGCTTCTACAAGCTGGGTCTGTCGATCAGCGAGGTCAGCGCCCAGGCGACCGCGCTATCGGACCTGTTGCCCAAGGCGGCGCAGACCATTTTTCAGGGCGAAATAACGCGTTTGAGCAATGCGTCGGCGCGGACGGTTTCCGCTCAGAGCGCCTTCGCCCTGTTCGTCGGCGCCTATGCCGCGCATCGAGGTTTCAAGGCCTTGTTGGCGGGATTGAACCTGATCCATGACGAGACCGAGCCGCACGGCTTCTTCAAGTTCAATCTGCTGGCCTTCTTTGTGGCCATCTTCGCCTTTGCGCTGTTCACCGTGGTGTCGGGCGCGGTCGTGACCGTGCGCATCATGGCGCATGCCTCGTCGTCGGCCGCCGGCCTGCCCGGGCGAAGCGGCATGGCGCCGCTTGACGCCTTCCTGCCCGCCATCGGCTTGGTCATCGGGCTGACGCTGCTTTACCGCTACGCCATGAGCCACAGGACGCCGGTCGCCTGGCTGCCCGCGACAGCGGGCGGTCTGGTGGCGACGCTGATGTCCGTCGTGTCGTCTTGGCTATGCGCCATCTATGTCGAGCAGATTGCGCCGCTGGGGGCCACCTATGGATCGGTCGGCGCCGTGGTGGTGCTGCTGATCTGGCTGTCGTGGAACGTCAACGCCATCTTCTACGGCGGCGCCTTCGCCACCGAGATGGAACTGGCGGCCAAGGCGCGCGCGATCTCCGACACGCCGCCGGCCGATGTCGTCAATCTGTCGGAGCGTCGGGCCGGGCGCCGGTCTCGATCGTAAAACGAAGAAAGCCTTCGGCCTCCTCGATACCAAGCACGCGGCCGCCTTTTTGAGACATCAGAAACGGCACATCGATCCGGGCCATCGGATCGGTGGCCAGCAGCACGATCCGCGTGCCGGGCGAGGCCGTTTCCATCGCCTTCATCAGCTTCAGGCTGGGAACAGGGCAGTGGTGACCCCTGGCGTCGATGACGACAGGGTCGCTCACGCGAGCCGATCCGCCAGCAGTTCCAGCGCCACACGAACGCTGGCTTGGCGAATGTCGTCGCGGCCGAGGTCGCCGAACCGCTCGACACGGTGAACGACGCCTTGTGGGCCTGACGCCGCGAAGTGGACTAGACCCACGGGTTTATCGACCGATCCGCCGCCCGGTCCGGCCACGCCTGTTACGGATACCGACACAGAAGCGCGCGAGTGCGCCACGGCGCCCTCGGCCATGGCCACCGCGACGGCTTGCGACACGGCGCCGTGGGCGGACAGGCTTTCCAGCGACACGCCCAGCATCTGGGCCTTAGCCTCGTTGCTGTAGGTGACGAAGCCGCGATCCAGGACCGCTGACGAACCGGGGATGGCCGTAACTGCAGCGGACACCAAACCGCCCGTGCAGCTTTCGGCCGTCGCCAGCATCAGGCCGCGCGCGCTGGCTGTTGCGACAATCTGTTGCGCCAGGTGCGCGATATCTTGGGAAAACATGGTCTTTTCATAGGCCGCGAACCCCGCTCTAACCAGAGCCATGACCGACGCTGTCGATCCGTTACGCCCCGCCGCCCCGACATCGGATCGCATCGCGCCGATCCTGTTCGCCGTCGCCATCTTCACATCGGCCTGTCTGGTCTTCGTCGTTCAACCGATGGCGGCCAAGCTGCTGTTGCCGACGCTGGGCGGATCGCCTTCGGTGTGGAACGCGTCGATGGTGTTCTTCCAGACCGCGCTGCTCGCCGGATATGGCTATGCGCACCTGCTGCAACGTTTGGCGACGATGCGGGCGCAGGTCGGGGTTCACCTGGGCCTGCTGATCGTGGCGGCGTTTTTCCTGCCCCTGCAGATCAGCGGCCTGTTGGGGGATCCCGATCCGTCCCAACCGGCGATGTGGCTGCTGGCGACGCTGGCGGTGTCCATCGGCGCGCCGTTCGCGGTGCTCTCGGCGACTGCGCCGCTGCTTCAGGCCTGGTATGCGCGTGTGCGGGCCGGACATGCAGACGGCCAGAACCCCTATGTTCTTTACGCCGCCTCGAACCTCGGCAGTTTCCTGGCCCTGCTGGCCTATCCGGTCGTGATCGAGCCGCTGGCCAGCCTGTCGGATCAGCGCCTGGGCTGGAGCGTCGGCTATGGGCTGTTCGTGGTGATGGTCGTGGGGCTGGGCGTTCAGGTCTGGCGACGACGCGAGATTGGAACGGCGGAGCCCGCGCCACTTGAGGCCAGCCCGCCGATTGCTTGGCGCGAAAAGGGGATGCTGGTTCTGCTGGCCGCCGCACCGTCCAGTCTGATGCTGGGGGTGACGGCGCATCTGACGACGGATGTCGCCTCGGCGCCCTTTCTGTGGGTCATACCGCTCGCGCTCTATCTGCTGACGTTTGTCATCGCTTTCCAGACCCGGCCGGCTGTTTCGCCAGCCATCGGCCTGGGTTTGCAGGCGGCGATGGGCGCGGCCTGCGCCGCCCTGATCGCGTTCCGGACAGGCGAATGGCTGCTGGTGTTCACCGTCAATCTGGCGGCCTTCTTCTTTACCGCGCTGATGTGTCACCAGAGGCTGGCGGCGCGGCGGCCGGCGCCGGATCGTCTGACCGAATTCTATCTGTTGCTGTCGCTGGGCGGCGTAGTCGGCGGACTGTTCAACGGCCTGATCGCGCCGGCCATTTTCGACATGGTGTGGGAATATCCGCTGGTGCTGGTGGCGGTCGGATTGCTGCGGCCGTGGAGCCGTCGCGAGATCAGGCCGTGGGAGATCATCTGCTGCGTCGCCGGCGTGGTCATCGCACTGTTAGGGCCGCTGTCGATGGAGGCGGTCCGCTATGCGCCCGACATTCGCGCGGCCATCCCGGACGCCGAACTGGTGCGAATCGCGCAAGCCATCCTGGGGATCGCGACCCTGTTCGCCTTCCTAATCCGCGATCGGGCGGTGATGTTCACGATCGTTTTGGCCGCCATCGTATGGTCCGGCTATCATCTGGCGCGCGGTTATGACTGGGCCCTGTCGGAACGCAGCTTCTTTGGCGTGATGCGGGTGGCCAAGATCGGCGATCCGCTGATGGGCGGGCCGGTCCATGTGCTAATGCACGGCACGACTTTGCATGGCGCCCAGGCCCAGGCGCCGTCGAACCGCTGTCAGCCAACGCTTTATTATGCGACCTCGACGCCGCTGGGGCAGGCGATGCTGCAGATGCAGGCACGTCGGCTGGACGGCGCGCGCGTCGGCGTTGTGGGGCAGGGCTCGGGCGCCATGGCCGCCTACAAGCGCGCCCAGGACCAGCTGACCTTCTTCGAGATTGATCCGATGGTGGATCGGCTGTCGCGCGACCCCCAATGGTTCAGCTTCATCAATGGCTGCGCCGATGGGCCGGTACGAACGGTTCTGGGGGATGCGCGCCTGACGATGGATCGCGAGCCCGCGGGATCCTACGACCTGCTGGTCATCGACGCCTTCTCGTCCGACGCCGTGCCGACGCATTTGCTGACGGTCGAGGCGATCCGCGGCTATTTGCGGCTGCTGGCGCCCGACGGCGTCGTGGTGCTGCATCTGTCGAACCGGAACCTGGAGATCACCCTGCCGGCCGAGGCGGCGGCGCAGGCGCTGAAGGTCCCGCACCTGCACCAGGTCTATATCGAGCAGTCGGGCCAGGGCGACATGGCCGAGGCCTCGACCGAAGCGCTGCTGATCGGCAAGAGTCCGGCGGCGCTGGAGGGCTTCGGGGACGATGCGCGCTGGCGCAAGCTGTCGCCGACGACGGTGCGTCCTTGGACGGACGACTACGTCAATCTGTTCGGATCGCTGGTGCGTCAGATGAAGATGGCGGCGCGCTAGGCGACCGGCGTTTCCACAGTCGCCACGGCCTGGGCGGCCAGACCCTCGCCGCGTCCGGTGAAACCAAGTCCTTCGGTCGTGGTGGCCTTGACGCTGACGGCGTCGAGCGGAAGGTTCAGAAGTCCGGCGATCCGGTCGCGCATGGCCTGGCGGTGCGGCTTCACCTTGGGGCTTTCGCAGATCAGGGTGACGTCGACATTGACGATGCGGCCGCCCCGCGCCGCGACCAGTTCGGCGGCATGGATCAGGAACTGGTCCGAGGAGGCGCCTTTCCATTTCGGATCCGTTGGCGGGAAATGGTCGCCGATGTCGCCCGCCGCGATGGCGCCCAGGATGGCGTCGGTCAGGGCGTGGAGACCG
This sequence comes from Brevundimonas sp. SPF441, assembly GCF_009661015.1. NCBI lineage: Bacteria > Pseudomonadati > Pseudomonadota > Alphaproteobacteria > Caulobacterales > Caulobacteraceae > Brevundimonas > Brevundimonas sp. SPF441. The sequence goes on along the minus strand of NZ_WJWX01000001.1, from coordinate 220,062 downwards.
GCGTCGGCGTCGGAGTGGCCGATCAGCGTCTGATCGTGCGGCACCTCGATCCCGCAAAGCCAGACGGACCCGCCCGGTCCCCAGCGATGCACATCATAGCCGGAGCCGATGCGGGTCTGATAACGCTGCGCTTGGGGCAGCAGAGCTTCGGCCATGGCGAAATCCTCGGGATAGGTCAGTTTCATCAGACGCGCATCGCCCTGAACCAGGGCCACCGCGCCGCCGCTGCGCTGGACGACGACGGCTTCGTCGGTCGGAACTTCGGCGTCCGACCAGGCGGCATAGGCGGTCTCGATCACGCCCCGGCGGAAGGCTTGAGGCGTCTGGGCGCGCCACAGACCGTCGCGATCAACCACGTCGGTCATGATTTCCGTCTCGCCACGCCGAAGGCTGTCGGCGACGGGCAGGACGGGCAGGGCGCCGTCTGAAATTTTCAGGGCCGACAGCAGACGATCGACGACGGCGCGATCCAGCATGGGGCGGGCGGCGTCATGGATCAGTACCGGCTGATCTGCCGGACAGCTCAGAGCTGCAAGCCCGGCGCGGACCGAATCGGCACGGGCGGCTCCACCCGCGACGGCTTTCCAACGCGGCAGGTCGGACAGCACCTCCGCCACACGCTCAACCGCGTCAGGCGCGATCACGACGATCAGTTCGCCCGCGCCGGCGTTCAGCAGGGCCTCGGCGGACCAGCGCAGCACGGGCTTTCCACCCAGGTTCCGCCACTGTTTGTCGCCGCCGGCGCGCGAGCCGGAACCGGCTGCGACGATGATGCCCGAGAATGTCATGGCGGCCTTGATAGTGCGCGCGGCGACGGGGCGAAACCATCAAAGCGCCGCGGTCGTGCTTGACGAAGGCGGCTGCGATGCGGCGAAAGACGGAAATGCCCAAGACCTTGCAAATCGGCGATGTGACCGTGCCCGGACAGGTGCTGATGGCGCCGATGACCGGCGTGACCGACCTGCCGTTCCGCGTGCTGGCCTCCAGACTGGGTGCCGCCTATGTCGCGACAGAGATGGTGGCGGCCAAGGAACTGGCGCGGGCGCGGCCGGACGTCGTGCGGCGCGCCGCCGTGGGGGCGGGTCTGCCGCTGACCGTCATCCAGCTGGTCGGGCGTGATCCCGAACAGATGGGCGAGGGCGCGCGGATGGCGGAAAAGGCTGGGGCGGACATCGTGGATCTGAACTTCGGCTGTCCGGCCAAGGAGGTGACAGGCTCGGCCGCCGGTTCGGCCCTGATGCGGACGCCTGATCTGGCGTGTCGGATCATGGAGGCGGCGGTCAAGGCGACCGATCGGCCGGTGACAGTCAAGATGCGCCTGGGCTGGGACGACGAGAGCCGGAACGCCGCGGAACTGGCTCGCCGCGCGGAAGCGATCGGCGTCAAGGCCGTCACGGTGCATGGCCGCACGCGAAAGCAGTTCTACACCGGGCAAGCGGATTGGGAGGCGGTCGGGACGGTGAAGGCGGCGGTCGGCATTCCCGTCATCGTCAATGGCGACATCATCACCGCCGATGAAGCGCGCCAGGCCTTGGCGCAGTCCGGCGCGGACGGGCTGATGCTGGGACGTGGCGTCTATGGCCGGCCATGGCTGGCGGCGCACCTTGAGCGGGCGCTGGGCGATGGTGTGGCGCTGGAGGAACCCGGACCTGAAGAGCGTCTGGCGATCGTGATCGAGCATCTGCGGGCGTCGGCCGAGTTCTACGGCCTGCCGCTGGGTCTGAAGATGTTCCGCAAACATCTGGGCTGGTACATCGAACAGGCGCCTTGGCCGGCCGATCCGCAACACCGTCGCGAGGCGAAGGCAAGAATTTGCCGCCTGGACGATCCGATGGCCGTCAAAGACGCCATGCACGAACTGTGGCGGCCGGATTTGCCTCGGTTGGGTAAGTCTGCTGTTGAAAATGGGCCACAGGTGTTGGAGACTGCTGTGGCATGACGGATACGCCTTCAGCACGCACCGCTTCGCCCGACCTCGCGTCGGACGACGGGTCGTTCTGGGGGTGGGTCGATAGCGAACGGGCGCGGACCGGCTTCGGACTGGCGTTCTTTCTGGCTGTCGCGATCACGGCGGCGGCCATCTGGCTGGTGGCGGTCGCGCCGGGCACCACATCGGGGTCGGCGCGCGGATCGAGCAGCCAGATCGCCCTGATCGTGTTGGCCGCCAATCTGCTTCTGATTTCCGGCCTGGCCATCATCGTCGGCCGGCGCGTGCTGACCTTGGTGCGCAGCACCCACGAAGCGGGTTCACGCCTTCATTTGAGGTTCGTCGCCCTGTTCTCGATGGTGGCCCTGGTCCCGTCGGTGCTGATCGCCTTGGTGTTCGGTGTGCTGGTCAATCGGGGCGTGGATCAATGGTTCAGCCAGAACGTCCAGGCCTCGGTCGAGAACGGAGCGATCGTGGGCCGCGCCTATATCCAGGACGTTTCGGCCGCAATGGATGCTGACCTGGTCACGATTTCGGACCAGTTGGGAAGCGCGAGAAGCCTGTTCGCTGATCGCATTCAGTTTAACGATGCTCTAGGCCAAGTTGGAGACATCTTCGGCTATCCTGCCATCTACATTCTGGATGGCAATGGCGCGGTGCTGGCTCGCGCTGAAAAAACGGGCGCGCCTCCCTATCTTGCGCCGCCGCGCGATGAACTCGCGGCCGCAGCTGAAGGCGGGCAGCCTCCGCAAACCGTCACGCAGCATCCAGACGCCGTCCGGTCGATCATCGCCCTGCCGTCCTATGGCGACGCCTATCTTTATCTGGTGCGTCCGCTTCAAGACGGCCTTGTGGCGCGAATGAACACGTCGGTTCAGTCGATCCAGGCTTATCGAGAGGCTCAGGAAAGCCGCGCTCGGATTCAGTCCGCCTTCATCCTCAGCTATCTGGAGACGGCGTTGCTGGTGCTGGTCGGGGCGGTGTGGCTGGGAATGTCCGCGGCCAGCAGCATCTCCGCGCCCATTGGTCGCTTGGTGAAGGCGGCGGGACAGGTCGCGGGCGGCGACTTCACCGCAAGAGTCGACAGCGACGGCGCCCCGGCCGAGATCGCCACCCTATCGGACGCCTTCAACCGCATGACCGGCGATCTGCAAGCGCAGCAGGCGGCGCTGAAGGCTGCGAGCGACGAGGCGCACGATCGGAGTCGATTCATCGAGACGGTGCTGTCTGGCGTCAGCGCCGGGGTCATCGGTCTGGACAAGCGCGGCCGGGTGTCTGCGATCAACGACAGCGCCCTGCAACTGCTGCACATCGAGGACGCAGAGGTTCTGGGCCATGAACTCGCGGCCCTGTCACCAGAGCTGAGCGATCTGGTGCGGCGCGCTGAGGCCCATATCGAGGAAGACATCGACGTCAGCCGAGGCGGCGACACGCGGCGGCTGCGCGTTCGGATCGAGGGTGGTCTGGGCGGCGAGATGGTTCTGACCTTCGACGACATTACCCGTCTAGTGACGGCCCAGCGAAACGCCGCGTGGCGTGACGTGGCCCGTCGCATCGCGCATGAGATCAAGAACCCGCTGACGCCGATCCAGCTGTCGGCAGAGCGACTGAAACGGAAATATCGCGCGCGGATCGGCGAGGATATCGAAATCTTCGACCGGTGCACCGACACCATCATCCGCCAGGTCGGAGACATCGGCCGCATGGTCGATGAGTTCTCTTCCTTTGCTCGCATGCCGGCGCCGCGGTTCGCGCCCGAGAACCCGGCCGAAATGCTGCGCGAGGCGGTGTTCGCCCAGCGGGTCGCCGCGCCCGACATCGTCGTCGACATCACCGAGCCCCTGCCCAAGGCGACAATGCAGGCCGACGGCCGCATGGTTGGGCAGGCGCTGATCAACATCCTCAAGAACGCGGGCGAGTCGGTTGCAGCGCATAGGCTTGCGGCAGGCGAAGCTGCGGCGTCGGATCGTGCGGGCGTGATCGCGTCGCTGACGATCGACGACGGCGCCGCGACCTTCATGATCGAAGACGACGGCGTGGGTCTGCCGACGCGCGATCGCGATCGCCTGACCGAACCCTATGTGACCACGCGCGAGAAGGGCACGGGCCTGGGCCTGGCCATCGTCAAGCGCATTTGCGAGGACCACGGCGGCGAGCTGAAGCTGGCCGACGCCCAGACCCTGCGCGGCGCACGCGTGTGCATGATCTTCCCCCTGAAACCCCATGGTAAAGGCGGCGAGGGCGCGGAGCGCAAGCTCCAGACCCTGGCCGCCGAATAGCGAGGCAAGATGCGACCAACCGGTTCCGACATTCTCGTTGTCGACGACGAGGCCGACATCCGCGACCTGGTGTCCGGCCTGCTGGAGGACGAGGGCCATGCCGTGCGTGTCGCCGCCAACTCCGACGAGGCCCTGGCCGCGATCCGCGCCAGAAAGCCGTCGCTGGCGATCTTGGACATCTGGATGCAGGGCGGGGGGCTGGACGGGCTGGAGCTGCTGGAAGTGGTCAAGGAACTGGACCCTGACCTGCCGGTCGTGATGATTTCCGGTCACGGCAATATCGAGACGGCGGTGACGGCGCTGAAGCGCGGCGCCTATGACTTCATCGAAAAGCCTTTCAAGTCGGATCGGCTCGTTGTCGTGGTCGAACGCGCCATCGAGGCGGCGACGCTGAGGCGCGAGAACCGCCGCCTGCGCGCGGCGACCATGACGCCGTCGGGTCTGATCGGTCGATCGCAGGCTGCGCAGGCCTTGCGTAGCACCATCGCCAAGGTGGCCCAGGCCAACAGTCGGGTGCTGATCGCCGGACCGGCCGGCTCGGGCAAGGAACTGGTGGCGCGTCAAATTCACGAAGCCAGCCCGCGCGCGCGCGCCGAGTTCGTCGCGATTTCGGCCGCCGGCATGACGCCGGAACGTCTGGATGTCGAACTGTTCGGCGAGGAGGGCCAGGACGGCCGCCCGCGCAAGATCGGCGTGTTCGAACGCGCCCACAACGGCACGCTATATCTTGATGAAATCAGCGACATGCCGCGCGAAAGCCAGAGCCGCATCCTGCGCGTTCTGGTGGACCAGCGGTTCCGGCGTGTCGGCGGAGAGCAGGACGTTCAGGTCGATGTCCGCGTCGTGACCTCGACCTCGCGCGATCTGAAGGGCGAGATCGCAGAGGGACGTTTCCGCGAAGATCTGTTTCACCGTCTGAACGTGGTGCCGATCCGTGTCCCGCCGCTGTCGGAACGGCGCGAGGACATCGCCGAACTGGTCGAATATTTCGTCGATACGATCAGCGCCTCGCAAGGTCTGCCCAAACGCATTGTTGGGGACGATGCGGTGGCGGTGCTGCAGGTTCACCCGTGGCCCGGCAACATCCGCCAGCTGCGCAACAATATCGAGCGATTGCTGATCCTGGCGACGGGCGATCCGGCCGAAACGATCACCGCCGACATGCTGCCGCAGGAGGTGGCGACCTCAAACGGCGGGGCGGCGAGTCTGGGCGGCGAGCGCACCATCGCCCTGCCGCTGCGCGAGGCGCGCGAGGTCTTCGAGCGGGAATATCTGGCGGCGCAGATCATGCGGTTCGGCGGCAATATCTCGCGCACCGCCGCCTTCATCGGCATGGAGCGATCGGCCCTGCACAGGAAGCTGAAGTCGCTGGGCGTCTCGCCCGCGCGCGGCGGCGATGAGGAAGAGCCGGCCTGATGTCACGCGTCGCCTATGTGAATGGCGCATACAGCGCGCATGGCGAGGCCGTGGTCCATATCGAGGATCGCGGTTTTCAGTTCGCAGACGGCGTCTATGAGGTCTGGTCCGTCTTCGACGGGCGGCTGGCCGATTTCGACGGTCATATGAGCCGCCTTCACCGCAGTCTGAACGAACTGAAGATCGACATTCCGATGAGCGCCGGCGCCTTGGGCGTCGTTCTGCGCGAGACCGTGCGGCGCAATCGGGTGCGCAACGGGATGGTCTATCTGCAGGTCACGCGCGGCACGGCGCCGCGCGATCATGGCTTTCCGATCGATGTCGCGCCCAGCGTGGTCGTGACGGCCAAGTCGATCGATCCGGCGCGAAATCAGCGTCTGGCGACAAAGGGCGCTGCCGGCGTCACCCAACCCGATACTCGTTGGGGACGCTGCGACATCAAGACCGTCGGTCTCTTGCCGAACGTGCTGGCCAAACAGGCGGCGCGCGAGCGCGGGGCCTACGAGTGCCTGATGTACGACGATATGGGTCTGATCACCGAAGGCGCATCGACCAATGCGTGGATCGTGGATGAGGACGGCAGGCTGAGAACGCGGGACATTCAGGCCAATATCCTGCAGGGCGTCACGCGCGCAGCGGTCCTCGAGCTCGCCGCCGCCGAGGGTGTCGAACTGGAAGAACGCGCCTTCTCGGTCGATGAAGCCAAACGGGCGCGCGAGGTATTCGTGACCGCCGCCAGCGCCTTCGTCATGCCGCTGATTTCGCTGGACGGCGTGAAGATCGGCGACGGCAAGCCCGGCCCCATCGCGACCCGCCTTCGAGAACTCTATCTTGAACAGGCGCGTCGAGGGGCTGTCTGACAAATGAACATGCTCAAGACTTTGTTCGACCGATCGGCTGTGAAGGCGTCACCGCGTGACACAGATGCGGATTGGGAAGAGATTGGACGTACGAACCCGTACTATGGCGTCCTGACGGATCCTCGCTTCAAATCCGACCAACTGACGGACGAGGCCTTGGCTGACTTTTTTCGCAGTGGCGAGCATGGGATCGCACATGAAGCCAACAGGCTTAAAGCCCGCCATCCCGACTTCGAACCCAGGTCCGCGCTAGATTTCGGATGTGGAGTTGGACGCCTGACGCGAGCCCTAGCCGCCAGAACAGGCGACGCGTTCGGCGTGGATATCTCGGAATCAATGTTAGCAGAGGCGCGCCGAAATGTGCCCGAAGGTGCCGCGTTCGGACGGGAACTGCCAGATCGGGAGTTCGATTGGATCGTCTCTTTGATTGTGTTCCAACACATACCGCCGGAGCGTGGCTATCCTTTACTGAAAGCCCTGATGGAGCGGCTGGCGTTGGGCGGGTTCGTCACACTTCAGTTTGCGCTCTATCGTGATCCGCGTCATGCCTCCGTTCCCGGCGGACGCATCGTGATAGGCGAGGACTTTACAACCGTATCCAACGTCGCAGCCCTGCGTGGTCTGGCCAAGGGTGAGATGGTCATGTTTGATTACGACCTGACCGTAATCGCCGCCATATTGTTCGCCGCAGGAGTGACGGACATCGAGCTTTCCCATACTGACCACGGCGGGTTTCACGGTGCCTCCATTCATGGCCGTCGGGCCGTTCAACTGTGCTGAACAAGACGTCTGAAGGGACGATCTAGGAAAAAGGGGCGGCGACCGTTGCCCGAGCGGCTGGGCGGCGGTTAAGGTCGCGGTTGGCTGCATCGGCCCCGCCGCTCCCACGGCGACAAACAACGAAGAACAGGAAAAACCTGCCATGTCGCAAGACAAACGTCAGAACCTTCAGGACACCTTCCTCAACTCGGTCCGCAAGACCAAGACGCCGCTGACCATCTTCCTGGTCAATGGGGTCAAATTGCAGGGCATCGTGACCTGGTTCGACAACTTCTGTGTCCTGCTGCGCCGCGATGGCCAGTCCCAGCTGGTGTACAAACACGCCATCTCAACCATCATGCCGTCCGCGCCCGTGCAGCTGTACGAGCCCGACGCCGAAGAAGACTGATTGACCCAAAAACTGATCGACCACACCGTCCCGCTGATCCGGGCGGTCGTCATTCACCCCGACCGACGCTCGGACAGTCCCCGGCTGGCGAGCGAACGGCTTGAGGAGGCGGCGGGCCTTGCCCGCGCGCTGGACCTCGACGTGCGCGCCGAAGAGATCGTGCGGCTGCGCAGCACCACGCCAGCGACTCTGTTCGGCACGGGCAAGGTCGAGGAACTGGCCGCGCTCGTGCGCGCCGCAGACGCCGAGGCTGTCATCATCGACGACGCCCTGACGCCGGTGCAGCAGCGCAATCTGGAAAAGGCGTGGGAGGTGAAGGTCATCGACCGCACCGGCCTGATCCTGGAAATCTTCGGCCGTCGCGCGCGGACCAAGGAGGGGCGGCTTCAGGTCGAGCTGGCGCGGCTGGATTATGAGCGGTCGCGTCTGGTGCGGACCTGGACCCACCTTGAGCGGCAACGTGGCGGCACCGGTTCGACCGGTGGGCCCGGCGAAACCCAGATCGAGCTGGACCGGCGTCTGATCGCCGACCGCATCGTCAGGCTGAAGTCCGAGTTGGAAGAGGTGCGACGCACGCGCGGCCTGCACCGCAAGCGGCGTCAGAAGGCGCCGTTCCCGACGATCGCCCTGGTCGGCTACACCAATGCCGGCAAGTCGACGCTGTTCAACCGACTGACGGGGTCGGAGGTCTTCGCCAAGGACCTGTTGTTCGCCACTCTGGACACGACTCAGCGCACCATCCGGTTGCCGCAAGGGCGACCGGCCATTGTGGCGGATACGGTCGGCTTCATCTCCGACCTGCCCCACGAACTGGTCGAGAGCTTCCGCGCGACCCTGGAGGAGGTCGGCGAGGCCGATCTGATCCTGCACGTCCGCGACATCGCCTCGCCCGACAGCGCCGCTCAGGCCAAGGACGTCGAGGCCGTGCTGAAACAGATCGAGACGCCAGAGGGCAAGACGCGCCGGGTGCTGGAGGTCTGGAACAAGATCGACCTGCTGGATGACGACGCGCGTGAGACTGTGCTGGGTCAAGCCGAACGGTTGGCGAAGGACGGTGAAGCGGTCGCCGTCTCAGCCTGGACGGGCGAGGGGATCGAGCCTCTGCGCCAGATCATCGCCGGCCTGATCGACGACGATCCCGAGACTCAGCTGACGATCGAACCGCATCAGGGCGAGGCCCTGGCGTGGCTGTACGAACATGGGCGGGTCACGTCGCGCGATGCGGACGAGCTTGGCCGTACTCACGTCACGGTCCGGCTGCACCCTGCGGCGCTCGGGCGATTCGAGCGCCTGTATCCCGACCTGACCGACTGAGTTTTCATGCATCTGATCGAAACCGTCCTGCTTCTGCTGTTGGCCGTGGTGGTGTCGGGTTCGATCGCGCGGATCACGCGCATCGCCTTGCCTTTGGTTCAGATCGGGCTGGGCGCCGCCATCGTGCTGATCACGGGCAAGACGGTCGATCTTGAGCCCGACATTTTCTTTCTTCTGTTCTTGCCGCCGCTGCTGTTTCTGGACGGCTGGCGAATTCCCAAGGAAGACCTGTTTCGCGACCGGGCGGTGATCCTTGAGCTGGCGCTGGGGCTGGTGCTGTTCACCGTCGTCGGTCTGGGTTTCCTGATCTGGTGGATGATCCCGGAGATGCCGCTGCCGGTGGCTTTCGCCCTGGCCGCCATCCTGTCGCCGACCGATCCCATCGCGGTTCAGGCGATCGCGGCGCGGGCGCCCATCCCAAAGCGGCTGATGCACATTCTGGAAGGCGAGTCGCTGTTGAACGATGCGACGGGCCTGACCTGCATGCGGATCGCGGTCGCCGCCGCGACGACTGGCGCGTTTTCGATCGGCCACGCGGTCGGGACGTTCGCCTGGCTGGCTCTGGTCGGGGTCGCCGTCGGCGTTCTGGTCACCATGGCCATCAGCTACGCCAAGAGCGTTGTCAGCCGACGCTGGGGCGAGGACGTGGGTGCGCAGATTCTGGTCAGTCTGCTGATCCCGTTTGCGGCCTATCTGGTGGCGGAAGAACTGCACGCGTCCGGCATTTTGGCGGCGGTTGCGGCCGGGGTGACGATGAGCTTCACCGAACGCGGCGGCATCGCCGGCCAGTCGATGGCGATGACGCGGATCCGGCGCAGCGTCGTATGGGACACGGTTCAGTTCGTGGCCAACGGCATCATCTTCGTGATCCTGGGCGAACAGATGCCCTCGATCATGTCGCGCGCGGCCGAGGTGGTGGCGGGCACCAGCCGGCCCGAGGTCTGGTGGCTGGCGGTCTATGTGTTCGGCATTGTCGCCACCCTGGCGGCGCTGCGGTTCGTCTGGGTGTGGACCTCGCTGAAGCTGACCCTGTTTCGCCGCCGCCATCGTGGGCCTCCGGCCAAGGTCGGCCTGCGGCTGACCATGGTGATGTCTCTGGCGGGTGTGAGGGGCGCGATCACTCTGGCCGGCATCCTGACCCTGCCATTCGCCTTGGGCGACGGATCGCCGATGCCGTCGCGGAACCTGGCGATCTTCCTGGCGGCAGGCGTGATCGTGGTGTCGCTGGTACTGGCGACCTTCGCCTTGCCCCGCTTGCTCAAGAACGTCGAACTGCCGCCGGAGCCTTCGCATGAACAGGAAGAGGATCGCGGCCGGGTCGCCGCTGCCTCGGCCGCCTTGCGCGCCATCGAGGACGCCTCGCACGCCATGGCGGAGGGCAAGCCTAACCCCGACCTCTATTCCGACATCGCTGGCCGGATCATGGAAACCTATCGCCAGCGGATCGAGACCCACACCCGCACGGACGAGGAAGACGCCGCCCTCACGCGAAAGATGGACGATATTGAGCGTCGTCTCTGGCTGGCGGGGCTGGCCGCCGAGCGCGAAGAACTGCGGCGGCTGCTGAGGGCGCGTCAGCTGGATGAGGTGACGGCCAAGAAGCTGTTCCGTGACGTCGATCTACAGGAACTGCGCTACCTCTGAGGCTCAGCGATCCATGAAGGCGGAGACGGCCGCATAGCTGTAGGCGATAAAGTGGGCGCCGCGCGCCGTCAGGCGTTCGGCATGGCCGTCGCGAACATGGCCGCCCGCCGTCAGTCCCACGACCGTCATGCCGGCCGCGACGCCTGCGGTGACACCCGCCTCGCTGTCTTCGATCACCAGGACGCGCGCCGGATCGACGCCCATCGCGTCGGCGGCGTGCAGGAAGATGTCGGGGTGGGGCTTGCCGCGTTCGACCACCAGGCCGGTGAAGACCGCGCCGTCGAAATGGTCCGTCAGGCCGAACAGGTCCAGACCGACCCCGATCCAGTCCGGGCCGCTGGACGAGGCGATGCAGCGGGGCTCGGGTCGGGCGGCGACGAAGTCCAGCAGACCGGGCACGGGTTCAAGCTGCTGCGGCGCGCGCTGGCGACAGGTCGCAAACCATGTGGTGTGGAAGTCGTCAGGGCAGGCACGACCCAAAGCCGCCTCGACGATCGGCCGATTGTCGCGCCAGCGCTTGCCCGTATAGGCGGCCAAGACGTCGTCGAGCGAGGTCGGCAGACCGATGGCGGTCAGTTGCTCGGCCATGACAGTGCTGTTCAGCACCTCGCTGTCGGCGACCACGCCGTCGTAGTCGAAAATGATCAGGTCGTAGGTCACGCGCGGTCACTCAGGCTTCAGGCGCGGCCTTTTCGGCGACCTTTGCGGCGTCCCAGAGGCGGTCCATCTCGGCCAGGTCCGATTGGTCGGGCGTACGGCCGTCCTTCGCCAGCTCGGCCTCGATGAAGCCGAAGCGACGCACGAACTTCGCGTTGGCCGCGCGCAGGGCGTCTTCGGGTTCGACGTCCAGCTTGCGCGCCAGGTTGGCGACGACGAACAGAAGATCGCCCAGCTCTTCGCGCGCCTTGGCCTGGTCGCCGGCGGCGATCTCGACGCGCAACTCCTCGATCTCTTCGGCCAGCTTGTCGAACACCTCGTCGGTGGAAGGCCAGTCAAAGCCGACGCGACCGGCGCGCTTTGTCAGCTTGGCGGCGCGGGTCAGGGCGGGCAGGCCGACGGGCACGTCGTCCAACACGCCGGGCTTTTTGCGATCCTTGCGCTCGGCCGCCTTGATGGCCTCCCAGGCGACGGTCTGTTCCTTAGACGATCGCTGGGCTCCGTCGCCGAAGACGTGGGGGTGGCGGCGTTCCAGCTTGTCGGCGATGGCCGTGACCACGTCGTCGAAGGCGAACAGCCCCTGTTCCTCGGCCATGCGGGCGTGGAAGACGACCTGGAACAGCAGGTCGCCCAGTTCGCCCTTCAACTCGACCAGATCGTTGCGCTCGATGGCGTCGGCGACCTCATAGGCCTCCTCGATCGTATATGAGGCAATGGTGGCGAAGGTCTGCTCCACGTCCCAGGGGCAGCCGCCGTCGGGATCGCGCAACCGCTCCATGACGCCGAGCAGGCGGTCGATCGGTCTCAACGGCGGGCTCCGTCACGAGCTTCCAGGGCGAGGCGGATTTCATCGTGCCGCTTCGGCGTCAGGGGATAGCCCCTCAGCACCCAGGCGGCGGCGGCCAGCAGCAGGCCGGGGACCAGAATGAACAGGATCTGGAGCGTCAGCAGGGAAAAGTCGCTGTTGCCCATCGGCCCCGGCACGGCCTTGAAGCCCACGCCTTGCAGGATCAGGTAGGGGATAAGCGCGACCACATGACCGATCTTGGTCGTCGCGGACAGGATGGAGAACATCAGTCCTGTGCGATCCACGCCGGTCTCCAGCCGCACCTCGTCGCCGGCGTCCGCCATCATGGCGCGCAACAGGAACAGGCCGGCCGCATAGGGCAGGCCGGCGATGAACATGGCGCCTGCCGTCAGCATGAAGTTGCCGCCGGGAACCAGGGTGGCGGCGATATAGAGGGCCGCGAAGATCAGGCTGGCGACGGCCAGGGCCTTGTCCTTGCCGATCCGCGTGGCCAGCCAGGCCCAGATCGGCGCGCCGCACAGACCGGCGACGAAATAGAACAACATGAACAGGCCGGCCTGGCTGTGGTCGTAACCCTTGATCTGTCCGAAGAAGAAGAACAGCAGCGAACCGGTGATGCCGGGCGCGACGCCCAGCAGCAGGTCGGCGATCAGAAGCTTTCTGACCGTGGGCATCTTCAGGAGAGCCAAATAGGCGCTGGCGCCCCCGTGCGGCTGGTCGCCCGCATTTACGGGCTCCGGGACGGCCACCATGGCCAGGCCGATGGTGACGGGCAGGGCGATCAGGATGGCCCAGCCCATGATGCGCACGCCGTCGGCATAGTTCCCGATGCCGGTCTGAACCACCACGGTCGGCAGCACCAGAATCAGGATCACGCCGATGATGTTGAACACCTGCCACCAGCCATAGACGCGGCTGCGCTGGTCATACTGCGGCGCAAGCACGGCGGCCCACCCGAGTTGGCCCAGGGTGCCGATTGAGAAGCCGAGATAGAGGACCAGCAGCCAGCCGAACAGATAGGCAGGTCCGGCGCCCGGTTGGACCACGACGAACATCATGAAGGCCGACAGCATCAGGATCGGCGTCGAAATCGCCATCCACGGACGATAGCGACCGAACCGCGTCTTGGTCTTGTCCATGCCCCAGCCGATGAAGGGGTCGAAGACGATGTCGATCAGGCGCACGGCCATGAAGACGGCCGCCACGACTCCCAGCTCCAGGCCTACATAGGTGGCGTAGAATTCCGGCAGGGTGACGGGCAGGGCGACGCCAAAGGCCGCCAGCGGCAGGCACGGGCCGGAAAAGGCCGCGAGCACGGCGTTGGAACGGCGGGGTGCGGTCGGCGCGGCGGTGGACATGCGTCGGTCCGAAAGGCGCGGCGCGAGTCGGCCGCGCGTCACCATGCCAGCGATCGGTGACGCATGCACTTGTGAGATCGACCGGCTTGGGGCTTCCTGTGGGACATGTGGCGAAGCCTTTTTGCGTTCCTGTCCGTTTGCTTCGTTCTGACGTTTGCCGGCGGCGCGCGTGCGGCCGGGCCCTGTCACACCAACGCCGACGTCTGGCAGGCGCAGGGACTGGCGAACGCTGCGTCGGCCTACGGCATGGAATGGGCGCCGTTCGGGGCGGCGGAGTGGGGGTGGCAGGCCTATCTGCCGCTGATCCAGCGCGAACTGCATACGACCTGCGGACCCGGCACGCCGATCTTCGCGTCACAACTGGCGGGGTTTCAGCAGACGCACGGCCTAGCGCCGACGGGCCTGTTCGATGCGGCGACATTCCAGGTGTTTCGCGGCCTTTGGCAGGAGCGGCGGCCATTCGTCATGGCGCGCGTCAGCGGCGCCTGTCCCGAGCCGCCGCCGATCAATCAGCTCGGCTATCTGGTCGAGTCCGAGGAACATGCCGACCGTCTGACACGCTTGCTGCGCCGCGACGTCCTCGACGCCTATCGCCGGCTGGTCGCCGCGGCGCGGGCTGAGGTTCCGGAGGTGGGGGCCGATTCCGAACTGCTGCAGATCTTCTCCGGCTTCCGCGATCCCGAGGCGGACGCGGCGCGCTGTGCGCAGCAGGGCAACTGCGACGGCCTGCGTCGTGCCGTCTGTTCACCGCATCGGACGGGCACGGCGGTCGATCTTTACGTCGGCCAAGCGCCGGGTCTGGGTGTCGATTCCACCACCCCGGCCAGCCGCGAATATATGGCGCGGTCGGCGACCTATCGCTGGCTGGTGACGAACGCTGGGCGTTTCGGCTTTGTGCCCTATGTCTATGAGCCGTGGCACTGGGAGTATGTGAAGCCTTGGGATCCTTCGTTCGCGCCCTGACCGAATCTGAGAAATCGCTCGCGCGAGAGGCCTTCGGGGCCGCGATCGACCTGGCGCCCGTTCTTTTGATCGGTTGGCCGTTCCGCCGCGCCTTCGTTGCTGGACGCTGGTTCGGGCGAGACTGGATCGTGTGGCCGCAAGCGCAGCTCGTCTCAGACTTCGCGGCCGCGCCTGTGCGCATGCAGGGCATCCTGATCCATGAACTGACGCACGTCTGGCAGGCCCAGCAGGGCGTCAATCTGCTGTTTGCCAAGCTGAAAGCTGGGGACATCTCCGCCTCATACGCCTACCGCGTGGAACCGACCTGCCGGTGGGACGCGTTGAACATCGAGCAGCAGGCGATGGTGATGGAGCATCGTTTCCATTGTCGCCGCGGTCGCCCTACGCCGGGCGACAGGACCTTTTACGACACCGTTTGTCCCTTCGAGACGTGATTTGAGGTCGGGGACTTGCGGAAGGGCAAGCAGCGCGCCAAGTTAGCAACGGTCGTTGTTGCGAATGACGACCCTTGTCATTCAACGGAGCCTCCTCGATGCCGAAAGTCCTCGTCCTCTATCATTCGACCTATGGTCACCTGGAAACCATGGCCGAGGCGGTCGCCGAAGGCGCGCGCGAGGTCGAAGGCGCCGTCGTGGACATCAAGCGCGTGCCGGAAACCGTGCCGGAAGAGCTGGCCAAGGCCTCGCACTACAAGCTGGATCAGAAGGCGCCGATCGCCAAGATCGACGATCTGAAGGACTATGACGCCATCATCATCGGCGCCGGCACCCGGTTTGGTTCGGCCGCGTCGCAGATGCGCGCCTTCCTGGATCAAGCCGGCGGCCTGTGGTTCTCGGGCGCCCTGATCGGCAAGGTGGGCGGGGCCTTTACCGCCACGGCGACACAGCATGGCGGTCAGGAGACGACCTTCCAGGGCCTGCACAACTTCTTCATGCACCACGGCATGCCGGTCGTGGGTCTGCCCTATTCCTTCCAGGGACAAATGACGCTGGACGCCATCCACGGCGGTTCGCCCTATGGCGCATCGACGATCACGGGCGGCGACGGCTCGCGTCAGCCCAGCGACGTCGAGCTGGACGGCGCCCGGTTCCAGGGCAAGCATATCGCCGAGCTGGCCAAGAAGCTGCACGGCTGATCCGATGCGCCAGCCCGCCGTCTTCTTCGGCCACGGTTCGCCCATGAACGCGCTTGGCGGTCCCTATGGGGCCGCCTGGCGTGCACTGGGCGAAGCGATCGGCAAGCCCAAGGGTGTGGTGATGATCTCAGCCCACTGGGAGACGCGCGGGCTGGGCGTCACCGCTCAGGAGAAGCCCGAAACCATCCATGACTTCGGCAACTTCCCGCGCGAACTCCATCAGATGCAGTATCCGGCGGCCGGATCGCCCGCCTTGGCGGCGCGGGTGTCGGCGCTGACCGGCGCCGTCCAGACGCGAGCGTGGGGCCTGGATCACGGGACCTGGTCGGTGCTGTGCCATGTGTGGCCCGAGGCGGACGTGCCTGTGGTGCAGTTGTCGTTGAACCGCGAGCTGACGGCGCGTCAGCATTACGAACTGGCCAAGGCGCTGAAACCACTGCGCGACGAGGGGATCGTCATCGCCGGCTCGGGCGACTTCGTCCACAATCTGCGGACCTGGAAACGCGAGGACGGCGCCGAACCCTACGCCTGGGCGACCGGCTTCAACGAAGCGGTGAAGACGGCGTTCGAACGGGGCGAGCATGAGGCGCTGATCGACTGGGTGGGTCTGGCCGAGGACGCGCAACTGAGCGTGCCGACCGACGAACACTTCCTGCCGGTGCTTTATATCGCCGCCCAGCAGGAGCCGGGCGAGGCGGTCAGCTTCTTCAACGACCGTATCGACGGCGGCTCAATCTCTATGACGGGCGTCCGGATCGGCTGATCAGGCCGCCTTCTCGGCCTCGACCATCTTCTGGATCGACACATAGTCGGTCTTGCCGGTGCCCAGAACGGGGACCTCGGCGACCTTGACGATCTTTTTCGGCACGATCAGTTCGGGCGCGCCGTTGGTTCGCGCCCATTCGGCCAGGGGCGCGACCTCAGCGTCGGCGTGGTCAGTGACCAGGACCAGTTTCTCGCCCTTGCGGCTGTCCGGAATCGATACGACGGCGTGGCGTTGGTCTGGCCAAACGGCGCCGGCGATCCCTTCGACGGCGGTCAGTGAGACCATCTCGCCGCCGATCTTGGCGAAGCGCTTGGCGCGGCCGCGGATGGTGACATAGCCGTCGCCGGTCACATCGACGATGTCGCCGGTGTCCAGCCAGTCGTCGCCAATCGGATCCCACGTCAGGGGCTCGGCCGAGGTGACATAGCCGCTCATGACATTGGGCCCACGCAGCATCAGGCGACCGCCTGCGTCGATGCCCTCGACCGGCTCCAGCTTCCAGTCGATGCCGGGCAGCACCTGACCGACTGTGCCGGGCGCGTTTCGGTCAGGATGGTTGACGGCGATCACGGGCGAGGCCTCGGTTGCGCCGTATCCTTCCAGCAGTTCGACGCCGCCGAACTTGGTGTTGAACAGGGTGCGGGTTTCCTCGCGCACCTTCTCGGCGCCCGCGACCACGAACTTCAGCGTCGAGAAGTCGTTCGGTTCGGCGACGCGCCCGTACTGGTTCAGGAAGGTGTCGGTCGCGAACAGGATCGAGGCGTTCACCTGGGGCAGCAGGTCGGTAATCTGTTTGGCGTGCAGCGGCGACGGATACTGGAAGGCCTTCAACCCTTGCAGCAGCGGCAGGATGACCCCGCCGGTCAGGCCGAAACAGTGGAAGGTCGGCAGGGGATTGAACATCACCCATTCGGGCAGCAGGTCGATGTGGGCCGCCACCTGACGCGCATTGGCGACGAGGTTCTTCTGGCTCAGCACGACGCCCTTTGGCGTGCCGAAGCTGCCGGAGGTGAACAGGACGACGCCCGGCGCATCGGGATCCGTCTTCACGCGGAACCGCTTGGGCGCCGCGCCGGCGGCGAGGCCGTAGAGCTTGTCGGCCAGACCGATGGTCTTGCGCACGTCGTCCAGCCAGACGACCTCGGCCACGCTTTTCAGTTCGACGATCAGGTCGTCCAGCTTGGCCTGATCGATGAAGCGTTTGGCCGTCAGCACCTTCTTGACGCCCGAGGCCTTGATCGCAGCCTTCAGATTGGCTTCGCCGGCGGTGAAATTCAGCATCACCGGCACACGACCGTGGGCGTGCAGACCGAAGAAGGTGACGACCACGCCCATGGACGACGGCAGCAGGATGGCGACCCGCTCGCCCTTGTCGGTCATATTGGCGATCTTGCGCCCCAGCACGAAGGCGGCGCGGATCAGACCGGTGTAGGTCAGCGGATGCCGGTCCTGATCCTCCAGGATTTCCTTGTCGCCGAACCGCGACCGCGCATCGATCAGGGCGTCGATCAGGGTCGAGTCGTAAAGCGAGGGATCCAGGGCCTGGCGCAAGCGCGTCTCCTACGGAGGACGCGGGCGGCCCTCTCTGTTGTTCGGGCGACTGTCATTAATGACGCCGCGTCATCTTGAAAAGACGCGTAACGTCGCGTGAGTTCCGATGCGCGATCACGCCTGCGGCAAGTCTGTTACCCGGTGTGCCTTGCCTAAACGGCCTCAAAGTCCGAAATACCGGCCATGGTCACCCTGATCGACACCCTTCAGCGCAAGCCGTCCGAGCTGCGTCACCCCGAAAAGCAGAACCGGCCCGAGTCGGTCGTTCTGAAAAAGCCCGACTGGCTGCGGGTGAAGGCGCCGGGCTCTGGTCAATACAACGCCACCAAGGAGATCGTTCGCTCCAAGGGGCTGGTGACGGTCTGTGAGGAGGCGGCCTGCCCGAACATCGGCGAGTGCTGGAGCCAGAAACACGCAACCCTGATGATCATGGGCGACACCTGCACGCGGGCCTGCGCCTTCTGCAACGTCAAGACGGGCCTGCCTCAGCCGCTGGATCCGGAAGAGCCGGGCAAGGTGGGCTTGGCCGTCCAGCAGATGGGCCTGAACCACGTCGTCATCACCTCGGTCGACCGCGACGACGTGGCCGACGGCGGTGCGGCACACTTCGCCGAGGTGGTGCGCCAGATCCGCATCCAGGCGCCGGACACCACGATCGAGATCCTGACGCCCGACTTCCTGCGAAAGGACGGGGCGGCGGCCGTGATGATCGACGCCAAGCCCGACGTTTTCAATCACAACCTGGAGACCGTGCCGCGCCTGTATCTGAAGATCCGGCCCGGCGCGCGCTACTTCCACAGCCTGCGCCTGTTGCAGATGGTCAAGGAGCGGGACCCGAACCAGTTCACCAAGTCCGGCATCATGGTTGGTCTGGGCGAGACCAAGGAAGAGGTCATGCAGGTGATGGACGACATGCGTTCCGCCGGCGTCGACTTCATCACCATCGGCCAGTACCTGCAGCCGACGCGCAAACATGCCGCGATCGACCGCTTCGTCACGCCGGAAGAGTTCAAGGCCTATGAGGCGATCGCCCGGGCCAAGGGCTTCCTAATGGTGTCGTCCAGCCCGCTGACGCGTTCGTCGCACCATGCCGGCGACGACTTCGCCCGGCTGAAGGCGGCGCGCGAGGCGCAGCTGCGCCGCTAAGTCCCGCATGGCCGTCCACCGCGTCACGCGCACTCTTCCCTATGCGCCCGAGCAGCTTGCCGATCTGGTCGCCGACGTGCGCGCCTATCCCGACTTCGTGCCGTGGGTGACATCGATGCGTGTCTGGAACGCGCGCGAGGAAGGCGAGGGCGTCGGCTTGCAGGATGCGGAGGCCAGCGTGGGCTTTTCTTTCCTTAAGGAGCGCTTCTCCACCTGGGTCAGGCATGATCGCAATGCGCCGAAGGTCGAGGTCGGCCTGTTGCGCGGACCGTTCAAGCACCTGAAGAACCGTTGGGAGTTCTTTCCCCATCCGGACGGCACGCGGCTGGAGTTCATGATCGACTTCGCCTTCAAGTCTCGGATGCTGGACATGATGCTGTCGGCCAACTTCGACCGGGCGGTGGAAAAGCTGATCGGTTGTTTCGAGGCCGAGGCGAAACGGAGGTACGGCGTCCGATGAGTTTTGATTTCGACGCGACCGTCGTGGGCGCCGGGGCTGTGGGCCTGGCCTGCGGTCGGGCGCTGTCGAAACGGGGCCTGACGGTGCTGGTGTTGGAGAAGGAAGCCCACATCGGCCAGGGCGTTTCCTCCCGCAATTCCGAGGTCATTCACGGCGGGCTCTATTATCCGACCGGTTCACTGAAAGCCCGCTTCTGCGTCGAGGGACGCCGCGCGCTCTACGACTTCCTGGCCAGCCGCAAGATCGATCACTGGAAATGCGGCAAGCTGGTCGTGGCGACGCAGGAATCAGAGGTCGAGCGGATCGAGGCTATCTTCGAACAGGCGACGGCGAATGGCGTCGAAGGGCTGGCGCATCTGACCGGCACCCAGGCGCGGGCGCTGGAGCCGGAGCTGAACGCCCACGCCGCCATCCTGTCGCCCGAGAGCGGCCTGTTCGACAGTCACGGCTATATGCTGGCTCTGCAGGGCGAGATCGAGGATGCGGGCGGATCGGTCGTTGTCTCGGCGCCGTTCGAGGGCGCAGAGGCCCTGACGGGCGGCGGCTTCACGATCCGTGTCGGCGGGGAGGGGGTGATGCAGGTCGCGAGCCGCCTTTTGGTCACCGCGCCCGGACTGTCGGCCCAGGCGGTGGCGGCGTTGATCGGAGGCTATCCGCCCGGCGACATTCCCGCCGGACATTTCGGCAAGGGCGTCTATTTCCGGCTGACGGGCAAGGCGCCGTTCGACCGCTTGATCTATCCGCCGCCCATCCCCGGCGCGTTGGGCACCCACTATCGCAAGGATCTGGGCGGTCAGGCCGTGTTCGGCCCCGATCTGGCCTATGTCGAAACCGAGGATTACTCGGTCGATCCTGTCAAGGCCGAAGAGTTCGCCACCTACATCCGTCGTTTCTGGCCGGGTCTGCCCGACGGCGCCCTGACGCCGGACTATGCCGGCATTCGGCCCAAACTGCATGGGCCGGGCGAGCCGCAACCGGACTTCCAGCTTCATGGCCGCGAGCATCACGGCATCGAGGGCCTGATGGCGCTGTTCGGCATCGAAAGCCCCGGCCTGACCAGTTCCCTGGCCATCGGTGAAGCCGTTGCTGACGCCCTGATGGAGACCGCATGACCGAGCGCGAAAAGATGCTGGCGGGCTTGCCTTACGATCCGGGCGATCCCGATTTGCGAGATGGCCGAGCCCGCGCCGTGGCCCTGACCGTCGCCATCAACGCCGAGCCGGATCGCGACCGGCGCGGCGCCCTGGTCAACGAACTGGTCAATGCGGCCGACGGCAAGGCGATCATCATGCCGGGCTTCTTCTGCGATTATGGCGTCAACATTCATCTGGGCGCGCGGGCCTTTGCGAACGCCAACTGCGTGTTCCTGGACTGCGCCGAAATCCGTATCGGCGACAACTTCCAGGCCGGGCCAGGCGTCCAGCTGCTGACGCCGGAGCATCCGCTGGACGCGGTCGCCCGCCGGGGCGAGGAGACGGCGCGGCCGATCGTTATCGGGGACGACGTCTGGATCGGCGGCGGCGCCATCGTTCTGGCGGGCGTCACCATCGGCGATCGTTCGGTGATCGGCGCGGGATCGGTCGTGACAAAGGACGTGCCGTCCGACGTGGTGGTGGTCGGCAATCCTGCGAAGATCGTCCGGCGTCTGACGCCTGCTTAAACGCCTTGAAATCGTCGCGCGGTTCATGCATAAGCCGCGCCTCGCGTGGCGGCTCTTTCGGGCCGCCGCTATTGTTTTCGCGCTAGACGGAGCTCGGCTCTGGGCGGCGCCCGACTTAGAAGATTGAGACGGACATGGCCGTTCCGAAGCGCAAAGTATCTCCCTCGCGTCGCAACATGCGCCGCGCCCACGACGCCCTGACCTCGAACGTCTACGTCGAGGACAAGGACACCGGCGAGCTGAAGCGCCCGCACCACATCGACCTGAAGACCGGCACCTATCGCGGTCGTCAGGTCATCACGCCCAAGGAAGACTAGTCTTTCAGGCGATCCCGACTTCGGTCGGATGACGATTTCGACGGCGCGCGGTGACCCGCGCGCCGTTTTCGTGCGTTCAGTCCGGTGAAGCTTCCATTGGAGACGCCGCATGATTATTCGTTTCACCGCCGTCAGCGCCTGCGCGCTGCTGACTCTTGCCGCCTGCAATCGCGTGGAAGAGCGCGTCTCGGAGCCCGCTGCAACGCCCGTCGCTTCGGCGAACGAGACGCCCGCTACGCCCTCCGTCGATCCGAATACGTTGACGGCCGAAGGGCTGGGGCCGGTGCGAATCGGCATGACGCGCGCCGAACTGGTGAAGGTTTGGGGCGAGGACTCCCAACCGAACGCTGCGGGCGGCGCCGAGCCCGAAGTCTGTGACCAGTTCCATCCGGCCAAGGCGCCGGCAGATGTTCAAGTGATGGTCCAGAACGGCGTACTGACGCGAATCACCCTGGCGCGCGGTGCGACGACCAAGACCGATCGCGGATTCGGGGTGGGCGATACGGCCATGGCGATCAAGCAAGCCTATGGCGGCGCGGTCTTCGCCCAGCCACACAAATACCAGGAAGCGCCGGCCGAGGATCTGTTCGTCTGGTCGAAGGGCGGGGCGACGACCTATGTCACCGATCCATCGGCGCGCGGCGTCCGATATGAGATCGGCAGCGACGGCAAGGTGATGATGGTCCATGCGGGCGATCCTTCGATCCAACTGGTCGAGGGCTGTTCCTGACACCCGGCGACGATGTCGGCATTGGCGTTTGGCGGGGAGGCGGCTAAACCGTCTGACCTCCCTTGCCCCTTGAGCCAAAGAGCCGAGCCATGACCGACATCGCCGACATCGTCGCCCGCCAGATCCTCGACAGCCGGGGCAATCCGACGGTCGAGGTCGATGTCACGCTGGAAGACGGTTCGTTCGGCCGCGCCGCCGTTCCGTCCGGCGCGTCTACGGGCGCGCACGAAGCGGTCGAGCTGCGTGACGGCGATAAGGACATGTGGGGCGGTAAGGGCGTCCAGAAGGCGGTCGATGCCGTCAACGGCGAGATCTTCGACGCCCTGTCCGGCATGGACGCCGAGCAGCAGCGCCGGATCGACGAGGCGATGATTGAACTGGACGGCACGCCCAACAAGGGCCGTCTGGGCGCCAATGCGATCCTGGGGGTGTCTCTGGCCGTCGCCAAGGCCAGCGCCCTGTCGGCCAATCAGGAGCTGTATCGTTATCTGGGCGGCGTCTCGGCCCGTGTCCTGCCGACCCCGATGATGAACATCATCAACGGCGGCGCCCACGCCGATAATCCGATCGACATCCAGGAGTTCATGATCCTGCCCACCGGCGCCGAGACGTTTTCGGACGCGGTGCGCATGGGCGCCGAAATCTTCCACGCCCTGAAGAAGCAACTGAAGGACGCCGGGCACAACACCAACGTCGGGGACGAGGGCGGCTTTGCGCCCAATCTGGCCTCGGCAGATGAGGCGCTGAGCTTCATCACCAAGGCGGGTCAGGCGGCGGGCTACCTAGCCGGCGAGGATTTCCACCTGGGCCTCGACGTCGCTTCGACCGAGTTCTTCAAGGACGGCAAATACGTCATGGCCGGCGAGGGCAAGACCGTCGATTCCGAAGGCATGGCCGCCTACCTGGTCGATCTGTGCGAACGCTTCCCGATCGTGTCGATCGAGGACGGCATGGCCGAGGATGACTTTGACGGCTGGCGCCTGCTGACCGAGCGCCTGGGCGATCGGGTCCAACTGGTCGGCGACGATCTGTTCGTGACCAATCCTGCGCGTCTGGCCGCCGGTATCGGCGAAGGTCTGGCGAACTCGATCCTGATCAAGGTCAACCAGATCGGCACCCTGTCCGAGACGCTGGACGCCGTCGATATGGCGCACCGCGCGGGTTACACCGCCGTGATGAGCCACCGGTCAGGCGAGACCGAGGACTACACCATCGCCGACCTGGCCGTGGCCACCAACTGCGGGCAGATCAAGACCGGCTCGCTGGCCCGCTCCGACCGGGTGGCGAAGTACAACCAGTTGCTCCGCATCGAGGAAATGCTGGGCGACCAGGGCGTCTATTTCGGCGACGGCATGCTGCTGAAATAGAAATCGGAATTGTCGGCGGAGGATCAGCGTTTTCCGCCGACTATCTTACTGTCAAGCTACATTTCGTTAGGCATTTTCGGGCACGGTTTCTGAACTGTGTTTTCGCGCTCAGAAGGAGCGTCTCAAGTGCCCGAACGGATGAAACCTTACCGCCTGTCCCTCGCCCTGTTGCTGCTTCTGGCCTATCTCGGGGTGCAGGCGCTGACGGGCGAGCGCGGACTGTTGAGCGGATCGTCTCGCGACGCCCTGCTGGGTCAGCGCGAGGACCAACTGGCGCATCTGACCGAGCAGCGCCGCGACCTTGAGACACGGGTCCGCTACCTGCGCACAGACAGCCTGTCTCGCGACCTTCTGGAAGAGCGCGCGCGCGCCGTGCTCGGCTTCTCCGATCCGCGCGACTATGTGATCCGCGTCTCGGCCCCGGCCGCCCAAGGCTGAGCGACCTTCATCACTTGAACTATTGTTACAGGGCGACCCGCACCCCTTTGCGTTACCGGAAGGAAGGCTGCTAAAGCCCCTTTCCGTAACGATAAGAAGGCGTCGGTTCTCGGCGCCTAGCCGGGAGATACCGGATGGCGAAAGCCCCAGCCAAATCCGCTCAGACGACCACGCCTGATAAACTGCCCAACACGCCGACGGCGTCCAAGGAAGACCTTCTGCGCTTCTATCGCGAGATGGTTCTGATCCGCCGCTTCGAAGAGCGTGCGGGCCAGCTCTACGGCATGGGTCTGATCGGCGGCTTCTGCCACCTGTATATCGGCCAAGAGGCCGTGGCGGTCGGCGTTCAGGAGAACGTCAAACAGGGCCACGATAAGATCATCACCGGATATCGCGACCACGGCCATATGCTGGCCGCCGGCATGGATCCCAAGGAAGTCATGGCCGAGCTGACCGGCCGCAGCGGCGGTTCGTCAAAGGGCAAGGGCGGATCGATGCACATGTTCGACGTGCCGACCGGCTTCTATGGCGGTCACGGCATCGTCGGCGCCCAAGTGGCGCTGGGCACCGGTCTGGCCTTCGCAGGCAAGTATCGCGGCGACGATTCGGTGGCGTTCGTCTATTTCGGCGACGGCGCCTCGAACCAGGGGCAGGTGTACGAGAGCTTCAACATGGCGCAGCTGTGGAAGCTGCCGGCCATCTACATCATCGAGAACAACCAGTACGCCATGGGCACGAGCATCGAGCGCTCGTCCTCGACGACCGAACTGTATCAGCGCGGCGCCAGCTTCGGCATTCCGGGCGAGCAGGTCGACGGCATGGACGTGCTGGCCGTGCGCGACGCGACGGCCCGTGCGGTGAAGCGCGCCCGCGAAGGCGGCGGTCCCTTCATTCTGGAGGTGAAGACCTATCGCTATCGCGGTCACTCGATGTCCGACCCGGCCAAGTACCGGACCAAGGAAGAGGTCGACGAGGTCAAGAAGACCCGCGACCCGATCGATCACCTGAAGACGCTGCTGTCGGCCGCCAATGCGACCGAGGACGAGCTCAAGGCCATCGACAACGAGATCAAGGCGATCGTCGCCGAAGCTGTTCAATTCGCCCAAGAGAGCCCGGAACCCGATCCGTCCGAGCTCTATACCGACGTCTACGTGGAGGCCTGATCCGTGACCGACATTCTGATGCCGGCGCTGTCCCCCACGATGGAAGAGGGCACGCTGACCAAATGGCATATCAAGGCGGGCGACACCGTGTCGGCCGGCCAGGTGATCGCCGAGATCGAAACCGATAAGGCGACGATGGAAGTCGAGGCCGTGGATGAAGGCGAAGTGCTGGAAATCCTGGTCGCCGAAGGCTCCGAGAACGTGAAGGTCAACACGCCGATCGCGCGTCTGGCCGGCGAAGACGGCGCAGCGGCGCCTGCGCCCAAGGCTGAATCCGCAAAAGGCGAAGCCGAGACGCTCAAGGCTGCGGCCGAGGGCAAGACCGGCGATCCGGAAAAGGCCGCGGCTCAGACGGCGACGCCCAAGGTCGAACTGCGGGACCCGGAAATCCCGGCTGACGCCAAACTGGTCAAGACGACCGTGCGCGACGCCCTGCGTGACGCCATGGCCGAAGAGATGCGTCGCGATGACCGCGTCTTCCTGATCGGCGAGGAAGTCGCCCAGTACCAGGGTGCCTACAAGGTCAGCCGGGACCTGCTGCAGGAGTTCGGCGACCAGCGCGTCGTGGACACCCCGATCACCGAGCACGGCTTCGCCGGCCTGGGCGTCGGCGCGGCCATGTCGGGTCTGAAGCCGATCGTCGAGTTCATGACGTTCAACTTCGCCATGCAGGCGATCGACCACATCATCAACTCGGCCGCCAAGACGCTCTATATGTCGGGCGGTCAGATCCGCGCGCCAATCGTGTTCCGCGGCCCGAACGGCGCGGCTTCACGCGTCGGCGCCCAGCACAGCCAGGACTACTCGGCCTGGTACGCTCAGGTGCCGGGTCTGAAGGTCATCGCGCCCTATGACGCGGCCGACGCCAAGGGGCTGCTGAAAGCCGCCATCCGTGACCCGAACCCGGTCGTCTTCCTCGAACACGAGATGATGTACGGCCTGGAGTTCGACGTGCCGGAGGTCGAGGACTATGTCCTGCCGATCGGCAAGGCCAAGGTCCGTCGCGAAGGCAAGGACGTCACCATCACCGCCCACAGCCGCATGGTCGGCTTCGCCCTGCAGGCCGCCGAGAAGCTGGCCGAAGAGGGCATCGAGGCTGAGGTGATCGATTTGCGCACTCTGCGCCCCTTGGATCACGAGACCATCGTCGAGAGCGTCAAGAAGACGAACCGCCTGGTCTCTGCCGAAGAGGGCTGGGGTCCGATGGGCGTCGGCGCCGAGGTCGTCGCTCGCGTCATCGAACATGCTTTTGACTATCTGGATGCTCCGCCGCTGCGCGTGCACCAGGAAGACGTGCCGCTGCCCTACGCCGCCAATCTGGAAGTGCTGTCGTTGCCGGGCGTGGACAAGATCATCGCCGCCGTGAAACAGGTGATGGCATGACCGACATCCTGATGCCGGCCCTGTCTCCGACGATGGAGGAGGGCGTTCTGGCCAAGTGGCACGTGAAGGTCGGGGACGTCGTCTCCGCCGGCGACGTGATCGCCGAGATCGAAACCGACAAGGCCACGATGGAAGTCGAGGCCGTGGACGAGGGCGAAGTCACCGACATCCTGGTCGCTGAAGGCACGGAAGGCGTGAAGGTCAATACGCCGATCGCTCGCCTGAAGGACGAGGGCGGCGCGGCCTCATCCAAGCCGGCCGAAAAACCCGCCGCAAAGACGGAAGAGGCGCCGAAGGCCGAGGCCGCTCCGGCGGCTGCCGAGGCGCCCAAAACAGCTACCATCGCCGCTCCGGCGCCCGCCGCGCTGAAGTCGGACGGCGGAGATCGCATCTTCTCGTCGCCGCTCGCTCGACGTATCGCCTCCCAGAACGGCGTCGATCTGAAGTCGATCAAGGGCACCGGTCCGCATGGTCGCATCGTCAAGCGCGACGTCGAGGCTGCCGGCAAGGCGTCGGCCCAACCGGCGACCGCATCCGCGTCGCCCGCCGCGACTGCAGCCGAGCCGCGCAAGGCGCAGTCGCTGGCGCAGATGGGCATTCCGGACGGCAGCTACGACCTGATCCCGCTGGACGGCATGAAGAAGGCGGTGGCGCGTCGCATGGTCGACAGCGTCCAGAACGTGCCGCACTTCCCGCTGTTTATCGACTGTGAGATCGACCAGCTGATGGCCGTGCGCGCCAAGGTCAACAAGATGCTGGAGCCGCAAGGGATCAAGGTCTCGGTCAACGACTTCGTCATCAAGGCCGCCGCCCTGGCCCTGAAGATGGTGCCGGAGGCCAACGCCTCCTACACGCCCGAAGGCATCGCCATGCACCATAACGCCGATGTCTCCATGGCGGTGGCGATCGAGGGCGGCCTCATCACCCCGATCATCAAAAAGGCCGAAACCAAGGGTCTGGCGCAGATCGCGACCGAGTCCAAGGATCTGGCCAAGCGCGCCCGCGACCGCAAGCTGAAGCCCGAAGAGTTCCAGGGCGGCACCTTCTCGGTGTCCAACCTGGGGATGTTCGGCATCAAGCAGTTCACCTCGATCATCAATGAGCCGCAGGGCTGCATCATGAGCGTGGGCGCGGGCGAACAGCGCGCGGTCGTCAAGAACGGCCAGGTCGTGCCGGCCACCGTCATGACCGTGACGCTGACGTGCGATCACCGCGTTGTGGACGGGGCGACCGGCGCCCGCTTCCTGCAAGCGTTCAAGCCGCTGATCGAAGATCCCGTCGCGATGCTGGCCTAAGGGGAGGGTGAGGTCATGACCTCGGTCTATGACTTCTCCGCCCGCGCCATCGACGGCACGGACGTTTCGCTCGATCGCTTTCGCGGTCAGGCGTTGCTGATCGTCAATACGGCGTCCAGGTGCGGCTTCACCGGCCAATACGACGGTCTGGAAAAGCTGCACCGGGCGTTCGCCGATCAGCCGTTCGAGGTGTTGGGCTTTCCCTGCAACCAGTTCGGCGAGCAGGAGCCGGGCAAGGCGGCGGAAATCGCCGCCTTCTGCGCCGCCAGTTTCGAAGTGACCTTTCCCCTGTTCGACAAGGTGGAGGTCAACGGACCGAACCGACATCCGCTTTATGACTGGCTGACCGAACAGAAGCGCGGCTTCCTGGGCTCCAAAGCCATCAAGTGGAATTTCACCAAGTTCCTGACCGACCGCGAGGGCAGGGTGGTCGCCCGCTACGCCCCGCAGACTGAACCCGAGGCCATCAAGGCCGACATCGAGAAGTTGATCTAATGGCTGCTGAATTCGATCTCGTCGTCATCGGCTCGGGCCCCGGCGGTTATGTCGCGGCCATTCGCGCCAGCCAGTTGGGCCTGAAGGTCGCCATCGTGGAGCGCGAGAACCTGGGCGGCATCTGCCTGAACTGGGGCTGCATCCCCACCAAGGCTCTGCTGAAGTCGGGCGAGAAGTTCGAGAGCCTGAGCCACCTGAAGGAGTACGGCCTGTCGGCGTCCGGCGCGTCGTTCGACTTCGACGCCATCATCCAGCGCTCGCGCGGCGTGGCCAAACAGCTGAATCAGGGCGTCGGCTTCCTGATGAAGAAGAACAAGATCGAGGTGATTGAGGGTTCGGCCAAGCTGGAAAAGGGCGCCGCCGCGCCCAAGGTCGTCGTCGCTCTGAAAGCGGGCGGTTCGCGCGCCTTGGAGGCCAAGTTTGTGATGCTGGCTGTCGGCGCCCGTGCGCGCGCTCTGCCGCAGATCGGGCTGGAAGCCGACGGCGATCGCATCTGGGCCTATCGCGAGGCCATGGCGCCGAAATTCATGCCCAAGTCGATTGTCGTGATCGGTTCGGGAGCCATCGGGATCGAGTTCGGCAGCTTCTATCGCGCCCTAGGCTGTGACGTGACCGTGGTCGAAGCCGTGGATCGCATCATGCCGGTCGAGGACGAAGAGGTCTCCAAGGCGGCTCAGAAGTCGTTCGAAAAGCGCGGCATGAAGTTCAAGCTGGGCGCCAAGGTCACCAAGGTCAGCAAGGACGCCAAGGGCGTGAAGGTCGCCGTGGAGATCGGCGGCAAGGCCGAGACCTTGGAGGCCGAGGTCTGCATCTCCGCCGTGGGCATCACCGCGAACACCGACGGCATCGGCCTGGAAGAACTGGGTCTGGAAATGGACCGCGGCCACGTCAAGATCGACGGCCACTGCCAGACCAACGTCAAGGGCCTGTACGCCATCGGCGACTGCGCCGGCGCGCCCTGGCTGGCGCACAAGGCGTCGCACGAAGGCATCCACGCCGCCGAACACATCGCCGGCTACAAGACCCCCAACGTCCATTCGCCCATCGCCGGCTGCACCTATGCCCAGCCGCAGGTGGCCTCGGTCGGCGTCACCGAACAGGCTGCGCGCGCCGAGAAGCGCGACGTGAAAATCGGCCGCTTCCCGTTCCGCGTGAACGGCAAGGCGATCGCCTCGGGCGACACCGACGGTTTCGTCAAGGTGATCTTCGACGCCAAGACCGGCGCCCTGATCGGCGCCCACATGATCGGCCACGAGGTCACCGAAATGATCCAGGGCTATGTCACCGCCATCACGATGGAGGCCACGGAAGAAGACATCCACGGGATCGTCTATCCGCACCCGACGATGTCGGAGGCCATGCACGAAGCGGCGCTGGACGCCTATGGGCGTGTGATCCACATCTAAGCCAGAGACCGAAACGGCCCCGGAGTGCTCCGGGGCCGTTTCTCGTTTCAGGCAGGCGGCGTCAGCGCTTCTTGCCCAATTCCGCCGCGATATCCTTGGTCATGCGCCCAACCTTGCGGTGGGCGGCGGTGATCTGGTCCTTGGTTACGCCCCAGCGTTTCATCCAGTATTCGACCGACTGACGTTCCGACAGATCAATGCGATCCTTGTCGATGAAGCCGCGCTTGTCCTTGAGGCCCGCCATCTTTGGCTCCATTCGTTGCGTTAGAGCGCCGGGTTAAGCCTTCTCGACAAAGCTGTCGATCACGCGCTTCTCCCCGGCCTTTTCGAACTCGACCAGCAGTTTGTTGCCTTCGATGACGCGCACGTTTCCGTACCCGAACTTCTGGTGAAAGACGCGTTCGCCCTTTTTCCAGCCTGAGCTGGATTTGGGGTCGGCGGTGGCGATCAGTCGGCCGTCGCCTTCGATGACGGCCTTGCGCGCCGGGATCTTGGCTGGGGTCTGGGCGGCGGTGAAGGATTGGGCGCGTTTCCAGCCGGGGGAGGAATAACCGCTGCCGAAAGATGGCGCGTCGTCCCAGCGGCTTTTTGCCTCCTTCATGCCGGTCGAAGCGCCGTAATAGCCGGTGTCGGATTGGGGATCGACGTGGGCAATAGGCAGTTCGTCGACGAAGCGGCTGGGCAGTTGGGAGGTCCAGCGGCCATAGACCAGCCGGTTGGCGGCGAAGGAGATGCGGGCGTCCTGCTTGGCGCGGGTGACCCCGACATAGGCCAGGCGGCGTTCTTCCGCGAGGCCCTTTTCGCCCTTTTCGTCGATGCTGCGCTGGCTGGGGAAGACGCCTTCTTCCCAGCCGGGCAGGAAGACCAGCGGGAACTCCAGCCCCTTGGCGCCGTGCAGGGTCATGATCTGCACCGCCCCATCGCCGTTGGGATCGTCGCTGGTCGCGCGCTCCAGATCCATCACCAGAGAGACGTGCTCCAGATAGGCCTGCAGCGTCTCGAACTGCTGCATCGACTGGGTCAGTTCCTTCAGGTTCTCCAGGCGGGTCTGGCCGCTGGTGCGGTCGGCCTTTTGCATGTCGGTATAGCCGCTCTCCTCCAGCACCGTTTCCATGACCTGCCAGTGGGGCGTGGTCTCGGACAGTTGGCGCCAGCGGTCGATGTCGCGCACGAAGTTGGACAGGGCGGTGCGGGTGCGGGCCTGAAGCTCGTCGGTATTGATCAGCCCCCGCACGGCCGTGAGGGCCGACAGATCGTGCTGGCGGGCCAGTTGCAGGATTTTCTGCACGCTGGTGTCGCCGATGCCGCGCTTGGGCACATTGACGATCCGCTCGAAGGCGAGGTCATCGTCTTCAGACAGGATCAGGCGCAGATAGGCGTGGGCGTCGCGGATCTCGGCGCGCTCGAAGAAGCGCGGCCCGCCGATGACAGTGTAGGGGATGGCCAGCATGACCAGCCGTTCCTCGAAGGCGCGCATCTGGAACGAGGCGCGGACCAGAATGGCCATGTCCTTGTATTTCAGGCCGGGTTCGCCGGCGTGGGGACGCCGCGCGGTCTCGATCTCGTCGGCGATCAGCCGGGCCTCGGCCTCGCCGTCCCAGACGCCGCGTACGCGCACCTTGTCGCCGCTGTCGTCCTCGGTCCACAGGGTCTTGCCAAGCCGGTCGCGATTGGCGGCGATCAGACCCGAGGCCGCGCCCAGGATATGGCTGGTCGAGCGATAGTTCCGCTCCAGCTTGACGATCTTGGCGCCGGGAAAGTCCCGCTCGAACCGCAGGATGTTGTCCACCTCGGCCCCGCGCCAGCCATAGATCGACTGATCATCGTCGCCGACGCAGCAGACGTTGCCGGTGGAGGCCGTCAGCAGCCGAAGCCACAGATACTGGGCGACGTTGGTGTCCTGATATTCGTCCACCAGGATGTATCGGAACCGACGGCGATATTCCTCAGCCAGGTCCGCATGCTGCGACAGGATGGTGATGTTGTGCAGCAGCAGATCGCCGAAGTCGCAGGCGTTCAGGCTGCGCAAACGCGCCTGATAGGCGGCGTACAGACCCTGACCCTTGCCGTTGGCGAAGTCCTCGCCGGGCGGCAGCTTGTCCGGCGTCCAGCCGCGGTTCTTCCAGTGGTCGATCAGGCCAGACAGCGACTTGGGCGTCCAGCGTTTGGTGTCGATGTTGGCGGCTTCCAGCAGCTGTTTCAGAACTCGTTCCTGGTCGTCGGTGTCCAGGATGGTGAAGCTGGATTTCAGGCCAACAAGTTCGGCGTGGCGACGCAAGATCTGGGCGGCGATGGAGTGGAAGGTGCCCAGCCAGCGCAGCCCTTCGGCGGACGGGCCGATCAGATGGGTGATCCGTTCGCGCATTTCGCGCGCAGCCTTGTTGGTGAAGGTGACGGCCAGCAGCTCCCACGGCTTCGCCCGGCCCGTCGCCAGAATGTGCGCCAGCCGTGTCGTCAGCACGCGCGTCTTGCCCGTGCCGGCGCCCGCCAGCACCAGAACCGGGCCCTCGGTCGTCTCGACCGCCTCGCGCTGCTCCGGGTTCAGCCCTTTCAGATAGTCGTTCGACGCCTCGCCCTCGGGCGCGCGGGCTCGCGCCAAGTCGGAAATACGGGGGGCGGGAAGGTCGGTCACAGGCGCAGAAACATCCGTCAGTCAGATTCGAAACCGGAACATAAGGGGACCGCGCGGCAATGTCAGGGCCGCCGCCACAATGAAACCTCGGAACCCGGCGGATCGACGGCCGGTTCCTAGGTGCGATGCAGCAGAACACTGACAAAGGAGACGCGGCGTTACATCGCAAACCACGCGGCAAGAAGGCCGGGTGGTGGGCCTTCGTTTTGGGCATGGTCGGAATGTTCGTGATCCTGGCCGTCTGGGTCGTGTTGGTCGAGATGGGTCAAGATCCGCAGGCCGACGTCAATTTCATCGGGCAAGCGCAATCCTCCGACGCCGGACCGCCCGAGACTACTTCAGACTATAGGTGATGGTCGTAACGACCCGGATCTTCTTGTCGATGGAGGCGGCTTCGTCGCCGGCTGCGCCATCGCGCGGCAGGATTTCGAACGAGCGCTGGGTGGCCTGACGGATCGGGCCCAAGGGCGTTCCGCTGTCCTTGGCGAACTGTTCCGCGCCGGTGCGCGCCGCCGCTGTACCCTCGGCGATCATCTGCGGGCGCACGTCGTTCAACTTGGTGAAGATGTAGGACGGACCCTGGAAGTCCTGCAGCACCACATCCTGACGCACCAGGTCGTTGAGCAGTCGCGTGGCCTGAACCCGGGCCACATCGTTGGTTCGAACGATCATCGTCTGAGCCAGGATGAAGCGTGGACCACCGTTCTGGGCGGCGTATTCTCGCGACCGTGTGTCGGCCACCTCCAGCCGGCCTAGCTCGATGGCTTGGGCAGGGTAGCCCTGGACGGTCAGGAATCGGCGGACCAGCGCCAGATCGCCGTCGATCTTGGTTTGAACTTCCGAAAGGACATCGCCCGAGGCCGTGAAGCGTAGCGGCAGGACGGCAAGGTCCGCTTTTACATTGCGTTCGGACAGGCCGCGCACCGTCACGGTGCGGTCGCCAGCGCGCGCGTGAATGACGCCCTGACCGATCAGGGCGCCGGCGCCGATGAAGCCGACAGCCAGAAGACCGCCGACCACGGCGGCTGGAAGCAGACGATTGTCGGACATGGTCAGGTTTCCGTTGGATCGAAGCTACGCCGGTCTTCCATGATCCGCCACCCAGTCCAGCGCCAGCAGGCGACAGGCGGAGGCGAGGGGGCGTCGGCCGCGACCGGCGTCGATTTCGGCCAGAAGCTGAGCCTTGCTGAGGCTTCGGGCAGCCGCGATCCGATCCAGCACGGCCCAGAACTCCGGCTCCAACGCCACCGACGTGGCATGGCCGGCGAGGGCGACCGAACGTTTGCTGAGGCTGCTCAACGCGCGGACTTTAGCACGATCTCGGCCGAGGCGGGGGCGCCGTTCGTCAGGATCGCGTGGTGGGTGTCTGTGACGAAGACCAGGGCGCCGGCCGCGTCGCGGATCTCGGCGCGCGCGGCATAGGTGTGGCGCGGATCGATCTGAGACGTGGGAAAGCCAAGGGTGACGCGATAGGGCGGGGCGCCGGTCAGCGGCTCTCGTGTTTCGGCGAGAACCTTGGCGGGCGCGTCGGCCAGACTGACATCCTCAACCCTGACGGTCAGGACATGGCCGGGCGGCAGCATGATCCGTTCGCGATAGGTGGCGGTCACGTTTACGACCGTCGTTCCGGTCGTCATGTCCGGCGTGGCGGCGCAGGCAGCCAAGACCAGAGCGGCGGGCAGGATCAGAGGGGCGTTTCGCATGGCGATCTCCTTCGAGGCGCCCAGTGTGTCACACTCAGGCGAAAGACGTGAGGGCGCGTGGCGTAGGGCGTGTTATGCGGGCCGTCCACCGTCGGAGATCAACCTTTGAGCCGCCCCTTTGCGATCGCTGCGATCGCCATCTGCGCCCTGATCTGGGGCACGACCTGGTACGCGATCACCCTGCAGTTGGGGCCGGTTGATTCCATCGTCTCCATCGTCTGGCGGTTTGGTCTGGCGTCGGCGGTCCTGTTCGCCTTCTGCGCCGTGACGCGCCGGCCGCTGCGTCTGACGCGCAGCCAGCATCTGGCCGCCATCGGCCAGGGCGCCTTCGTCTTCGCGGTCAGCTATGGCTTCGTCTATGCCGCGGAAGGGCAGGTGGCGTCGGCTGTGGTCGCGGTGATCTTCGCCGCCCTGGCCTTTGTGAACCTGATCCTGTTTCGGCTGCTGGGCGGACAGAAGGCGGCGCCAGCGGCGTGGATCGGCGCAATACTGGGCGTCATGGGCGTCGGGGTCTTGTCCTACGGCCAGGTCACGGCGGCCGGCGCTGGGCTCAATCCGGGGCTGGGCGTCCTCTTCGCGCTAACCGCTGTACTGGCTTCGGCGCTCGGCAACTGGTTCGCTTGGAAGGGACAGCAGGCGGGCGCGCCCGTTATGGCCGCCACGTCCTGGGCGATGGCTTATGGCACAGCCATGTTGGCGCTGTACGGCATGGCGACCGGCGTGACGTGGCGGATCGAGCCGACGCCGGACTATGTCCTGTCGCTGCTTTACCTCTCGCTGTTCGGGTCGGTGATCGCGTTCGGCTTGTACTTCACCATCGCGCGCCAACGCGGCTATGCCCTGGCCAGCTACATCTCGGCTCTGACGCCGCCCATCGCCATGCTGGTGTCGGTGCTGTTCGAGGGCGCGCGTTTCGGCTGGAGCGCCCTGATCGGACTGGCGCTTGTGATGGCGGGGCAGGTCATGCTGATCCGCGCGCCCAAGGCCTGAGCCGTCAGCCGTCGGATTTTGGCTCCAGCTTCTGACCGTCCAGCTGCTTCTGGGCGCGCTGACGCTCAAGAGCGGACAGGGTCTTCTCGGCCTTGGAGCGTCCATGGGCCAAGCGGTTGGCGGCGGCCAATGCCTTGTCTTCGGCCTTGGCGCGGGTCTTTCGCGCTCGGTTTAGATTGATGATCTCGCCCATGACTACGCCTTGGGCTTTTCGGCGGGGGGCGCATCGGCCGGCGGCTTGGCCGAGGGCTCGGGCGCCAGCACAGCCGGCACCTGAGACTCCGAGATCGTCGTCTGGGGGATGAAGGGCTGGTCCGCCGGGCGCTCGCCCAGCCGGGTCCAGGCATCGGCGCCGCGTCCGCGCTGACGCCCCAGTTCGAACATGGCCGTCATGGTCTCCTGATCGAACTTCAGGCTGGAGGCGGCGACATTGTCTGGAATGGCCGACAGCGCCATGTCCAGCCCATTGCGCCGCGCGAACGCCGCCGTCACCGCCAAATGGATGCGCAGCGACGACTTGCTCATGCTGTCATAGGTCCGCGCCAGGATCCCCGACAGGCGGCCGGGCGTGACGCCGTCGTTGCGGCCGACCTGGCCGTTGACGATGACATAGAGGGCGCCGACGCGGCCTTCGTCCTTTGGGCGGGTCCAGAGCATCAGGTCTTCAGGAATGGCTAGGAACGGCGTGTTGACGCCGCCGTCGACGTGCATTTCCAGAACCACCTTGTCGTCGTCCTGAAGCCCGGCGATCAAAACCGGGGGAAAGACGCCGGGAATGCTGGCTGAGGCGACCAGCACCTCTTTGAACAGCTCGCGGGCGTTCTCGTCGCCCTGGGTCGCCAAAAGACCCATGTCCCAGATGACGGTTTCCTCGCTGTCCAGATCGGTAGTCGCCACCAGCAGGCGTCGGCCCTTGGCGTGCTCGCGCGCGACGGCCTGCATCAGTTCAGGGGTGACGTTCTCGTCCACCAGATTGCGCAGGACCTGTGACGAGAACAGGCTCGGGTTCAGGAAGGCGGCGAAACTGCGCCAGCTCAGCAAATTGCTGGCGGCGCCGCTGGTATAGGCGTGCTGAAGTTCGTCGTCCCAATCCGATCCAAGAAAGGCGAACGGAGCGGCAAGCGCCCCCGTGCTGACGCCGGTGACGACATCGAACGCGGGGCGATCGCCCTGTTCGGTCCAACCTACCAGAAGCCCGGCGCCGTAGGCCCCGTTTGCGCCGCCGCCAGACAGCGCCAAGATCGACGTCGGTTTCTCGGGCCGAAGTCGCTGACCGATTTCCTGGGTGAAGGCCTGCAGGCGCGCGCTGTCGCTGGCTCGGATGCGAGGGTCTTCCGCCTTGACGAGCGTGCCGTCGGTGATGCGGAGGGGGCCGGTCGGGCGATCCAGCGTTCCACACGCCGACAAGGCCAGGGCCATGAGGACGCCGAACAGGCCTGATCCAATCCGCCGCATATCTTGAGTTCCGGTTCCGTGTGAACGCCGGCTTCTACCGCGTCCTTGCCAATCCTGTCATCAAGGCGATGAACAAGCGTCGCCGTTTGAAACCGTCGCAGGCCGGGTGTGTTCTCATCGGCAGGACAAACCAAACTGCTGGAGATACACATGGTTGACGTTTCGCTCATTAAGGAACACCTCGAAGTCGTAGGCTCGGACGGCGGTCACGTGGGCCGGGTCGATCACGTCCTGGGCGACCAGATCGAACTGGCGAAGCTGGATTTCGCCGGCGGCTTCAAGCACCACATGATCCCGGTCAGCTGGGTAGAACGGGTCGATGACAAGCACGTCCATCTGAGCCTGACCCAAGACGACGCCAAGGCGCGCTGGACCGAGAAGCCTCACTAAGGCCGATCTGACGCCGATTTAATGAAGGCCCCGCTGCACAAGCGGGGCCTTTTGCTTATCTGCGATATGTCGCATTGGGCGACAGTGGAGCCTGTCTTGATGCGCCTGATCCTGAATATCCTCTGGCTCATCTTCGGCGGCTGGATTTCCGGCCTTCTGTGGCTGCTGGGCGGCGCGATCCTTGCGCTGACCGTCGTCGGCCTGCCGTGGACGTTCGCGGCGTGGCGCATCGCCAGCTATTCGTTCTGTCCCTTCGGCCGCGAGATCGTGTGGCAGGACACGCATCCCGTCGCAGGCTGTGTCGGCGTCGTGTTGAACGTCGTCTGGTTCGTCGTGGCCGGCTGGTACATCGCCCTGACGCATTTGATCATCGCCGTGGCGGAGTTCGTCTCCATCATCGGCATTCCGTTCGCGCTGAAGGATCTTGAGTTGGCCAAGCTGGCGCTGGCGCCGGTCGGACGCACCATCCGCGACAAGACCTGACCCAAACGAAAACGCCGACGTCAGACGACGTCGGCGTTTCAAAAATCTCGTCCTTGGGTGGGATCAGCCCGGCGAGATCATCTTCTCCGGCCGCACGGCTTCATCGAACTCCGCGTCCGTCAGATAGCCGCCGCCGACGGCCTCCTCGCGCAGCGTGGTGCCGTTCTTGTGCGCGGTCTTGGCGATCTTGGCGCACAGATCATAGCCCAGCTTGCCGTTCAGAGCGGTGACCAGCATCAGCGAGTTGTTCAGGCCGCGCGCAATATTGTCCTCGCGCGCCTCGATGCCGACCACGCAGTTGTCAGTGAAGCTGATCGCCGCGTCGGCGACCAAGCGCACCGACTGCAGGAAGTTGTAGGCCATCACGGGGTTGTAGACGTTCAGCTCGAAATGGCCTTGCGACCCGGCGAAGGTGAGGGCGGCGTTGTTGCCGAACACCTGGACGCAGACCTGGGTCAGGGCTTCGCATTGCGTCGGATTGACCTTGCCCGGCATGATCGACGAGCCCGGCTCGTTTTCCGGCAGCGCCAGTTCGCCCAGACCCGAACGCGGGCCGGAACCCAGGAAGCGGATGTCGTTGGCGATCTTGAACAGGCTGGCGGCGACTGTGTTGATGGCTCCGTGGCTGAAGACCATGGCGTCGTGGGCGGCCAGGGCCTCGAACTTGTTCGGGGCCGTGGTGAAGGGCAGGCCGGTGATCTCGGCGATCTGGGCCGCAACCTTCTCGGCGAAGCCGATGGGCGCGTTCAGACCGGTGCCGACGGCGGTGCCGCCCTGCGCCAGTTCCATCATGGCCGGCAGCGTCTGTTCGATGCGCTTGATGCCGTTCTCGACCTGTTGCGCATAGCCGCCGAACTCCTGGCCCAGCGTCAGAGGCGTGGCGTCCTGGGTATGGGTGCGGCCGATCTTGATGATGTGGCCCCAGGCCTTGGCCTTGGCGTACAGGGCGGCGTGCAGATGTTTCAGAGCCGGGATCAGGTCGTTGACCACCTGTTCAGCGCAGGCGACGTGCATGGCCGTGGGATAGGTGTCGTTGGACGACTGGCTCATATTGACGTGGTCGTTGGGATGGACCGGCTTCTTGGAGCCCATCTCGCCGCCCAGAATCTCGATCGCGCGGTTCGAGATCACCTCATTGGCGTTCATGTTCGACTGGGTGCCCGAGCCTGTCTGCCAGACCACCAGCGGGAAATGGTCGTTCAGCTTGCCTTCGATAACCTCATTGGCGGCCTTGATGATGGCGTCGGCTAGGGCTGGGTCCAGCTTACCCAGGTCACGATTGGTCTCGGCGGCCGCACGCTTGACGATGCCCAGGGCGCGCACGACCGGCAGGGGCTGCTTTTCCCAACCGATCTTGAAGTTGCCCAGCGACCGCTGCGCCTGAGCGCCCCAGTAGCGATCGGCGGCGACTTCGATCGGGCCGAAGGTGTCGGTCTCTGTGCGGACGTTGCTCATGCGCGTAAATCTCGTCTCTCAGGCGTGGCGATGGGTTGCGCGGCGGTGTAGCACGAGAGCCATGCAGGGCAAGAAGAGCGCGGATATCCTCACACCGGCAATCGTCGCATGACCGCCGGCTGGATCGGGACCGGCAAGGTCAGGGCGCGCGAGGATGGCGATGCGGTCGAGATCGTCATCGACGGCCTGACGACCCAGGCCAAATATTACAAGCCGCTGGTCTATGAGTTCATGCGCAAGGAATGGCGCGGAGCCAGACCATCATGGGGCGACCATGTCGTAGAAATCCGCATGGAGCATGTCGGCGAACCGCCCTGGATGGACCTCGACAATCTGGCCAAGGCCTTGCTCGACTCCATCAAGGGCTATCTGTTCCACGACGACGCTCAGGTCGCGCGGCTGCTGGTCGAAAGACGCGAAGGCGAAAGAGAGCGGATCCTGATCCGCTCCTATCCACGCAAGGACTGACGGCGGCTATTTCTTGCGGAACTGGTCCAGCGAAACGACCTTGGGGCCGTCCGAAATCGGCGGCATGTCCTGGGGCGGGGTCGGCTCGTCTTCGACCTCGTCCAGAAGCTGCGGGTCTTCGAACTGCAGCAGGAATTGGACGCTGGGATCGTAGAAGCGCGTGATCGCGGAATAGGGGATGACCAGGCTCTTGGGCATGCCGCCGAAGCGCAGCTTGACCGAGAAACGCTCAGGCTCCACGCGCAGATCGTCGTACTGGTGCTGCAGAACGACCGTCATATCTTCCGGATATTTCGCCAGAATGTCGGGGGCCACGCTGACGCCAACGGCGCGCGTCTTGAAGGTGATGTAGAAGTGGTGGGCGCCCGGCAGGCCCTCGGCCAGCACGCGTTCCAGCGCGGCGCGCATGACGCCGCGCAGGGCTTCCTGCGCCAGCTGTTCGTACCGCATCTCATCGACCGGAGGGGCCTGGTCGCTCATCGTCACCTCACATCAGAGCGCGACTGATAGCGGCGCAGGGCCGTAGGCGAAAGGTGTCATGAAGGTAAAGCGCCGGGATTCTGGCGCCAGGCTCCCGATCATCTTTTGGAAAGTGCCGGGGGTTCTGTTGCCAGGCCCCCCGACGGGCCCCGCCCAGGGATCTGAACCCCTAGGACTTAAGATTCGAAATCACTCGAACCGCATTACGCGGCGAGAGCGACTTCTCCAGCGAAGTTATCGTTCGCAGTTAGAAAATGGCCCGATACGGTGGGCCAGGACGAGCGAAAGCAATCCTCTTTACACGTCCGTCGATGCTAGTCGGCCCCATGCTGCCTCCGCCGATAACGCGGGGAGAAAGTTGGTGGAGCCGCCGGGAATCGCACCCGGGTCCGGTCCGCTTATTACAAGCGCGTTTATCGCTATAGTCCGGCCGAAACCGAACCAAACGAATATAGGCGCAGCCGTGAGGCATTCCAAGCGCCGGATTGCGATCAGGCGCGGTGCCAGTCGGGCGTCTGGTTTCGAAACC
The DNA here is from genome assembly GCF_009661015.1 of Brevundimonas sp. SPF441. NCBI lineage: Bacteria > Pseudomonadati > Pseudomonadota > Alphaproteobacteria > Caulobacterales > Caulobacteraceae > Brevundimonas > Brevundimonas sp. SPF441. The sequence goes on along the minus strand of NZ_WJWX01000001.1, from coordinate 179,771 downwards.
ACGTCAACTGACGTTTGGCGTAGTTGCGGGTGGCTTGTTTCAGCGCGGCGATCGCGTCGTCGCGGCCCAGATCGCCGGACAGGTAGGCGGCCAGTTCTCTGACTCCGACCGCCTTCATGGCGGGCAGGGCGGAGCTTAAGCCGCGGTCCACTAAGGCTTGGACTTCGCCTGTGGCCCCCTGATCGATCATCAGGTCCACGCGCTGGTCGCAGTTTGCGTAGAGTTGCTGACGCTCGGGCTCCCTGACCCATCCGGTCCATGAACCCGGCGCCAACAAGGGCTGAGTGTCGGCCTTCCAGGCGCTTAACGCGCGGCCGCTGGCGATGAAAACGCTCATGGCTCGAACCAGTCGCTGTCGGTCTCCCTGTTCGATGGCCTGCGCCGCCTCAAGATCGATCTGGGCCAGGCGCCGGCGAAAAGCTGACTCGCCGAGCGCCGTGTAGTCGGCATCCATCTGATCGCGCACCCCGCTCGGCACCGCGGGAATATCGGCCAAGCCTCGCGTCAGACTGGTGAAGTAGAGGCCGGTCCCCCCCACCAGAATGGCCGGCCGGTCTTGACCGCGGAGGTTGTCTAGCAACGCCATTACCGCGCGGCTCCAGCGTCCGACGGACCAGGCGTCCGCCGCGTCTGCGACGCCATAAAGTCGATGATCGGCCTGAGCTTCATCCTCCGCCGAGGGGCGGGCCGTCAGGATACGCAGGTCGGCGTAGAGCTGCTGGCTGTCGGCATTGATGATCACCGCGCCCGTTTCGCGCGCCATCTTCAGCGCCAGCGCCGACTTGCCCGAGGCGGTGGGGCCAGCGATCAGGGTGATTGAGGGTGGTCGGGACAAATCGTGGCTCGCGGGACGGGTTCGAGGGCGATAGAACGCGCGCATCATCGCCTGCAAGTCTTCTGGAGACCGCCTTGGTCGAACGCACCGCCGTCATCGCCGCCCTCGACGCCGTCATCGATCCGGTTTCCGGCCAGGGGTTGGTCGCCGCCGGTCTGGTTCAGGGTCTGGTCGTGGCCGAGGATCGCGCGGGGTTTGCCATGGAAGTCGATCGCAGCCAGGCCGCCGCCTACGCCCCGGTCCGTGACGCGGCGGAGGCTGTGCTGAAGGCCATTCCCGGCATGGCGCGCGTTTCGGTCATTCTAACCGCCGAGACCAAGCCGGTTGCTGCGCCGCGCACGGCGAGCCTGTCAAAGGCGGCGGTCGATCAGGGCCGCGCCAAGGCTACGGTCCCGACCGATCGTCCGGCCCATGTCCGCCGTGTCCTGGCCGTTGCCAGCGGCAAGGGCGGGGTGGGCAAGTCCACCGTCGCCGTAAACTTGGCCGCTGCGCTTTCGGCGCGCGAGCTTTCGGTCGGCATTCTTGACGCCGACGTGTATGGGCCGTCGCTGCCGACCATGCTGGGCATCAGCGGTCAGCCCGCCTACGAGGACGGCGCCATCGTGCCGCACGTCGCTCACGGGCTGAAGGCCATGTCGGTCGGCCTGCTGACCAAGATGGACGACGCCATGATCTGGCGCGGACCGATGGCGTCGCAGGCCATCACGCAGATGCTGACCCAGACGCGTTGGGGGACGTCTGATGCGCCGCTGGACGTGTTGGTGGTCGATCTGCCGCCGGGCACGGGCGACGTCCAGCTGACCCTGATCCAGAAGACGCCGCTGGATGGGGCGGTGATCGTTTCGACGCCGCAGGAAGTCGCTCTGGCCGATGCGCGGCGCGCCCACACCTTATTCCAACGCGTCAATGTCCCAATTTTTGGCCTGATCGAGAACATGAGTGGGCCAGTCTTCGGTGAAGGCGGGGGGAAGGCCGAGGCCGAGCGCCTATCCATCCCCTTCTTGGGCGCCTTGCCGCTGGACGCCGCCTTACGAGAGGGCGGCGATGCCGGACGACCGCTTGTCGTAACCGATCCTCAGGGCAATATCGCCGCCAGTTTCGCCGAAATAGCCGCGCACGTCTCTGCGGCGCTCGGGATTTAGAAAAAGCCGAGGCAGGGGGTTTTCAAACGCAACCCTGTTCGCCACCTTGGATGCTACAGATATCCAAGGAGTTCCGATGAGCCTCGACGCCCTGTTCAGCCCCTTCACGATCAAGGGGCTGACCCTGCCAAACCGCATCGTCATGGCGCCCATGACGCGGTCCTTCTCGCCGAATGGCATCCCGACCTCCGACGTCGCTGCCTATTACCGCCGCCGCGCCGAGGGCGGGGTGGGACTGATCGTGACCGAAGGGACGGTCGTCGAGCGTCCGGCGGCGCGCAACGACGCCAACGTTCCGGTCTTCCACGGCGAAGCGCTGCCGGAATGGAAGTCCGTGGTGGAAGAGGTTCATGCCGCCGGCGGTCTGATCGCGCCGCAGATCTGGCACGTGGGCTCGGCGAGGGGACGCGGCGACGACTGGGCGCCGCTGGGCAAGGTCGACAGCCCGTCGGGCATGACCATGCCGGGCAAGACCAAGCTGGAGCCGATGACGGAGGAAGATGTCGCCGACACGATCGCCGCTTTCGGCCGGTCGGCCCGCGCGGCTCGAGACCTCGGCTTCGACGCCGTCGAAATCCACGGCGCCCATGGCTATTTGATCGACCAGTTCTTCTGGGGCGGCCTAAATGCGCGCGAGGACCGCTGGGGCGGACCGACCATCGCCGACCGCGCCCGATTCGGCGCCGAGGTCGTGAAGGCGGTGCGTGAAGGCGTCGGCGACGACATCCCCGTCATTCTGCGCCTGTCGCAGTGGAAGCTGCAGGATTACACGGCCCGCATCGCCGAGACGCCGGAACAGATGGTCGAGTGGCTGACCCCGCTGTCGGACGCCGGCGTCGACGTCTTCCACTGCTCGCAGCGCCGCTTCTGGGAGCCGGAGTTCGAAGGCTCGGACCTGAATTTCGCCGGCTGGACCAAGAAGTTGATGGGCAAACCCACGATCACCGTCGGGTCCGTGGGCCTGGACGGCGAGTTCATCGCGGCCTTCGGCGGCGAAGGTTCAAAGCCCGCCTCGCTGGACGGTCTCCTGCGCCGTTTGGAGAACGAGGAGTTCGACCTAGTCGCCGTCGGCCGCGCGCTGCTGGCCGATCCTCAGTGGGTCGCCAAGATCCGCGACGGTCGCGAAGACGAGCTGCGCAACTTCGAGCGTTCGGACCTGATGACCTTGTCCTGATCGTGAGACATCGAGCCGGTTATGCCGGCTCGACGATCACGCCCGTGCCGTAGCATAGGACCTCGGTCACGCCCGGCATGATCTCCGTCGCGTCGTAGCGGACGGCCAGGATGGCGTTGGCGCCGTGGGCCTGGGCGTGTTTGACTAGTTCGTCATAGGCTTCCTGACGCCCGGCCTCAGCCAGCTTCACATAGGCGCCGACGCGGCCGCCCAGCATGGACTGGACCCCGCCGATGGCGTCGGAGATGGCGTTGCGAGAGCGCACCGTGACACCGCGCACCAGGCCGATGTGGCGAGTGACGCGAAAGCCGGGCAGGTCGTTGGTCGTGGTGACGTACATTTGTTTCTCCTAGCGGCGTTCCAGCACGCGGAAGATGAAGGCGTGATCGTCCTTCTCGCCCGCCGGATGCGATTCTGACGATACCTCGACCCAGGCGGTTTCGTCGAATGACGGAAAGACGGCGTCGCCTTCGGGCGAGGCCTCAACCTCGGTGATGTACAGGCGCCTGGCGCGGGGCAGGGACGCCTCGAACAGGGCGGTGCCGCCGATTAGGCAGATCTCATCGACGCCATCGTCCTCAGCTGTCTCGCGCCCGATCTCGATGGCCTCGTCCAGAGTGGCGCAGACCAGCGCGCCTTTGGACATGCCGTCGGTTTCGTAGGATTCGTCACGCGTCAGCACGATGTTCAGCCGACCGGGCAAGGGCTTGAGCGGCAGGCTCTCCCATGTCTTGCGGCCCATCAGGCAGGGCTTGCCCACAGTGATGGCCTTGAAGCGCTGCAGATCGCTACGCAGCCGCCAGGGCAAGTCGCCGTTTCGGCCGATGACGCCGTTGCGTCCACGCGCGACGACCAGGGCGATCAGAGGAACGGTCATGCTTTCGGCTCCAGCCACTTCAGCCATTTGCGCTGCATGGCCTGATCTAGGTTGATGCCTGCCCGCGCGCAGTAGATCAGCAGCATCCCCAGCACGTCCGCCGCCTCGTCACCCAGCGCCTGGCTGTCAGGCGCGCCTCGCGCGCGGCCCGTCAGACGCAGGTGCTCGGCGGTCAGTTCGCCCAGCTCTTCCTGAAGCTTCAGCAGCGCCCAGTCGCGGTCACGGTCGATGTCGTGTTCGGCGGCGTAGATGTCGGAGATGCGCAGGACGTCGGCCTGCAAGTCCTTGAGGTCCATCAGACGGCAACGGCTGCCTTGATGTGCGGCCAAGCCTCGTAACCCTCAAGCGTGAAGTCCGAGAGGTCGAAGGCGAACAGGTCGGTCTTGGGCGCGATCTGCATTACAGGCAGAGGCAGGGGCTCGCGGGTTAGCTGAAGCTCAGCCTGTTCGAGGTGGTTCAGATAAAGGTGGGCGTCGCCAAAGGTGTGGACGAAGTCGCCCGGCTCCAGCCCCACGACCTGGGCCAGCATCATCGTCAGCAGCGCGTAGGAGGCGATGTTGAACGGCACGCCCAGGAAGACGTCAGCGCTGCGCTGATACAGCTGGCAGCTCAGTTTTCCGTCGGCGACGAAGAACTGGAACAGGCAGTGGCAGGGCGGCAAGGCCATGTCGTCGACATCGGCCGGGTTCCAGGCGGTGACGATGTGGCGACGGCTGTTGGGATTGGTCTCCAGCCCATGAACCAGCTTCTCGATCTGGTCGATGACGCGCCCGTCGGGCGCAGTCCAGGACCGCCATTGCTTGCCGTAGACCGGACCCAACTCGCCCTCGGCGTCGGCCCATTCGTCCCAGATGCGGACGCCATTGTCCTTCAGATAGGCGATATTGGTCTCGCCACGCAGGAACCAGAGCAGTTCGATGATGATCGACCGCAGATGCAGCTTCTTGGTCGTCAGGACCGGAAAGCCCTTGGACAGATCGAACCGCATCTGACGACCGAAAACGCCAAGCGTTCCGGTGCCGGTGCGATCGTCGCGACGCACGCCATTGTCCAGAATGTCGCGCAGCAGGTTCAGATACTGCCGCTCTGGATGATCGGCAGGCGCCCCGGCGATGCGAGCCTGAAGTTCAGCGATGGCGACCTGAGCGTTCATGACGTCAGCTTCCACCCGAATCAGTCGTTCGCCAATGAGCCGTCGGTGGTCACAATCGGATCGTTGTGGATCGAATCAACCCCCGAAGCCGCCTTGGTCGAGGAAGGTCTGTTCTTCGGGCGTCGTGCGGCGGCCCAGGGCGGCGTTGCGGTGCGGGAAGCGGTCGAAGCGTACGATGATGTCGCGGTGCAGCTTGCCCCACTTCTCCAGTTCCTGATCGCCGGCGACCAAAGACATGTAGCGATCCTGGTCCTCGATCAGTTCGGAGTGTTCGAATGGCAGAAGCAGAAAATTCTTCAGCGCCGGTTCGACCTGAAGATGCAGGTCGCGCGCCACGGCCTGATTGGCGAACATCAGGGCCAGCGGGTCGGTGGCGAACTGATGCGCCGTGCCGCGAAAACTGTTTCGGGGATATTGGTCCAGCAGGATTAGCAGCGCCAAGGCGCCCTCGGCCGTGTCCATCCAGCCGTCCCGTTCGCGGCGCGCGGCGGCCCAATGCAGGGCGCGGCCTCGGTTACGGAAGTCGGCGTCGAACGCCTCGTCCTTGGCGAACCACTTTTCGGGCCCAGCCTCTTTCCAGAAGGCGACAACGTCGGATGGGGTTATGAAGGCGGTCATGACCCAGACCCTACCCAATCCGCTGCCTGTCTTCCACGACCGCGACTGCGACCTTTCGATCATTCGCGGCAAGCGCGTGGCCATGATCGGTTACGGCAGCCAGGGCCGCACCCATGCGCTGAACCTGCGCGACTCGGGCGTGACCGACATCGTGGTGGGTCTGAAGTCCGGCTCCAGGACGCGAGACCTGGCGCGCGCCGACGGGTTCGAGGTGATGACGGCCGCGCAGGCCGCGTCGGGTGCCGACGTGGTCGCCGTCATGACGTCAGACGAGGCGCACCGCGATCTGTGGTGCGACGAACTGGAGCCAAATGTGCGGCCGGGCGCGGCCTTGGTCTTCGCCCACGGCCTGTCGGTGCGGTTCGGTCTGGTCGAACCGCGCGCGGATCTGGACGTCATCCTGGTCTCGCCCAAGGGGATCGGGCCGCGCATCCGCGACCTGTACGAAGCCGGGGAGGGGGTCTTCTGCCTGTTTGGCGTGCAGCAGGACGCGACGGGCGACGCGCATGCCTTGGGCCTGTCCTATGCGGCGGCGCTGGGCTGCGGACGCAAGGGCATTCTGGAAACGACGATGCGCGACGAGTGCGAGAGCGACCTGTTCGGCGAACAGGTCGTACTGTGCGGCGGCATCGCCGAACTGATCGACGCGGCCTTCATGAAGCTGGTCAACGCCGGCTATCCACCCGAAGTGGCGTGGTTCGAATGTTTCTATGAAACCAAGCTGGTGACCGACCTGATGTACGAACGCGGCATCGCGGGCGCCTTCGCCAAGATTTCGAACACGGCGGAATACGGCGCCTATCTGACCGGGCCGAGGGTTATCGGAGACGAATCGCACCAGGCGATGGATCAGGTGCTGGCCGAGGTTCAGAGCGGGGCGTTCGTGCGGCGGCTGATGGCCGACTACGACGCGGGATCGCCCGATCTGACTGCACGCAGAAAGGCGCTGGGCTCAAGGACCATCGAGTCGGTTGGAGCGCATCTGAATGCGGTGGCGCGCCGGGCGATGGAGAGCGCGGCGAACGACGACTGACGCGGCTCTGGCAGCGGGCAAAGACCCGCTGTCGCATCGTCGATTTTTCTGAGGAGAAGATGGTCGGAGTGAGAGGATTCGAACCTCCGACCCCTGCGTCCCGAACGCAGTGCTCTACCAGGCTGAGCCACACTCCGACCGTGGGGGCTGGCCTGGCGGCGTCGCCCCGAAGTGAGGACGCGGCTTATAACCATGGGTTCGATGGGCCGCAAGCGCCCATTTTGACCCATCTTCACGGTAAGCGAAAATAGTCCTGAAAGAGGGTGTTGCATACCAAAACGGCTTGGCGTATCTGACCGCCTCCGCCGCACAGAGTGCTTCGGAAACGCCGGTCCTGCTGGGGAATGGTGTAATGGTAACACTACGGTTTTTGGTACCGTCATTCTAGGTTCGAGTCCTAGTTCCCCAGCCATCCGCCGACAAAGGTCGGCGCCGCCGAACCACTTCACAGCTCCAGCATTATCATCTGCGTCAGGGCTTCCGTTCGGATGCCCGGCTACCTAGCTTGACTGCAGACTGCTGCTGAGGAGAACGATGATGGTCACCGCCAAAGAAAAGCGCCTGGCGCCCCTGAAGACGCCGACGAGCCTGTCGGAGGAGGCGACCCAGAGCATTTCCGCCGCTCTGACTGGCCTGCTGGCCGATACGTTCGCTCTCTACATCAAGACAAAGAATTTCCACTGGCACGTCTCAGGCCCGCATTTCCGGGACTATCATTTGATGCTGGACGAGCAGTCGGCGGAAATCCTGGCCATGACTGATCCCATGGCCGAGCGGGCGCGCAAGATCGGCGGGACCACGCTGCGCTCCATCGGTCAGATCGCCAAGGAATCACGCATCGCCGACAATGACGCCGACTATGTCGACCCGCTGGATATGCTGGCCGAGCTTCGCGACGACAACGGTGAGCTGATCGGCCGAATGCGCGAGGTGCATGACCTATGCGACGAGCATAACGACGTGGCGACCGCCAGCCTGCTGGAGAACTGGATCGACGAGAGCGAAAAGCGCGTCTGGTTTCTGTTCGAATCGGGTCGCCGCGGAAACGGCTGAGGAACCGCAGCGCTTGCGCCGTCTTATGTATCGTCGATAGTCGATGACGGACGGCGCAGGAGGGGCGTGTGAAGCAGGGTTCGGTGATCTGCGGCTTGGCGATCTTGAGCGTGCTGGCGGCCTCGCCCGCTTCAGCCGATATGTCCAAGGCGTTCGGCAATACGATCGTGTCCCATTATCCGAATGGACAGTGGGTCAGGCACTATTTCGAGCCGGATGGACGCTACACCTCGCAGTTTTCGGACGGGCGACGTGTGGCGGCCCGCTGGTCGGCCGAGGGTGACAAGATTTGTTTGTCCGGCTTCAGCCCGCGTCAGATCCTGCCGCGCTTTTGCAGCCGGATGGTCGAGGCCGATGTCGGCGACACCTGGCGCGCCCGCGATCCTTTGGGACGCTCCATTCGCAACGAACTGGTTGCGGGGCGTCGCTGAGGCCTTGCCCTGAGCGGCGTCACCCTCTAGACGCGACCGCCTACCCGATGCGGATGTGGCGGAACTGGTAGACGCACTGGATTTAGGTTCCAGCGCCGAGAGGCGTGGAGGTTCGAGTCCTCTCATCCGCACCAAGACAAAAAAGGCCCCGGAGCGATTCGGGGCCTTTCTTTATTCTTGGCCGATCGGCCTTGCGGGCTACTTGAGGCTGGCATCTCAGGGCCTGCCGCCATGCGTGCGACAGGCCCCACAGTTTCGCTTTAGCCGATCGGCGGCACGGGCGGCGGCGGAACGTCGCGGTCCGTTTCGTGAACCTCGACCAGACCGCGACCCAGGTGGCTCTTGCGGTAGCCATACAGGAAGTAGATCACCAGGCCGATGCCACCCCAGATCGGCAGCACCATCTTGGCGTCGTGCGGCAGGTTCCAGAACAGGAAGGCGCAGCCAAACGCCGACAGGGGCGCGAACACCCAGATCAGCGGCGTACGGAACGGACGGCGGCGGTTCGGATCCTTGACCCGCAGCACTAGCACCGCGATCGACACCATGAAGAAGGCGAACAGGGTGCCCGAGTTCGAAATGTCGGCCAGCTGACCGACCGGGAAAAGGGCGCCGGCGATGGCGACCGCGATGCCGGTGGCGGCGGTCACGATATAGGGCGTCTTCCACTTGGGGTGGATCTTGGTCAGGCCTTCCGGCAGCAGACCGTCGCGCGCCATCACGAAGAAGATGCGGGTCTGACCGAAGATCATCATCAGGATGACCGACGGCAGCGCCAGCAGGGCGGCGGTGCCCAGGGCGTTGCCGATCTGGGGGTGACCGACGACGCGCAGAACGTGGGCCAGGGCCTCGTTGGAGCAGACCAGCATTTCGGCGTTGGAAGGCAGGGCGCAGGCGGCGACGAAGGCGGGCGAGCCCGGCTGAACAGCTTCACCGGCGGCGCCCAGAACCGGCTGAGCGCCGATGGCGCCGGCGGCGCCGAGCGCGACCAGCAGATAGAAGACCGTACAGATGGCCAAAGAGCCGATCAGGCCGATGGGCACGTTGCGCTGTGGGTTCTTGGTCTCTTCGGCCGCCGTCGAAACGGCGTCGAAGCCGACATAGGCGAAGAAGATCGAGGCCGCGGCGCCGACGATGCCCATCCCCGAGTATTGGCCGAAGAGGCCATTGGGAGCGAACGGCGACAGGTTAGCCGACTTAATGACAGGCAGGGTGATGACGATGAAGACCGTCAGGGCGACGACCTTGATAGCGACCAGGATTGCATTGACCCGGGCCGATTCCGTGGTGCCGACCATCAGCAGAGCCGTCACCAGCAGGGCCACGACGATGGCGGGGATGTTGACGATCCCGGCCGAGAAGTCAGGCGTGGGGATGAAGCCGTTCATCGACCAGGTCGGCCCGGCGGATAGGAGGTCGGGGAAATCGAATCCGAGCCCCTGTTCTATCAGCCCCAGCACATACCCCGACCAACCGACCGACACGGCCGAGGCGGCCACGGCGTATTCCAGAATCAGCGCCCAACCGACCGTCCAGGCCAGCAGTTCGCCCATGACGGCGTAGGTGTAGGTGTAGGCCGAGCCCGAAACCGGGGCCATCGACGCCAGTTCGGAGTAGCAGAGCGCTGCGACCGCGCAGACGGCGCCGGCGATGACGAAGCTGATCATCATGCCCGGTCCGGCCTTTTGGGCGGCCGAAGCGGTCAGGACGAAAATTCCGGTGCCGATGATGGCCCCGATCCCCAGAAGCGTTAGTTGAATAGGACCAAGCGACCGGTGAAGCGACTTCTTCTCGGCCGTGGCAAGGATCGCGTCGAGCGACTTAACGCGCCACATAAAATACCCCCACGTTTTGATGCAGCCCCTCGGCTGCTTGGGGCGGACGCTAGCGACGGATGAGGCGGCGCGCAACGCGCATGACGGGGTGGTTAAGGCGCGACGACGCTTTCGTGATCACACATCGGCAGGCTAGAGGCGACGCATGCTGCCCATCCACGCCGTTCTGGAACCGCTTAAAGTCGCCCTGAGCGCGGGCAATACGGCCGTGCTGGCGGCGCCGCCGGGGGCGGGCAAGACCACGGTCGTGCCACTGGCCCTGGTGGATCAGCCCTGGCTGGACGGCAAGGTGCTGGTGCTGGAACCGCGACGCCTGGCCGCACGGGCGGCGGCAGACCGGATGGCGACGACTCTGGGCGAGCAGCCGGGCGGGACGGTAGGCTATCGCACCCGACTGCAGAGCAGGATCGGCCCGAACACACGCATCGAGGTGATCACCGAGGGCGTCTTCACGCGAATGATTCTGGACGATCCGGGGCTGGACGGCGTGGGCGCAGTCTTGTTCGACGAGTTCCATGAACGCAGCCTGGACGCCGACCTCGGGCTGGCGTTGGCGAGAGACACGCAAAAGCTGCTGCGCGAGGACCTGCGGCTGCTGGTCATGTCCGCGACGCTGGATGTGGTCGGGGTCTCGCGCCTGCTCGACGGCGCGCCGGTGATCGAGGCCGAGGGACGGGCCTGGCCGGTCGAGACCCGGTATCTGGGCCGCAATCCGTCCGAACGGGTCGAAGAGGCTGTGGCGCGCGCCTGCCTGACAGCGCTGGGCGAGGAGACGGGGTCGGTGCTGGTCTTCCTGCCAGGGCAGGGTGAAATCCATCGGGTCGCTCGGCTGGTGAACGAGCGGCTCCGGATGCCGAACGTCGATGTCGTGCCCCTGTATGGCGGGCTGGACCGGGCCGAACAGGACCGGGCCATCGAACCGGCGGCTTTGGGGCGGCGCAAGCTGGTGCTGGCGACCTCGGTCGCGGAAACCAGTCTGACCATCGAAGGCGTGCGGGTCGTGATCGACGGCGGCCTGTCGCGCGTGCCGCGATTCGAACCCTCCAGCGGCCTGAGCCGGCTGGCGATGGTCAAGGTCAGCCGATCCTCCGCGGAACAGAGGCGCGGCCGGGCCGGGCGCACCGAGCCGGGCGTTTGCTACCGCCTGTGGGATGAGGAACAAACGCGCGGGCTCGTCCCGCATCAACGGCCGGAAATCCAAGAGGCGGACCTGACCGGACTGGCCCTAGACCTGGCGCGTTGGGGCGCGCGCTCGGTCGAGGGGCTGGCCTTGTTGGATCCGCCGCCGGCTGGGGCGATGGCGGAGGCGCGCAAGGTGCTGACACGGTTGGGGGCGCTGGATGCCGATGGCGGACTGTCGAAACACGGGCTTAGGCTGACCAAGATTCCGCTGTCGCCGCGGCTGGGCCATATGGTGGCCGTGGCGTCCGACGCCGGCGACGCGATGACGGGCGCACGGATCGCGGCGGTGTTGAGCGAGCCGGGTCTGGGCGGATCGAGCGTCGATCTGGCGGATCGCCTGATCGGGCTGGAGCGCGATCGGACGCAGAGAGCGCGCGATTCGATCAAGCTGGCGGAGCGCTGGGCGCGCGCGGCGGGCGGCGGATCGGGTCGGACGATCGATTCTGGACTGCTGCTGGCCGAGGCCTTTCCCGAGCGGATCGCAAAGGCGCGGGGCAAGGCGGGTGAATATCTTCTCGCCAGCGGGAGAGGAGCCGTGCTGGAGGCGACCGACCATCTGGCGCGTGAGCCCTGGTTGGCGATCGCCGAACTTGGCGGCGGTGACACGCGCGACCGGGTACGACTGGCGGCGGCGCTGGAGGCGGACCGGATCGACAGCGATCTGGCGCGCCTGATCTCGACGGAGAACCGGTTAGTGCGCGAACCGTCGGGGCGGTCGGTGATCCGGCGCTCGCGGCGCATCGGGGCCATCGTGCTGGACGAAAAGATCGTCGGCGCACCAGATGCGAAGACCTTGACCGCCGCCCTTCGGGCCGAGATCGAGGCGGATGGGCTGGGCGCGCTGAAATGGGGCGAGCAGGCGTCGGGACTGCGCGCACGGCTGGCCTTTCTACACGCGCGCGACCCAGCTTGGCCTGATGTGTCGGACAATGCCCTGCTGGCCGCGCGTGAGGACTGGCTGTGGCCTTTGCTGGACGGGGCCAAGTCGCTGGAGGGGATAGCTGACGGTCGTCTGGCCGAGGCCCTGCGCGGACTGATCCCTTGGGACCTACAGCGGCGGCTGGACGAGCTGGCGCCCCCGCGTCTGGTCACGCCGCTGGGCTCGGCGGCCATCGATTACGCCGCCGAGGGCGGGCCGCGCGTGGATATTCGCGTGCAGGAGCTGTTCGGCGTGACGACGCATCCGACCGTGGGCGGCGTGCCGTTGACCCTGGCCCTGCTGTCGCCGGCGCGACGGCCGGTGCAAGTCACCAAGGACTTGCCGCGCTTTTGGTCGGGCTCGTGGGCGGCGGTGCGCGCGGAGATGCGCGGCCGTTATCCCCGTCACCCGTGGCCGGAAAATCCCGCCGAGGCGCAAGCGACGAACCGGGTCAAGCCGCGCGGAACCTGATCGCCTTGACGTGGCGGCTGGGAAACGGGCATCGCTGGAACAACCGGGAGAAGAAGATGTCCGACGTCCTGCCGAAGAACTCTACCGGCCGCGTGCTGTTCGCCAGCCTGATCGGCACGACGATCGAGTTCTTCGACTTCTATATCTACGCCACGGCGGCCGTGCTGGTGTTTCCGACGCTGTTCTTCCCCGGCGAGGATCCGGGTACGGCGCTGCTGTCCTCGTTCGCCACCTTCTCCATCGCCTTCTTCGCGCGGCCCATAGGCGCCTTGGCCTTTGGGCACTTCGGGGACCGGGTGGGGCGCAAGGCGACGCTGGTTGTGGCCCTGATGACCATGGGCCTGTCCACGGTGGCCATCGGTCTGTTGCCGACGCACCAGCAGGTCGGCCTCCTGGCGCCCTTGCTGCTGGCCCTGTGCCGGTTCGGCCAAGGCTTGGGTCTGGGCGGCGAGTGGGGCGGGGCGGTTTTGCTGGCGACAGAGAATGCGCCGCCCGGAAAGAAGGCCTGGTTCGGCATGTTCCCCCAACTGGGCGCGCCCATCGGCTTCATCCTCTCCACCACATCCTTCATCGTCCTGACGTCGACGATGAGCGAGACCGCGTTCGAGGGCTGGGGCTGGCGCATTCCGTTTTTGGCGAGCGCCGTGCTGGTGTTCGTCGGCCTGTGGGTGCGGCTGAAGATCACCGAGACGCCCGAGTTTCAGAAGGCGGTGGACCGCGACGAGCGGGTCAAGGCGCCGGCCGTGACCCTGTTCGCCCATCACAAGGCGGCGCTGGTGCTGGGGACGTTCAGCGGCGTGACGACCTTCACCCTGTTCTATCTGATGACCGTCTTCGCCCTCGGTTGGGCGACGACGGGAATGGGGCTGGCGCGGGCCGATGTGCTGCCCATCCAGTTGATCGGCGTGCTGTTCTTCGCCGCCTTCATCCCGGTGACAGCCTTGCTGGCGGATCGATACGGGCAGGTCAGGGTGCTGATCGCCTCGTCGGTCGGGATCGGCCTGTTCGGCTTTCTGTTCGCGCCGCTATTCGGGGGCGGCCTCAGCGGCCTGCTGGTCTTCTTTGCCCTGGGGTTCGCCCTGATGGGCTGCACCTATGGCCCCATCGGCGCGGCCATGGCGCGGCCGTTCCCGACGGCGGTGCGCTATACCGGGGCGTCGATGGCCTTCAATCTGGCGGGCATCCTGGGCGCATCGTTGGCGCCGTACATTGCGCTGAAGCTGGCCGAACGGTTCGGGCCGGGAGCCGTCGGCGGCTATCTGGCGATTTCGGCCCTGGTCACCATCGCCGCTCTTTGGGGCATGGGCCGGGTGGCGCCGGACGAGAAGCGCTAGGCTTCATCCGTCGCGGCATAGACCATGATGCCGGTGGCGATGGCCAGATTCAGGCTGTCAGCGCGGCCGCGCATCGGAATCTTGACGTTGACGTCGCAGGCCGCGGCCAGGGCGTCGGTCAGTCCTGCCTGCTCATTGCCCATCAGGATAAGCGACGGCTGTTGCATGACGGCCGAGCGGTGACTGACCTTGGCGTCCAGTCGTGTGCCGACGACGCTGCCGGGCCAAGTCTTGCGCCAGGCAAGGAAAGCCTCGGGCGTCGTCTTGGTGATCGAAACGGCGAAGACCGAGCCCATGGTCGCGCGCACGGCCTCAACCGAATAGGGATCGACGCAATCGCCGATCAGGATGACGCCGCCGCAACCGGCCGCGTCCGCCGTGCGGATGATGGTGCCGAGATTGCCGGGATCGCGCACCTGCTCCAGCGCGACCCAGCAGGGAGCCGAGGCGGGATTTAGGTTGTCGAGAGCCGCATACGCCTGTTCGAACACGCCGAGAACGGTCTGCGGATTGTCGCGGCGGCTGATCTTTTCGAGGATGGCGTGGGTGACGACGATGATGTCGCCGCCGGCCTTGATCGTCGCGGCCTTGGCGCGATCCAGCAACGGATGAGGGCGGGCGTCCTCGCCGACCAGCAGCATCCGGGGCGCGCGCCCCTGGTCCAGCGCCTCGCCGATGAATTTCAGACCTTCGGCCAGGAAGGTGCCGGTCAGGTCGCGTTCCTTGCGCATATGCAGGGCGCGGACGCCCTTGACCGTGTCGTTGGTCAAGGAGGTGATGACGCGTTCGGTCATTGGCTCCACCGCGCGAAGAAGGACAGGCCGATGGCGCGGGCGTCAGGGCCATCTTCGGACAGGGCCAGTTCGCCCCAGTCGATCCGGCCGCCACGATCCTGGGTCGCCTCGACCATCAGATGCGCCAAGGACAGGCCGGATACGCGCGCCGCATAGGCGTTCAGCAGCAGGAAGTCGGCGTCGTCGGACAGCAAGGCGGCGCAGTCCCTGAGCAGGCCCGGCATGTCCTCGAACAGGCGCCAGACTTCACCCGTAGGGCCGCGCCCGTATTTCGGCGGGTCCAGGATTATGCCGTCATACTTCGAGCCGCGACGAACTTCGCGCGCGACATACTTGCGCGCGTCCTCGACAATCCACCGGATCGGATGCTGGGCCAGGCCCGACTGCTCGGCGTTCTCTCGGGCGTAGGCGACCGACTTCTTGGAGGCGTCGACGTGAGTGACCTCTGCGCCCGCGGCGGCTGCAGCCAGGCTGGCGACGCCGGTATAGCCGAACAGGTTCAGGATCTTTGGAGCACGGCCGGCCGAACGTGTGAAGTCCCGCACCCGCCCGTCCAGCCATTCCCAGTTGGCCGCCTGTTCAGGGAAGAAGGCGAGGTGGCGGAAGGGGGTGAAGCGCCCGGTGAACTTGACGTCGCGCCACTTCAACGGGAAGGCGTCGATGGGGCCGTGCTTATCGAACCGCCAGCGACCGCTGTCATCCTCTTCCTGCTGCGGATCGAACGTCGCTGTGGCGTTGTCGAAGGCTTTCGGATCGCGGGGCGACCAGAAACACTGCGGCTCGGGCCGGACGACGGTGTAGCGACCATATCGCTCCAGCTTCTTGCCGTCGCCGCTGTCCAGCAGGGCATAGTCCGACCAGCCGGAGGTCACGAGCGTTTCGGGAGTTTTGGAAAGGACGGGCGCCATCGTCGGGCTGATAGGCGCTCAGGCCGCCTCGCGTCCAGCGTCCAGCGCCACGACGGTCAATTCCGGCATCTGATCGTCGCGATCGTGCGGGGTCTTGTCCCAGACGTGCGGTTCGACCGCCAGCCGCCAGACCGCATGGACGAAGGCCAGACTGAGCAACGCCCAATAGGCTGGCGCAGCTAGCAAATCGCCCAGCCGATAATCGAGCCCGGCGCGTCGCGCTCCGACCGCACAACTCATCCAGGCGGCTATGACGCCCAGCGCCAGCACGCCTAGCGAGCCACCGGGCAGGGGCGGCAGGACGCCCGACAGCGCCCAGACGGCGATGGCTAGAACGAGCCAAGCCAGCGTCGGAGCGTGAGCGGCCGCTGAAAGGATCGCCGCGCCCAAGGTCATGACCAGCGACAAGCTTCCGCGCCGGCCCAAGGCGTTAGGACGCCGCGTGTGTACGCCCCATGTCTGCATATAACCCTTCAGCCACCGGGTGCGCTGGGGCAGCCATCGGTCCATCGCGCCCGGCGGCGTCTCCCAGGTCGGACTGTCGATGACGCCGAGCTTCCAGCCGAGCGACCACAGGCGAAAGCCCAGGTCGGCGTCCTCGGTGACATTGTGCGCGTCCCAGCCGCCGGCGCCGCGCAGCGCCGTCATGCGGATATGATTGCTGGTGCCCCCCAGCGGGAAGGGCAAGCCCAGCCGCGCCATGCCCGGCAGAGTAACCTCGAACAGGGCCGCATATTCAAAGGCGAACTGTCGATCCAGAAACCAGGAGCCAGTCCTGCCGGATCCTCGGATGCGCAGCGGCGCCTGAAGACAACCCAGCCGCGGCTGGGCGACGAAGCGCGCCGCCGCCTGACGGAGCTGTTGCGGATGCGGTCGGTCCTCTGCGTCATAGATGGTGACTAGATCGCCCCGCGCATGGCTAAGGGCGTAGTTCAAGGCGCGCGGCTTGGTCTGGGGACTGCCCGGCGGCGCGATCAGGATTTTCAGCCAAGGCGGCTTGGGCGTCGCCTGCGCTGCGGCCAAGGTGGCCTCATCATGCGCCTCCAGCACGATGAAGGCCTCCAGCCTGTGCGCCGGATAGTCGATCCGGCTGAGGTTGGCGATCAGTTGCGGCGTCACCGCCTCCTCATCGTAAAGCGCCGCCAAGATGGTGTAGCGCGGCCATTCGATCGGGCGCGGAACGGGCGCGGGACGTCGCAGGCTGACGATGCCGATGACGGCCTTCCACAAAGCGCAGACCACGAAGGCGGCCTGGAACAACACTAAGGCGACGTTGATCGCGGTTTCGGGCCAGCGGATCAGCGCTACGACGGATGTCAGGGTAAGAAGGATCAAGGTCGTGATCTGGAAACCGCTGGGCGTGCGTCGTGAGGCGCCGTTTCGGCGGGGCCTGATCCCTGGATGCGCCCAATCCTTCACCGCATCCGCCCCCAAAGCGCCACAACCGCTAATCGCTATTTGAAACAACCTTGTTCTGCAAGTCGGTTGGCGTCCGGGACGGATTGTCGCTATTCAAGGCGCCTCACCCGGAGCAGCGGCTTGTCTGAACTTTCGAACGCCTCGCGCACGACCCGAAAGCCCAAGGGCGAAGGCCATTCGCGGAGGGGCGAAATCCTGGCGGCGGCCGAGCGCATCTTCGTCGAGCACGGCTATGAGGGCGCGACGATTCGCAAGATTGCGGACGAGGTCGGTTTGTCGTCCACGGCGCTGTACATGCATTTCCCCGACAAGGGCGCGATCCTGCAGGAAATCTGTCGCGACGCCTTTTCACGCTTGATCGCAGCCAATGCGGCTATGGCGGACGAGGATACGCCGGCCATACGCCGGTTGCGGCGGATGATCGACGGCTACGTCGATTTCGGCTTCGCCCATCCCAACGCCTATCGCCTGATCTATCTGACGCGGCCGGTCGAGGCGCGCGAGGGCGCCCAGGACATGGCGCGCGAACTGGGGGCGGGCCTGTTCACGACCTTGGAAGCGACGGTCGCCGATGCGGTGGCGGCGGGCGACCTGAAAGGCGATCGCAGCGTCCTGGCGCAAGCCATATGGGCGACGGCGCACGGGGTTGTGTCTTTGATGATCACCAAGCCGTATTTTCCGTGGACGGATCGTCAAGTGCTGGTGGACACGATGTTGGACGCCCTGTTCGCCGGTTTGCCTCGACCATGAAGCGCAGTCTTGGGGCCCTGGCGGGCCTGTTTTTGATCGCTGGGCCAAGCGTGGCCGAGTCCGAGCCGTTGCGGGTCATGGCGCTTGATCAGTGTGCGGATCAATATGTTCTGGCGCTTGCGCCGGATGCGGAACTGGCCCTGTCGCCGCGCGCCGACGATCCCGACGCCTGGTTGCGGCGCGAGGCGGCCGGACATCGGCGTTTGCGGCCGACTCTGGAGGCTGCGGTCGGTTTCAGGCCGGATGTGGTGGTCCGCTATTGGGGCGGCGAACCCCGGCTGTTGACGACGCTTGAACAGCGCGGGGTCAAGGTGATCACGATCAATGACGCCGTCGATCTGGAGCGCGTTCGCCAAAACATCCGGACGGCGGCGCGCGATCTGGGCCAAGTGGAGCGGGGACGCCGGCTGGAGCAGCGGATGGACGCCAAGCTGGCGCGGGCGGCGCCGGTCGGCCAGACGACGAAGGCGCCGGGGGCGGTCTATCTGACCTCGGGGGGCTTCACCTCCGGGCCGGGCACGCTGATGGATGCGATGATGCGCGCAGCGGGATTTCGCAATCTGACCACGGCCCCCGGTTTCGGCGCCGTCAGCGTGGAGCAGATCGCGCTGAACCCGCCGGCGCGGTTCATCCTAGGCTTCTTCGATCAGTTGCGGGCCGATCTGCGTGGGCCTGGGCGGCACCCGGTTGTGCGCCGTGCGGCCGAGGGAAGGACGGCGGCGCGGTTGCCGGCGGCCAGCCTGACCTGTCCGGCGTGGTTCGCCGCAGATGCGGTGGCGATGATGGCTGAGGGGCGACCGTGACCGGGACGGTGCGGCTGTGTTTGATTCTGTGCCTGTCGATCGTTGCGGCCATGGCCGTGGCGATCCTGGCGGGCGAGACGGCGTTCAGCGGCGCGCAATACGCCGCCGCATTCGGCGATCCGACGTCGGGCCCGGCCGAGGTGTTGTGGCAGGTAAGAGCCGCGCGCGCGGTCTGCGCCCTGGTCGTCGGCGCGGCCCTGGGGCTGGCGGGCGCTGTCATGCAGGGACTGTTGCGCAATCCGCTGGCCGATCCGGGCGTGTTGGGGGTGTCGGCGACAGCGGCCTTGGGCGCGGCGCTGGCCATCGTGTTGGGCGCGGCGGCCGTGCCGGGATTGGTCGAGGTGTCGGCCTTGGCGGGTGCGGCGCTGGCGGGGGGACTGTTGATCGCGGCGTCCAGGGCCATGCGGGCGCCGGAGGCCCTGATCCTGTTCGGAGTGGCGCTGTCCAGTTTTGCGGGCGCGGCGACGGCCTTGATCTTCAACCTGTCGCCGTCGCCCATCGCCCAGGCCGAGGTCATGTCCTGGCTGCTGGGGTCGGTGCAGAACCGCAGCTGGGTCGATGTAGCCTGGGTCACGCCCGCGGTGGTCGTCGCGGGCGTGTTCGCCGGCCTGTCTGGGGCGGGGCTGCGGATGTTGACCCTGGGTGACGAGGGGGCGGCGGCATCAGGGTTGAATATGGGACGATTGAGGGCCTTCGCCCTGATCGCGGCGGCCTTGGCCACAGGCGCGGCGGTGGCGGTGGCGGGCGTCATTGGGTTCGTGGGCCTGGCGGCGCCGCATCTGGTGCGCGCGGCGGTGCGCGGTGATGCGAAGCGGATCCTGGCGCCCTCGGCGCTGGCGGGCGGGCTGATGCTGGTCGTCGCGGACCTGCTGGCGCGGCTGACGCCGACGGATCAGGAGCTGAAGCTGGGTGTGTTTACGGCGCTGATCGGAGCGCCTCTGTTCGCCCTGATCGCCTGGCGCGCGGCGCGGGAGTGGCGACTGTGAGCCTGTTGTCGCTGGAGAAGGTTCAAGCGCGGCTAGGCAAGGCCGTGGTGCTGGATGGGGTGAGCCTGTCGGTCGCGGCGGGCGAGGTCGTGGCCCTGTGCGGGCCGAACGGCGCGGGCAAGAGCAGCGCAATCCGCGCCGCCGTAGGCCTTTTGGCCACGACCGGCGGACAAATCAGGTTGGGCGGAGAGAACATCGTCGATCTGTCCCATCGCCAGCGGGCGCAGCGCGTCGCCTATTTGCCGCAGGAACGACGCATCGCCTGGAATCTGCCGGCCATCGAGGTGGCGGCGTTAGGCGCGCCCTTCCTGTCGGGGGCCGAGGCCTTGGCGCGAGCCGGGGCGGCGCTGGACGAAGTCGGAGCCGGTCATCTGGCGGATCGCGGCGTGGCGGAGATGTCGGGCGGCGAGCGCGCGCGTGTTCTGCTGGCGCGAGCCCTTGTTGTCGATGCGCCGCTGCTGCTGGCCGACGAGCCGATCGCGGGGCTGGATCCGGATGCTCAGCGGCTGGTGCTGGAGCGCCTGAGGGCGCGCTCTGACGACGGGGCAGGGGTGCTGGTCAGTCTGCACGACCTGACCTTGGCTGCAACCGTGGCGGATCGCATCGTTGTGCTGGATCACGGACGCGTGGTCGCGGACGCCTCTCCGATCCAGGCCCTGTCGCCCGCCGTCCTGCGCGAGGTTTTCGGGCTGGACGGCGAGTGGATCGAGGGGCCGAACGGGCCGCTGCTGGCGGCCCGCCGGGCTCAATAGGCGATATAGGGCCGCGCGCCAGCCGCCGATCCGCGCGAGATGTCGGCCGACGGCGTCAGCGGCGCCGTGCCGCCGTTCAGGCGCGCCTTGTAGACCGCCATGTTTTCCATCACCCGCATCATGTAGTTGCGCGTCTCGGTGAAGGGCGCGCACTCGATGAAGTTGATGGTCTTGATCGCATCACCGCGCGGGTCGCCGCAGCGGGCGATCCACTGGCTGGGGCGTGCCGGTCCAGCGTTGTAGCCAACCGTCGCCAGCAGCATGGAGCCGTTGTTCGAGGCCATCAGCTCGCCGAGGTGATAGCTGCCCAAGGTCATGTTGTAGTCGGGATCCCACAACTGCTCGGCCGAATAGCTCATGCCCAAGCGGCGGGCGACGCCCGAGGCCGTGGACGGCAGGAACTGCATCATGCCGCGCGCATCGGCGCCGGAGCGGGCGCGGGGATCGAAGCTGGATTCCTGGCGCGTGATCGCCTGGGTGAACTCAAGCGGCGCGGCGCCAGCGACCTGAGGCGGGACGCGGACCGGATACATGCGCTCGGGCATGACGAAGCCCCGTTGGCTGGCGGCGCGCCCAACCATCATGGCGGTGAAACCCTCGCCATAGCCGCGCGACAGGTCCATCAGCAGGGCCAGGTCGTTGATGGTCGGCAGGTCGTTGTCGAGCTGATAGGCGAAGACGCGCAGCAGGCTCATCTCGCCCGTCTCGCCCAGGATTCGTGTGGCGCGGACGATCTCATTGCCTTCGAAGCGGGCGATGTCGGCCTGTGACGGCACGGGCTCCCCCGGCAGCTGAAGGGTGGTCATCCCCGCCTTCTCGGCCGCCAACTGCCCATAGAAGGTCTGCCAGTGCTGGGCGCCGTTACGATAGTAGGCGAGGGCTGCGTCGCGTTCGCCGCGCGCCTCGGCGGCGCGACCCAGCCAGTAGAAGGCGCGGCCTTGAGTGATCGGCGTGGATGATGCGGTGCGCAGAGCTTCAAAATGGCGGGCGGCTATTTCGGGCTGGTTCAGCTTGGTCAGGGCGACCCAGCCGGCGAAGAACTCGGCGTCCACCATCCGGTCGCCCGAGGTGAAGCCGTGGCCGTTCATTGCGTCATAGGCTGCGCGCCAGTTGCCCTGTTGCAGGGCGTCGAGGAAGTAGTTGCGGCGCTCGCTCCACAGGGTGTTGTCGCCGGTCGTATGGCCCGGCGCCGGCGGAAGATTGGCCAGCAGAGCAAAGCCTTCGGACTGCCGGTTCTGCGATCGCAGCAGGCGAACGCGCTCCAGCACGACCGCCGGATCGGCCGCCTGGGCCGGCGTCAGATTGGCGATGACGGCGTCGGGGCTGTAGGCCGAGCGAAGGGTCATGACCGTGTTCGCGATGGCGGCGCGATCGGGCGAGACCAGATTGATCATGCTGCGCGTCGCCGGTCCGTGCGGACCGAGCAGCAGCATACTCAGCCGCGCCTCGTGATCGGCGGGCGTCAGCCAAGAACCCCATTGACCGAGGATACGCGACTGCGGCGCGTCGTCGAACGAGCGGGTGCGCCACCAGTCGCGGACCAGGGCGCGCGCCTCATCCTGGCGGCCGCGCTGCTGCAGCGCGGAGGCGTAGGCGATGGCCCCCTCGACCGTCGTCGGCTTGCCGTCAGACATCAGGGCCAAGGCAGCGTCCGCGCCCATGCCGGAGCGGTCCAGCACCTTTTCGGCGGCGGCGCGTCGCGATTCGCCGCGCGGCCATCCCGCCAGATCGGACTGACCGCGCGCGAGGTCCGAGTAGGACAGCTGCTCGCCCGAGGTGTCGATCAGCGCCCATTCAACCAGCTTGCGAGCCGAGGCGTCCCTGATCTGCGACATGGCGGACTGGGCGCCGAACACATCACGCGCACGGGCCGCCGCTAGCCCCTGACGAAACAGCGCCGTGTCCTGATCGTTCAGCACGCGGCCCTGATAGGTCGCCGAATAGCCGGGCACGGACGAGGACGCCGAGGCATAGGGCACAGGCTGGGTGGGCAGGACGTCCTGCGGGTTCGGCGCAAGGACGGCGAGGGCCGCCGCCAGACTGGTCGCGATCATGATCTGTCCTGTTCCCATTCAATCCCGGTTGCGGCGGAGCCGCTGGCGACCTAACGTCCCGCGCTCATTGCAAAGGCGATGAACATCCGTCCATCGTCACTCCCCACGCAGGCCAGCTTAGTCTCATGAACGCCCCCTTGTTCAAGGGCGTGATCACCGCCCTGATCACACCACTTCGTGACGGAAACGTGGACGAAGCCGCATTCGCCAAACTGCTCGAGCGTCAGATCGCCGCAGGGGTTCACGGCGTCGTCCCGATGGGCACGACGGGCGAGGGCGCCAGCATGGATCTGGATGAGCACAAGCACGTCATCGAGCTGTGCGTGCGTCTGACGGCGGGGCGCGTCGCCGTCATCGCCGGCACCGGATCGCCCTACACCAAGGAAGCCATCGACCTGACCCGCCACGCCAAGACGGTGGGCGCGGACGGGGCTTTGATCGTGACGCCCTATTACATTCGTCCGTCCCAGGCGGGCATGGCGGCCCATTTCGAAGCGGTCGCTGACGCCGTTCAGCTGCCCATCCTGCTGTACAATGTGCCGGGCCGGACGGGGTCCGATCTGTCCAATGAGACAGTGGCGCGGCTGGCGGCCCACCCGAACATCGTCGGCATCAAGGACGCCACGGGCGACATGAGCCGCGTCAGCTGGATGCGCGCGAACATCGATAGTCAGTTCGACCTGATCTCGGGCGACGACCCCAGCTATCTCGGCTACCACGCCCATGGCGGCGTCGGCCTGATCTCGGTGGCGTCCAATGTCGCGCCGGAGGCCATGGTCGCCTTGCACAATGCGATGACCGCCGGCGATTATGCGACAGCACGTGACTGGCAGGACCGACTGATTAGTTTGTGCAAGGCGCTGTTCCTGGACAACTCGCCCGCGCCGACGAAGTACGCCCTGGCCAAGCTTGGCTTGTGCAATGAGGAGGCGCGTCTGCCGCTGTCGCCGACCTCCGATGCGGTCAAACCGTTTATTGATCGCGCCATGGCGGCGGCGGGCGTCATCTGATGGCCCCCAAGCCGCAATCGAAATCCAAGGTCATTGCCGAAAATCGCCGCGCGCGGTTCGACTATTTCCTGGAAGACAATATCGAGGCCGGGATCCAGCTGCTGGGCACCGAGATCAAGGCGCTGCGCGACGGCCGGGCCAATATCGCCGAAAGCTATGCGGCGGTGGAGGGGCGCGAGATCGTGCTGATCAACGCCGATATCCCGCCGTACAAACAGGCAAACCGCTTCAACCACGAGCCGCGCCGACCGCGTAAGCTGCTGCTGCACAGAAAGCAGATCGACAAGCTGATGGGCGCGGTGCAACGCGACGGCCAGACCATCATTCCGCTGAAGCTCTACCTGAACGATGCGGGCAAGGCGAAGCTGGAGATCGCGCTGGCCAAGGGCAAGAAGCTGCACGACAAGCGCGAGGCCTCGGCCGAACGCGACTGGCAGCGCGATAAGGCCCGCCTGATGCGTGACAAGGGCTGAGACTCAGGACTCGATCAGGGTTCGGGCGCGCGCGAAGATGTCTTCGAACATCTGCGGCGTCAGGCGACCGGTGTTCGTGTTCAGCCGGGAGCAGTGATAGCTGTTCAGAATGACGTAGCCGCCGGCTTCGCCCTGCGCCCCGTGACCCGCCGGCATCGCTGACGCAGGCCGTCCGAAGGCTTTCAAGATATTGCGGCGCGAGACGTCGCCCAGGGTCACGATCACCTTCAGATTCGGCAGCAGTTTGAGCCGGTCGATCAGGAAGGGACGGCAGGTCGTCTCCTCGATCGGCAGAGGCTTGTTCCCGGGCGGAGCGCATCGGACCGCATTGGTGATCATGCAGTCCGTCAGCGTCAGGTCATCGTCGCCGTTGGGATCGTAATGGCCCTGTGCAAAGCCGGCCTTCTTCAGGGTGTCGTACAGCAGCCAGCCGGCGTGATCGCCGGTGAAGGGACGTCCCGTCCGGTTGGCGCCGGTCCGGCCGGGCGCGAGACCGGCGATCAGCAGACGGGCGTTCGGATCGCCGAACGAGGCGGCCGGCCCGTTCCACCAGTCTGGATTCTGGCGCGCATTCTCCTGACGATAGGCGACCAGGCGAGGGCATAGGGGGCAGTCGCGGGGCGGTTCGGGCGTCAGGGTCATTGGGCGGCCTTCGGGCGACCGAAGTCGGTCATTAGATCGTTCAGGTCCAGGAAGGCGTCGGCCTGACGACGCAGTTCGTCGGCGATATGAGGCGGCTGCGTCTTCTGGGTCGAGATGACAGTGACCCGCACGCCCCTGGCCTGGACTGCCTGAACCACCCGCCGGAAGTCGCCGTCGCCGGAGAACAGCACCGCATGGTCGATGTGCGGCGCCAGCTCCAGCATGTCCACCGCGATCTCCATGTCCATATTGCCCTTGATCCGGCTATGGCCGCTAGTGTCCGTGAACCGCTTCACCGGCTTGGTGACGACCGAAAAGCCGTTGTAGTCGAGCCAATCCACCAGCGGTTTGACCGGCGAGAATTCTTCGCCCTCGACCACGGCCGTATAGTAGTATGCGCGGGTCAGGATGGACCTCTCGCGGAACCAGTCCAGCATCCGCCGGAAGTCCATGTCGTGCTGCAAGGCGCGGGTGGCGGAGTAGAGGTTGGAGCCGTCGATGAAGATCGCCAGCCGGTCGGTGGGATGAAACATGGTCGAAGCCGTCGAAAGAGATGAAAAATCGGATCGCGCGGTCGCTGTCGGAATCGATGACAGGTTCGACCTGAATGACGCAGTCATCGTGGCCCTGGGCTGCAATGACAAGGGGGCATGGTCGTCCTGCACCGAAGCGCTGGAGGCGGCGCTCGCGCGTTTTCGCAGCGAAGGAATTGATGTCGTTGCACGCTCGTCGTGGTGGTCTTCCCAGGCCTGGCCCGATCCGCACGATCCAGCCTTTCTGAATGGCGTGGTCATCGTCCGCACAGAACACGATCCGCATGCTCTGATGGCGGCGCTCGGCCGGATCGAGGACGCGTTCGGCCGCGAGCGGTCGGTTCGCAATGCGCCGCGGACGCTGGATCTGGACCTGATCGCCTACGGACGATTGAGTGGTGATCTGCAGGGGCTGATCCTGCCCCATCCTCGCGCGGCCGAGCGGCGGTTTGTCATGGGCCCCATCGCCGAGATCGCGCCGAATTGGACGCATCCGCATGGCGGGTCCGCGAGCGATCTGGCCGCTTCCGCCTCCGTCGGCGCCGACGCCCACCCGAGCTGACGCCCAACTTCCGCCCCTGTGGCGTTGCAAAAAGCCGTCCTCATCTGTATTTGACGCGGTTCTCCCCCGCGTTCGAGGAATTTCATGGCCCGCGTCACCGTCGAAGACTGCATCGAGAAGGTTCCGAACCGCTTTGGTCTGGTGCTGATGGCTGGCCACCGCGCCCGCAGCATCGCCAACGGCGCCGCCCTGACGATCGACCGCGACAACGACAAGAACCCTGTCGTCGCCCTGCGCGAAATCGCTGACGACACCGTTGTGCCGGACGAACTGCGCGAAACCATCATCACCACGCTGCAACGTGTCGATGAGCGGACGGAAGCCGAGGATGAGGCGGAAACGGTCGCCCTGCTGGCTTCGCCGCAGCACATGAACATGGCCGAAGCCGAACTGATCCGCGCCCTGCAAAGCGACCGCGACGGCGGTCAGGAGGAGCGGTACTGACGCCCGAGGGAGCCCCTGGCGTCACTATCCTGCCGGCGCGGACCGAGACGGTTCCGCCGGCGCCCCAAGCTGCAAACAAAAACGACCCCCAGACGGCGCTCGTCGATCCCGCGCCGCAGCCCAAGCGCGCGCCGATCCTGCGTCAGTTTGAGCTGATCGAGGCCGTCAAGGCCTATGACCCTACCGCCGATGAAGCGCTTCTGAACCGCGCCTACGTCTATGCGATGAAGATGCATGGCTCGCAGTTGCGAGCCTCGGGCGATCCCTATTTCGCCCACCCGATCCAAGTCGCGGGGATCCTTACCGACTATAAGCTCGACACCGCCACCATCGTCACCGCCCTGTTGCATGACGTGGTCGAGGACACGTCGGCGACGCGCGACGACATCGCCGGCATGTTCGGTGAAGAGGTCGCGGTCCTGGTCGAGGGCGTGACCAAGCTGTCGCGGCTGGAGCTTCAGGCTGAACACACGCGCCAGGCCGAGAACCTGCGCAAGTTCATCCTGGCAATCAGTCGGGACGTGCGGGTGCTTTTGGTCAAGCTGGCCGACCGTCTGCACAATATGCGGACGCTCCAGTTCGTGAAGCCGGAGAAGCGCGAGCGGATCAGCCGCGAGACGCTGGAAGTCTATGCGCCCCTGGGTCGGTCGATCGGCATCCACTCGATCGCGTCCGAGCTGGAAGAACTGGCCTTCACCCATCTGAACCCAACGGCCAAGACCGCCATCGAGCGGCGGCTGGAGGCATTGAAGCTGGAGCACGGTCGCGCCATCGACGGCGTGGCGAGAGAGGTCGAGCGCGTCCTGTCAGAGGCGGGCCTGAAGGCCAATGTCTATGGCCGGCAGAAGACGCCCTATTCGATCTGGCGCAAACTTCAGCGCAAGTCGGTCGGCTTTTCGTCCCTCTCGGACATTTACGGGTTCCGCGTCATCGTCGAGGCGGAGGACGACTGCTATCGCGCGCTGGGTGTGATCCACCGCGAATGGCCGATGGTGCCCGAGCGGTTCAAGGACTTCATCTCGACGCCCAAGTCTAACAACTATCGCTCGCTGCACACCACCGTCGTCGGCCCCCGGGGCCTGCGGATCGAGATGCAGATCCGCACCGAGGACATGGATCGGATCGCCGAGGACGGGGTCGCCGCCCACTGGCGCTACAAGAACCATTCCTACGGCTTTGACCGCGAGGCGATGGAGCAGGGCGGCGGGCGTGACCCGCTTCAGAACCTGCGCCACCTGGTTCAGGTGATCGAGCACGGCGAGGGCGGCGAGGACTGGGTCGAGCACGCCAAGCTGGAAATGTATCTGGACCAGGTTTTCGTCTTCACGCCGAAGGGGCAACTGGTCACCCTGCCGCGCGGGGGAATGCCTCTGGACTTCGCCTATGCCGTCCACACCGAGGTCGGCGACACCGCCGTCGGCGTCAAGGTCAATGGCGAGTTGAAGCCCATGCGCACGCCACTCCAGAACGGCGACGTGGTCGAGATCATTCGGGGCTCCAAGCGCGAAGTGCCTGCTGACTGGCGCAGCCTGACGGTGACGGGCCGCGCGCGTTCCGCCATTCGCCGCCATATCCGCACCTCCGAGCGCGAAGAGTTCATCAAGCTGGGTCGCGTCGCGCTGGATCAGACCCTGGGCCGGGTCGACAAGACCCTGACCGACGTGTCGCTGAAGCCGGTTCTGGAACTGCTGGCGGTCGCGAGTGACGACGATCTATTCGAAGGCTTGGGTCGCGGGCGGTTATCGCCGACGACGGCGGCCGAAATCCTGTTCCCCGCACTGAAGGGGCGGTTGAAGGCCGGGCCCGAGAAGCAACGGATCGAGGGCGACAAGGCGCGGCTGTTCGTGCGCGGCGGCGGGCTGACGCCCGGCGTGACGGTGCATTTCGGCCAGTGCTGCACGCCGGTGCCGGGCGACCGGATCGTGGGCATTCTGGAGCCGGAATCCGGCCTGACCGTCCACACCATCGATTGCCAGGCCTTGGCCGCCTTCGCCGATGACGATTCGGTCTGGCATGACCTGCAATGGACGCCTCAGGCCGAGACGGACGCGGTCGCCGCCGCCCGCATTCGCGCGACGATCCGCAATGCGCCGGGCGTGCTGGGTCAGGTCACGACCCTGATCGGGGAGGCCGGCGGCAACATCATCAATCTGTCGATGGCGCACCGTCAGCAGGACTTCTTCGACGTGGACGTGGATGTCGAGGTCGAAGACGCCAAGCATGCGACCATGATCATGGCGGCGCTGAGGGCCAATCCGTCGGTCGATTCCGTCGAGCGCGCGCGCGGCGAATGAGCGACCCGACAAAGCCGAATGCGGCGCAGATGGCCTCGCCGTCCTATCGCATGGCGGCGATGGATCAGGACTTCCTGCTGGGCGATTCGATGCGCGGCGTGCGGTTCCTGATGGAATACGCCAAGCCCGAGGAGGCGTTGCGGGCCTGGGGCGTGCGCTCGACCCTCGTCGTCTTCGGCAGCGCGCGCGTCCGCGAAGGGCATCGCTGGTATGACGAGGCGCGCGCCTTTGGACGTCTGGCGTCGGAGCGTGGCGGGGCTTTACGAGGACGCGTCGGCGAACCCCGCGACAATGTCATCGCCACGGGCGGCGGACCGGGCATCATGGAGGCGGCCAATCGCGGGGCCGTAGACGCCGGGGCGCCGTCCGTCGGGTTCAACATCACCCTGCCGCATGAGCAGGAGCCGAACGCCTATTCGACGCCGGAGCTGACGTTCCGCTTCCACTATTTCGCGATGCGGAAGATGCATCTGGCGATGCGCGCCAATGCGCTGGTGGTGTTTCCCGGCGGCTTCGGCACCTTCGACGAGATGTTCGAGATGCTGACCCTGCGCCAGACGAAGAAGGCGCCGCCGGTTCCGGTCGTTCTGGTGGACAAGGCCTACTGGACCTCGGTGATCGGTTTCGACGCCTTGGTCGAGCACGGAATGATCGCCGCGTCTGACCTTGACCTGATCGGTTTCGCCGAAGACGCCGAGGGCGTCTGGGCCGAACTGCTCTCACGCGGGCTGCGGCCGAACGAAAACATCGAATGAAGCGTCGCCGCAGGGTTCATCCGCGCGCGATCCGGGTCTAGAACCCTCTCATGAACACTGAAGACGTCCTCAACGAGTTTCGCGACGCCGGCGCCCTGCGCGAAGGCCATTTCGTCCTGTCGTCGGGTCTGCACAGCCCGGTCTTCCTGCAGAAGAATTTAGTCTTCATGGATGGCGCGCGATGCGAGCGGCTGTGCAAGGCCTTGGCCGAAAAGATCGTCGCCACGGTCGGCCCGGTCGATGTCGCCATCTCGCCGGCCGTGGGCGGCATCATCCCCGGTTACGAGACGGCCAAACACCTGAAGGTCCGTTCGATGTACGTCGAGCGCGAAGGCGGTCAGTTCAAGCTGCGTCGCGGCTTCTCGGTCGAGCCGGGCGAAAAGGTCGTCATGGTCGAAGACATCGTCACGACTGGCCTGTCATCGCGCGAATGCATCGCCGCCATCCAGGCCGCCGGGGGCGAGGTGATCGCCGCTGCCTGTATCGTCGATCGCTCGGGCGGCAAGGCGGATGTGGGCGTGCCTCTGATCGCTCTAGCGTCGCTGGAGGTCCCGGCCTGTGCGGCCGACGCCCTGCCGCCGGAACTGGCCGCGCTTCCGGTCGAAGATCCCGGCAGCCGTAGATTGTCGAAGTAGAGCCATGCGCGAACGGGTCAGGCTGGGCGTCAACATAGACCACGTCGCCACGGTGCGAAATGCGCGGGGAGGGACGCACCCCGATCCGGCCCGCGCGGCAGAGGCGGCGCTGGCGGCCGGGGCCGACGGCATCACCGCCCATCTGCGCGAAGATCGCCGCCACATCACCGACGCCGATATCGACGTGCTGAGCGCCCTGTGTGCGCGAGCGGGCAAGCCGTTGAATTTCGAGATGGCGGTGACGACCGAGATGCTGGCCATCGCCCTGCGTCACAAGCCGCATGCCGCCTGTCTGGTGCCCGAGCGGCGCGAGGAGGTCACGACCGAGGGCGGTCTGGCGGTGGCTGGCCACGAGGCGCGCATCGCCCCCGTGGTCAAGACGCTGGCGGACGCCGGCATCCGGGTCTCCCTGTTCATCGAACCGTCCGAAGCGCAGGTTGAGGCGGCCGCCGCCGTGGGCGCCCAGGTGATCGAGTTCCACACCGGCCGCTACTGCCACCTGACCGATCCCGGCGAGCGGGAGGTCGAGTTCGAACGCCTTGCCGCCGCCGCCGCCCAGGCCGATATCCTGGGACTGGAGGTCCATGCGGGCCACGGGCTGGATTACGACACGGCTCCGCGCATGCTGGCGATCCCGGAAATCCGCGAGCTGAACATCGGCCATTTCCTGATCGGCGACTCGATCTTCATCGGCCTGGACGGGGCGATCCGCCGGATGCGGGCTGCGATGGATGCGGCATGATCATCGGCGTCGGCGCGGATCTGTCGGACATTCGTCGCATCCAGACGTCGCTGGATCGGTTCGGGGATCGCTTCAAGACCCGCTGCTTTACCGAGTTGGAACGCGCCCGCTCGGACCGGAAGCCGGACCCGGCCTGGAGCTACGCCAAACGGTTCGCCGCCAAAGAGGCCTGCGCCAAGGCCCTGGGGACAGGTATGCGGGCCGATGTCTATTGGCGCGACATGGGGGTGGTGAACCTGCGCTCCGGTCAGCCGACGATGGCGCTGACCGGCCATGCGGCTGAGCATCTGGCGCATCTGACGCCGCCCGGACACGAGGCGAGAATTCACCTGACGCTGAGCGACGAACATCCCTATGCGCTCGCCTTCGTGGTGATCGAAGCCTTGCCGCAGTCGTAATCAGGTTATAGGCGTGCGCGATGACCGCGCGGACGCGGCGAGGATGCCTGATCGCATGAGCGAAGACCAAAAGCCCGACGACGCCAATCGCGACGCCACCCCCGAAGAACGATTTGCGGCCTCGGAGGCGGACGCTCCGGTCAAGTCGGTGCAGGAGCCGACGACGGCGACCCAGAAGGTCTATGCCAAGACGCCCAAGGGCGGTGACAAGGCGACCTCGGCGGCCAGCGAAACCGGCGAAATCTTCAAGACCATCGTCTTCGCCCTGCTGATCGCGATGGTGCTGCGCATCTTCCTGTTCCAGCCCTTCACCATCCCGTCGGCCTCGATGGAGCCGAACCTCTACGAAGGCGACTATATCGTCGTCTCCAAGTGGTCGTATGGCTTCTCCAAGCACTCGATCCCGTTCAGCCCGCCGCTGTTCGATGGACGGATCATGGGTTCGGCGCCCAAGCGTGGCGACATCGTTGTGTTCAAACTGCCGCGCGATAACAAGACCGACTTCATAAAGCGCGTGATCGGCCTGCCGGGCGACCGCATCCAGATGATCGCCAACAAGCTCTATATCAACGACAAACCGGTGCAGGACGTCGTGGTCAGCGAGCAGGAGATCAACGACATCTTCGGGCCGCGTCCTGTGACCGAGGTCCGCGAGACCCTGCCGGAAGGCAAGAGCTTCATGACCCAGGACTTCGGTCCCGGAAACGACTTGGACGACACCCCCGTCTATGAGGTCCCGGCCGGACACTACTTCATGATGGGCGACAACCGCGACAACTCGATCGACAGCCGTGTCGAACAGTCCAGCGGCGTGGGCATGGTCCCGGCCGAGAATCTGGTCGGCAAGGCGCAGATCATCCTGTTCTCGTGGAAGCCCGGTTCGTCGCTGTGGAACCCGGTCAGCTGGTTCAACGTGCGGCTCGACCGGTTCTTCAACGTCCTTCACTGATGGCCAATCTGAGAGCCGAAGCGGTCGCGGCGCTGGAAATGCGCCTGGGACACAGGTTCAAGGACAAGGCCCTGCTGGAGCGCGCCCTGACCCATGCCAGCGTGGGTGAGGGAGCGCCGGTCGGCATCCACGGTCCACGCGACAACGAGCGGCTGGAGTTTCTGGGCGACCGGGTGCTGGGTCTGCTGGTCGCCGAGCGCCTGTCGGCTCAGTTTCCGACGGCGGATGAAGGCCAACTCTCGTCCAGCTTGCACGCCTTGGTCGACAAGGGCGCCTGCGCCCGCGTGGGCGAAGCCCTGGGCGTTGGGCCCGCGCTGCGGCTATCGCCAGGCGAGACCAAGACCGGTGGGCGCCGCAAGGCCGGCGTAATCGCCGATGCGGTCGAGGCCATATTGGCGGCGGTCTATCTGGACGGCGGGCTGGATGCCGCCAAGGCCGTGTTCGAACGGGCCTGGTCCGACGAACTGTCGGCGCCGCCATCCCGCACCGTGACCAATCCGAAATCGGCGCTTCAGGAATGGGCGCAAGGGTTGGGCAGGCCGCTGCCGACCTATCGCGTCGCCGCTCGGACGGGTTCGGATCATGCGCCCACATTCACCGTCGAAGTGTCCGTGCAGGACGTGCAGCCCTTGACCGCGCAAGGGCGTTCGCGTCAGGAGGCGGAAAAGGCGGCCGCAACGGCTCTCCTCAAACGTGAAGGCGTCATTTGACCGATATCGAAAACCAGCGCGCAGGCTTTGCCGCCATCATCGGCGCACCCAACGCCGGCAAGTCCACGCTGGTGAACCGGCTGACCGGATCCAAGGTCTCGATCGTCACGCAAAAGGTGCAGACGACGCGCTTCCCCGTGCGCGGCATCGCTATGGAAGGCGACGCCCAGATCGTGCTGGTCGACACGCCCGGCATCTTCACCCCGCGCCGTCGCCTGGACCGGGCCATGGTCGCCTCAGCCTGGGGCGGCGCGGAAGATGCGGACATCGTCGTTCACCTGATCGACGCCCAGTCGCACATCAACGCCGAAGGCCGGGAGGGCACGGCGGCCGATCGTCGCTCGGCCGAGGACACCGAGACCATCATCGCCAACCTTCAGTCCACCGGAACCAAGGTTGTTCTGGCCCTGAACAAGATCGACGGCATGCGCCGCGACACCCTGCTGGCGCTGTCGCAGAAGCTGTTCGAAAGCGGTGTCTATTCCGAGGTCTATATGATCTCGGCGGCCAACGGCGACGGCGTCGAGGACCTGAAGCAGCGTCTGGCCCTGTCCATGCCCAAGGGGCCGTGGCTGTATCCCGAGGATCAGGCCGCCGACGTGCCGGTGCGGGTTCTTGCGGCGGAGATCACGCGCGAGAAGGTCTATCTGCGCGTCCATGAGGAGCTGCCTTATTCGGCGGCGGTCGAGACCACGAGTTTCGAGGACCGCGCCGACGGTTCGGCCCGGATCGAACAGACCATCTATGTCGAGCGCGAGAGCCAGCGGCCCATCGTGCTGGGCAAGGGCGGCCAGACCCTGAAATGGATCGGCCAGAAGGCGCGCGAGGAGCTGAACGAAATCCTCGGCCGTCAGGTCCACCTCTTCCTGACCGTCAAGGTCGATCCGAAGTGGCAGGACAGTCGCGCCCTCTATGCCCAGTTCGGTCTGGATTTCGACGTCTGAGTTCCTGTGTTTGATGTGCCGCGTACCGCCGGGGGTCATCCTCGGCTCGTTCTGGGCGTCCTCGGGGCGCTGATCCTCGGCGGCGCGGTCTGGGGCGGCATCGCCACGGCCGTGGCGCCCAAGACTGATGTGGAACTGGCGACCGAGCGCGCCGATGCGCCGCCACGACCACCCGTGGTCGTGGTTCAGGACCTGCCGCAACTGGCCGCGCGCCTGGATCGCGAAGCTGCTTCAGGCCGCTTCACGGGCGCGGTTCTGGTGGCCAAGGGCGACAAGGTCCTGTTCCGCCAGGTCTATGGCAAGGCCAACTACGAGCAGAATCAGCCGCTGGCGCTGGATTCGCGTTTCCGTCTGGCCTCGATCTCTAAACAGTTCACGGCGACGGCGATCCTGAAGCTTCAGGACGAGGGCAAGCTGAACGTCTCCGATCCAGTCTGCAAATGGATCCAGCCCTGTCCGCAGGCCTGGGCGCCGATCCGCATCAGCCATCTGTTGTCGCATACTTCGGGCATTCCTGATCTGATGGCGCGGCCCGGTTGGGGCATGCGCCGCACGACGCCGGCGACGCTGGACGAACTGACCGAGGATTCGAAACGGTTCGGCCTTCAGTTCGAGCCGGGCGCAAAGGTTCAGTACGACAACGCCGGTTTCAATCTAGCCGCCGCCATCGTCGAAAAGGCCAGCGGCAAGCCCTTTCAGACCTATATGCGTGAGACCTTCTTCAAGCCTCTCGGCATGAAGGATAGCGGGCTTGATCTCGATGGCGGCGATCACGGCGTCATCATGGGCTACGCCAACTTCCCCGGCGGTCTGGCGGCCCAGCCGAACGCCAACACCTCTATCGTGGCGGGCGCCGGCGCGGTCTATTCGACGCTGGACGACCTGCTGGTCTGGCAGAGGGCGCTGCACCGCGGCGGCCTGCTGACCCCCGTCAGCTATCAGCAGATGCTGGCTGACCACGCGCCGGCCGACACCAAGCCGAACGAGCGCAGCCATCCACGTCGGGACTGGGGTTTCGGCATCTTCGCCAACCGTCTTGGCGATCAGGTGCGGCCGAGCTTCCAGGACCGCCAGATCTATCACACCGGCAGCTGGGGCGGATTCCGCAACCTGATGCTCTATCAGCCGGACGCCGACGTGACGGTGATCGTCCTGTCCAACAACTATCACCTGCGTGACCAGGTCTTCTTGATCAGTCAGCAGGCGATGGCCGAGGCCTTGGGCCACGAGTTTCCGACCACGCTGGCGCGCTGAGGCGTCCGACTGTTTCCCGGCGAGGAGAACAGGAGTAGAACAAGACCATGATCGCTCTTCTTGCCGCTCTCGTCCTTTCCGCTTCGTCGACGCAGGCTGCGGGCGATCCCGTCGTCGAGGCCGGCGCCGTTTTAGACCGAATGCACGCGGCGGCCTCGCGAGCGGACGGCGAGGCCTATTTCGATCTGTTTACGCCTGATGCCCGGTTCATCGGCACGGATGCGACCGAGCGCTGGTCGCTGGCTGAGTTTCGCGCCTATGCCACGCCCTATTTCTCACAGGGGAAAGGCTGGACCTATCGCCCGCATGACCGGGTAGCGACCCTGGCGCCGGGCGATTGCCGCTGCATCGTCTGGTTCGATGAGTTGCTGGACAACGACGCCTACGGCCTGACGCGAGGCTCAGGCGTGCTGCGCCTGACCCACGACGGCTGGAAGATCGAGCAATATGTGCTCAGTTTCACCGTGCCGAACGACAAGGCCAAGAGCGTGGTCGGGCTGATCGCTCAGGATCCGGCGGACTGATGGACTTCCACGAAGAGGCGTTCGTCCTGTCGGCGCGCAGCCACGGCGATACGGGCGCCGTGGTCGATCTGCTGACCGAGAACCACGGCAGGCGCTCTGCCTATGTGGCGGGCGGAGCGTCACGCAAGATGAAGCCGTTCCTGCAGGCGGGCGCGCGAGTCGTGGCCGATTACCGCGCCCGCACCTCGGATCACCTCGGCGCTGTGCGGCTGGAGCCGGTAGGCGAGGGGCCCAGCGCCCTGTTCGACGACGCCTTGGCGCTGACCGGACTGGCGGCGGCGGCAGGCGTGACCCAAGGAGCGTTGCCGGAGCGTGAGCCGCATCCCGGCGTCTTTCTGGCGTTCGAGGCGCTGATGGCGGCGTTCGAAATGCCTGCGGTCTGGCCTGCGATTTTCGTGCGATTCGAGGCGGGGCTGCTGGAAGATCTGGGCTTTGGCCTGGACCTGTCGAAATGCGCCGCGACCGGCACGGCCGACGACTTGATCTACGTCAGTCCTCGCACCGGCCGGGCGGTCAGTCGCGACGCCGGCGTTCCCTATGCCGACAAGATGCTGACCCTGCCGCCCTTCATGCTGGGCGCGCAATCCGGTCTGATCGAGGGCGACGTCCGGGCCGGGTTCGACCTGACGGGGCATTTCCTGGAGCAGTTCGTCTTCCATCCGCAGAACAAGCCCCTGCCGCCTGCGCGCGTGTGGATGCTGGACAAGCTGGGCGACGCCGGTCGGCTCTAGCCGAAAGTGAAGGCGAAGACCTGAACGCCGGGATCCAGGAACTCGATCTCGAACGTCCGTTCGCGCACCGCGCCCGTTTGACGGACCAATTGGTACAGCCGCTCGCCATCGACGCGCCCAAGGCCTTGGGCGTCGATATCGCTGCCGGCGTTCGCGCCCGGCGGCGCGCCATCGATCCGGACACGGAAGCGGACGGGTGCCCCCGGCTTGCTGGGGCCCATGACCAGATGGAGATCGCGCGCCTTGAAGCGGAAGGCGATACGGCCGCCGGCCGCCTGCAGGTCGGCATGCTCACGCGTCACGCGCCAGCGGCCCGACAGGCTCCAATCGTTCAGTTTCAGCGGCGCGGCGACATAGTCCTTGATCACGTCGTTGGCCAGGCCGCCGGGAGAGCGGAAGTTCGCCGCGCGGCCATAGCCGACGTACGTCTCTGGCGATTCGACCTGGGCCATGTCGGCGGCGGCCTCCGCGCCCTCAGCCTGGACTGTGACGACATTGCTGGCGACGTTCGCGGCGCCCGCTTCCTTCAGAAGTTGCTGAATCACGCGTTCGGAGCCCGCATAGTCCCCTTCGCCGAAATGGTGGTGACGGATCTGCCCCCTGGCGTCGATGAAGTAGTGGGCCGGCCAGTACTGGTTCTTGAACGCCCGCCAGATGGCGAATTCATTGTCCATGGCGACCGGATAGGTAATGCCCAGCCGCTGGATGTTCTGGCGGACATTGGCCTCGGATTTCTCGAAGGCGAACTCGGGCGTGTGCACGCCGATCACCACCAGACCCTGGTCCTTGTACTTCTCAGCCCAGGCGCGGACGTAGGGGATGGAGCGGATGCAGTTGATGCAGGAGTAGGTCCAGAAATCGACAACAACCACCTTGCCCCTCAGCTGCTCGGTCGTGAGCGGCGGGGTATTGATCCAGGTCGTCGCCCCGGTCAGCGGCGGCATCACCCCTTCGACGGGCAGATTTGCCAGATCGGCCGGGGCCTGGTTCGTCGGCATGCCGCGCCCGATCCCGCCCAGCAGCGCCTGTTCGATCCGGCCCGTGCTGGCGGCCGAAATCCGGGTCAACAACCCCGTGTCCGCACCCAGGCCAATCACGACCACGCCGATCAGCACCAGCACGCCCAGGCCGCGCCTTACCCATTCGCCGACGCCTAGTGCGCCCTTCATGGCCTTGAACACGCGACCGCCCACCAGCAGGGCTAGGCCGAGCGATGTCGCCGCGCCTGCTGCATAGGCCAGCAGCAGAACCGTCGTTCCGACGCCGGCGCCCTGAAGCGCTGCGCCCGTCAGGATCACGCCCAGAATGGGTCCGGCGCACGGCGCCCAGAGCAGCCCTGTTGCGACGCCGAGCAGCAGGGACGAGCGCACGTCGCCCTGATCGCCGCCCTGGCGCTCGGCGCGATCGGTCAGCCAGGACCCCGCCGCCACGAACGGCCGCATCAGGCGATCGCCCACGGCCGGAAACAACAGGCTGACGCCCAGCACCGCCATGACGGCCAAGGCGATCCAGCGCCCGACCTCATTGGCCCGAACCGCCCAGCCGCCGCCCAGCGCCGCCAGCGTCGCCACGCCCGCAAAGGTAACGGCCATCCCGACCAACAACGGCAAACCGTTGCGGATGAAAGGCCGATCCGCCCGTGCGAAAACGAAGGGCAGAACCGGCAGGATGCAGGGACTGACGATGGTCAGAACGCCGGCGAGATAGGACAGCAGGAACAGGATCATGGCGCGGCCTGACGAGGGTGTGTCTCTCACATACGCACGGCGGAGCGGTTTGGTGACTCCCCAGCGCGCTTATCCCCCAATCTGGCGCCTTACGGGCTAGACTTCCCGCTTCCGATCCCCGATTCGCAGAGCCATGACGATCCACGCCCCGCCGCCGGAAGGCGGCCGCATCATCGACGAGCCGATGGAGACGGCGCTCAGCCGCCGCTATCTGGCCTACGCCCTGTCGACCATCACCAATCGCGCGCTGCCGGACGTGCGTGACGGTTTCAAACCCGTGCACCGACGCATCCTCTACGCCATGCATCAGATGCGGCTGAACCCGCAGGCGGCGGCGCGCAAATGCGCCAAGGTCGTCGGCGAGGTGATGGGCGGATACCACCCCCACGGCGACGCCTCGATCTATGAGGCCCTGGTGCGCTTGGCCCAAGATTTCGCCCAGCGTTATCCGTTGGTCGACGGTCAGGGGAACTTCGGCAATATCGACGGCGATAGCGCCGCGGCCATGCGCTACACCGAGTGCAAACTGACGCCCGCCGCGGTCCTGCTGCTGGACGGCATCGATCAGGACGCCGTCGATTTCCGGCCCACTTATGATGATCAGGACGAGGAGCCGATCGTCCTGCCCGCGGGCTTCCCGAATCTTCTGGCCAATGGCTCGTCGGGTATCGCGGTCGGCATGGCCACCTCGATCCCGCCGCACAATGTCGGCGAACTGATCGACGCCTGCCAATTGCTGCTGGAGCGGCCGGACGCGACGACTGAAGACCTAGTGCAGCATGTACCGGGCCCCGACTTCCCGACCGGGGGCGTTGCGGTTGAGGGTCATGCCTCGATCCTGGACGCCTATGAGACGGGCCGGGGCGGGGTGCGCCTGCGCGCGCGCTGGGAAACTGAGGATCTGGGGCGCGGCGTGTGGCGGATCATCGTCACCGAAATGCCCTATCAGGTGCAGAAGTCGCGTCTGATCGAGGCGCTGGCGGACCTGATCGAGCAAAAGAAGGCGCCTCTGCTGGGCGATGTGCGCGACGAATCGGCCGAGGACATCCGCCTCATCCTGGAGCCCAAGAACCGCACCATCGAGCCTGAAATGCTGATGGAAAGCCTGTTCAAGCTTTCCGATCTGGAAGTCCGCTTCCCGATCAACATGAACGTGCTGGACGCCAGCGGCACGCCTCGCGTCATGGGTCTGAAAGACTGCCTGCGCGCCTTCCTGGATCACCGGCGCGAGGTGCTGAACCGGCGTTCGCAATGGCGGATCGAGCGGGTCGAAAAGCGCCTCCACCTGCTGGAAGGCTTGCGCATCGTCTTCCTCAACCTTGACGAGGTGATCCGCATCGTCCGTGAGGAGGAGCAGCCGAAGGCTGTCCTGATCGCGCGGTTCGGCCTGACGGAGGTTCAGGCCGACTTCATCCTCGACACCCGGCTGCGTCAGTTGGCGCGTCTGGAAGAGATGACGATCGAAAAGGAATTCAATGCGCTGTCGGAGGAACTTGCTAATCTGAAGGCGCTGACGTCGTCTGAAGGCAAGCAATGGAAGGCGATCTCCAAGGAGCTGGAGGCCGTGCGCAAGGCGCTGATCTCGCCGCGCCGGACCACGATCGCTGAGGCGGTGGATACGTCGGCCTTCGTCGCGCCCGAGGCCTTCATTCCGCGCGAGGCGATCACCGTCATCCTGTCGGAACGCGGCTGGATCCGCGCCGCCAAGGGCAAGGTCGAGGATCCGTCGGAGCTGAAGTTCAAGGAAGGCGACCAACTCGCCTATCTCGTGCCCGCCTATACGACCGATAAGCTGCTGGTGGCGGCGTCGGACGGGCGCATCTTCACCATCGGTGCGGACAAGCTGGCGTCCGGACGCGGCCATGGCGAGCCGCTGCGCCTGATGATCGATCTGGACGAGAAGGCCGAGATCATCAACGTCCTGGCCCACCAGCCGGGCGGCAAGCTGTTGATCGCATCAAAGGCCGGATACGGCTTCATCGCGCCTGAAGACGACACCCTGGCGCAGAAGCGCGGCGGCAAACAGGTGCTGAACGGCGAAATGCTGGCGGTGCTGCGGGTGACCGGCGATCGTGTCGCGACCATCGGCGAGAACATCAAGACGCTGATCTTCCCTCTCGCCGAACTGCCCGAAATGGGACGCGGTAAGGGCGTGAAGCTGCAAAGCTTCAAACAGGGCGGCCTCGCCGACATCACCGTCTTCAACGCAGAGACGGGACCGGAATGG
Source organism: Brevundimonas sp. SPF441 (assembly GCF_009661015.1). NCBI lineage: Bacteria > Pseudomonadati > Pseudomonadota > Alphaproteobacteria > Caulobacterales > Caulobacteraceae > Brevundimonas > Brevundimonas sp. SPF441. Next base: position 139,694 of record NZ_WJWX01000001.1, on the reverse strand, counting down.
GCCGACGGCGGCGGACGTCGTCGCAACTGGCCCGACTGGAAAGACTGGCTGGGCAAACGCGCCGGCGCCGGTCGTCAGGGCCCAAGAGGCCTGCGGAAGTTCAGATAGGCGACCCGCCCGTCAGTTCTAGAACAGAACTGACGGGTTCATGATGCGCTTGGGATCGATGGCGCGGCGGATGGCGGCCATGGTTCCGATCTCGAGCGGGGACTTGTAGCGCTTGACCTCTTCGGTCTTCAGCCGACCCAGACCGTGTTCGGCCGAAATCGAGCCGTCGTAGGCTCCGACAACATCGTGAACCACTTGCGAGCCTTCCTTCCAGCGGCCGATGAAGGCGGGGATGTCCTGACCGACGCCCGGCAGAATGTCGTAGTGCAGATTGCCGTCACCGACATGGCCGAAGACCGAGATGCGGGCGCCGGGGTGGAAGCGTTCGACGGCGGCCGAGGCTTCGTCGATGAAATCGGCGATGCGGCTAATGGGGACGGAGACGTCGTGTTTCCAGCCGCCGCCCTCGGGCTTGAGGGCCGCCGAATGTTCTTCACGCAGACGCCAGAAGGCGGCGCGCTGTGCGTCGTTCTGGGCGATGGCGGCGTCGGTGATCAGGCCTCCCTCGAAGGCAACCTCGAGCAGCGCCTCCATCTGGGCCTCGGCGCCGCCGGGCGTGCCCGAAGCGATCTCGATCAGAACGTACCAATCGGGCGCCGAGTCCAGCGGCTCGCGGGTGTCGGGAATGTTCTTCAGCACCAGTTCCATGCCGAGGCGCTTCATCAGTTCGAAGGCCTCCACCCCGCCGCCCGTCTCGGCCTTGGCGCGGGCGAGCAGTTCGACCGAGGCGGCGGCTGTTTCCAGCCCGACCACCGCGACGGCGCGCGAGCGTATGATGGGGAAGAGTTTCAGCGTGGCGGCGGTCACGACACCCAATGTGCCCTCGGCGCCGATCAGCAGCTGTTTCAAGTCGTAGCCGGTGTTGTCCTTACGCAGCCGCTTCAGGCCCCGGAAGATTTCGCCGTTGGGCATGACCGCCTCAAGACCCAAGACCAGATCGCGCATCATGCCGTACCGAAGAACCTGGGTGCCCCCGGCGTTGGTAGAGATGACGCCGCCGATGCTGGCCGAGCCTTCAGCCGCCAGGCTGAGCGGGAAATAGCGGCCGGCCGCCGTCGCCGCCTGCTGCGCCTCCAGCAGGGTCAGGCCGGCTTCGACCGTCATGGCGTCGTCAAGCGGAGTCACATCGCGGACGGCGCGCATCTTGCGGGTCGACAGCAGGACCTCGCCGAAGGGGATCTGGCCGCCGACCAAGCCGGTGCCGCCGCCTTGGGGCGTGATGGCGACGCCCTCTCGAGCGCAGATCGTCACAGCGCGCGCAACCTCTTCCGTCGAACGAGGTGTCACCAGGATCGGCGTGTTGCCGGTCCAGCGATTGCGCCATTCTGTCAGCGACGGCGCGATGAACTCGGGATCCTGGGTCCAGCCGCCCGGACCGAGTGCGGCCTTCAGTTCGTCAAGCACGGCGGCGGAGGGGGCGGGCGTCTGCATGCCCCCTTTTGTCAGGGGTCGCCTTGCGTTGGAAGGGCGGCGAGGCCCTTAGACGTCGAGTTCTTCTTTCACGAACTGAGCATTTTCCTGAATGAACTGGAAGCGCGCGTCGGCGCGCTTGCCCATCAGGCGCTCGACCAGGTCTTCGATGCTGGCCTCGGCGTCGGGCACCGTAATGCGCGCCAGGGTGCGCTTCTTGGGATCCATAGTGGTCTCCTTCAGCTGGGAGGCCATCATTTCGCCCAGGCCCTTGAACCGGCCGATCTCGGTCTTCTTGCTTTTGAATACGGTCCCCAGCAGTTCGTCGCGATGGGCGTCGTCGCGGGCGTATTCGCTCAAAGGCCCGGCGCTGATGCGATAGAGCGGCGGCAGGGCCATGAAGACCCGACCCTGGCGGATCGTCTCGGGCATGACGCGGTAAAAGAAGGTGATCAGCAGGGCCGCGATGTGCGCGCCGTCCACGTCGGCGTCGGTCATGATGACGATCCGCTCGTAGCGCAGGTCGTCGATGTTGAACCGGTTGCCGGGCTGGACGCCCAAGGCCAACGCCAGGTCGGACAGTTCGACGTTGGCGCGCAGCTTGTCGGCCGTGGCGGACGCGACGTTCAGGATCTTGCCGCGCAGGGGCAGTATCGCCTGGGTCGTGCGGTCGCGCGCCTGTTTGGCCGAGCCGCCCGCCGAATCGCCTTCGACGATGAAGAGTTCGGTACCCTGGGCCGACTGACGGCTGCAGTCCGACAGCTTGCCGGGCAGGCGCAGCTTGCGCGTGGCGGCGGCGCGCTGGACCTCCTTGTCCTTGCGGCGCCGCAGCCGGTCCTCGGCGCGATCGACTACGAAGCCCAGCAGGGCGTTGGCCTGTTTGGGGCTCTCGGTCAGCCAGTGGTCCAGCGGGTCGCGCAGCAGTTGCTCCACAATGCGCGCACCCTCGGGCGAGGACAAACGGTCCTTGGTCTGGCCCTGGAATTCGGGATTGCGGATGAAGACGCTGATCAGGGCGCCGGCATTGGCGATGACGTCCTCGGCCGTGATGATCGCGGCGCGCTTCTCATTGGTCAGTTCACCGTAGGATTTCAGCCCCTTGACCAGGGCGGCGCGGAAGCCGGCCTCGTGCGTGCCGCCATCGGGCGTGGAGACGGTGTTGCAGTAGGACTGGATGAAGCCGTCCGATTCACCAAAGCCAATCGGCGACCAGGTGACGGCCCATTCGAAGGCGCCCGCTTCGCCTTGGCGCTCGGCGCGGCCGGCAAAGGTGGGGGTGACGGTTTCCAGCTGACCGATACGGTCGATCAGGGCGTCGGCGAGGCCGCCGGGGAAATGCAGACTGGCTTGAGCGGGAGTGGCGTCGGTGATCCGCTCCGGCGCACAAGTCCAGCGAATTTCAACGCCGCGGAACAGATAGGCCTTAGACCGCGCCATGCGGAATAGACGAGCGGGCTTGAAGGCCGCGCCCATGCCGAAGATTTCGTCGTCGGGCTTGAAGCGGATCAAGGTGCCGCGCTTCTTGGACGGGCCAATTTGCTGGATCGGGGCCAGGACGTGGCCGCGGCTGAAGGCCTGTTTCCATTCGAAACCGTCGCGCCAGACCGTGACCTCGACGCTTTCGCTCAGGGCGTTGACGACCGAGACGCCGACGCCGTGCAAACCACCTGAGGTTTCATAGGCTTTGCCGGAAAACTTGCCGCCGGAGTGGAGGACGGTCATGACGACTTCCAGCGCCGACTTGCCGGGATGTTTCGGATGCGGATCGACCGGGATGCCGCGTCCGTCGTCGCGCACCGACAGATAGCCGTCGGCGTCCAGATCGACGGTGATCAGCTTGGCGTGTTTGGCCACCGCCTCGTCCATGGCGTTATCCAGGACTTCGGCGAACAGGTGGTGCAGGGCGCGCTCGTCGGTGCCGCCGATATACATGCCGGGGCGTTTGCGAACGGGTTCAAGCCCTTCCAGCACCTCGATGGATGAGGCGGAATAGCCGGTGGCGGCCGCCGTCGTAGCTGTGGCCTGAACAGGTGGCGGCGCGGGGGGGGGGCGATAACGGACGCAGCCGCAGGCGGGGTCACCGCAACAGGCTTGGGCGGCTCGGGTTTGCGAGCTTCGGGTTCGTCGTCAAAAGCGAAGAGGTCGGCGGCCATTCACATAGTCTGAGGCGATTCGGGACCGGGTCTGGTAGGCCCGTGAGGCCGGTCGAGCAAGCGGCGCACGAACCGGGGCCGGATCGAAGGTCACGGAGCGGGCCATAATCGCCAACATCAGGATCCACGGCAGGTTAGCGTGGGTCAGCAGGACGCTCTCTGACAGGCTCAAAGCGGTGAAGGCGGATAGATAGGCGATGCTCCAATAGCCTTCGCGCGCACCGAGCCCGTTCGTGCGCGCGATGACGAAGATCGCAGAGAGCGCCATGATGGCCCCTACCGCCACCGCACCGGGCCAGCCCAGTTGCACGAGCAGATCGATCCAGCCGTTGTGGGCGGAGGGGACGGGCCATTGGGTCTCGATGCGGATTTCGCGCGCAGGGATCGAGTCCACGCCCCAGAAGGCGCTGAAGCCATATCCGGTCCAGGGGCGCTCGGCGACCTTCCGCATAAGGGCTTCCCAGATCAGGGTGCGGCCTGTCAGCGACGGGTCCTTGCCCAGCGCCTCGAGGATTGCGGCGGAGTCGGAGTTCCACAGCCAGGTTGCGCCCGCCGCAACGATGACGGCAAGCCAGATGCCGATGACGGTGATGACGGCGCCGCCCTGTTTCAACGCCCACCATCCGCCGATCATGCCCAGGCCCAAGCCCCAGCACAGAAGCGACGTCTTGGACTGGGTGGCAAGCACCAAGAGCGTGGTGAGGCCCAATGTCAGCAGGCAGATCCAGAACCGATGGCTGCGTCCCGCGATATGATCGGCGGCCAGGGTCGCTGCGGCGGAGACGGCGCCTACCACCATGACCAGCCCCATCTGGTTCTTCTCGTACCAGAGGCCGCGCCACAGGCCGGCGTTGTCGAACTGGTGCACCCCGACCTTCGGATAGCCGAACACCATGATCAGGCTGCCGATCGCCATCACCAAACAGGTGTACATCAGGACGCGCGGCAGGGCGTCGTCACGGAACCGGGCGCCCAGATAGACGGCGAAAGCGCTGTTAATCGCCATGGCGATGACGCGGCGCTCAGTGACCTCGGGGTCGATGGACCAGTATTTCGAGACGAAACACAGGGCGACCAGAGCGAACATCATCAGCCAAGCGGGCCAGGCGCGTATTACCTTGTCGAAGCGAAAGACGATCAGGCCGGCGATGACGGCATAGACCGGCAACCAGATGAAACGCAGGATCGGCGTTTCGACCTGGGTCGGCGCGATCACGGGCGCGATCAAGGCGCCGGTCAGCATGAAGATGACGAAGCCGGCCGCCCACTGTTCCCACAGCGGCGGCGAATCATCCGGGGTCTGAACGGGCGGTTCGCGCACGGGCGCACAGTCCTTTGCGGCGCTTAAGGAACCGTGAGCGCGGCGGTGAAGGCGGCGAGACCTCGTTCCAAATCGGCGATCAGTTCGGAGGGGTCTTCCAAACCGACATGCAGTCGGATCAGTTCGCCCTCAAGCACGGGCGGATGGCAGCGGTAGTCCATCTGATGGGTCTCGTGGGTGATCAGGCTTTCGAACCCGCCCCAGGAATAACCGAGGCCGAACAGTGTCAGGGCGTTCAGGCACGCCTCGCCCGCCGCCTTGTCGCCGCCCTTCATAACCACGCCCATCAGGGACGCCGCGCCGGTAAAATCTCGCCGCCACACGTCATGGCCGATCGAGCCGGGCAGGGGTGGATAAAAGACGCGGGACACCTCGGGTCGAGCGTGCAGCCACTCCGCGATGATCAAAGCCGACCGGGCCTGTTCGGCATAGCGCAGCGGCAGGGTCCGCAGGCCGCGCAGCGCAAGCCAGGCGTCATCGGGCGACACATGCCAGCCGAGATCCTCGATGGTGTCGCCGATCGCGCGCAGGCAGGCGGGATTGTTCGACGCAATACAGCCCATCAGCACGTCCGAATGACCGCCGACATATTTGGTGACGGCCTGAACGCTGACATCCACGCCATGGGCCAGCGGACGATAGGCCAGGCCGGCGGCCCAGGTATTATCGACCACCGTCAGGACGCCTCGTGTGCGGCAGGCCTGGGCCACGGCGGCGACATCGACCATTTCGAATGTGAGAGAGGCTGGCGACTCCATCAGCACCAACCGCGTGCGTTCGCCGATGGCGGCCAGAACAGCCTGCGCGTCTGCGTCTGCGGGCAAAAAGCGGGTCGTGACGCCGCGGGTCGATTGATAACGGCTCAGGAACCGGCGCGTCGGACCATAGACGGCGTCTGTTGTGACCACCTCGTCGCCCGGTCTCAAAAGCGCCAGCAGCGGAACTGTGACGGCCGCAAGGCCCGACGGAACGAGGAAGGCCCCCTCCGCGCCCTCCAGATCGGCCAGGGCGCGGCGAAGATCGCGGGCGGCGCTGGTCCCGCTGAGGCCATAGGTCGGCCCGTCGGTCTCGTCGCGCATGACGGCCGCGCTATCGCTCAACATCGTCGAGGCGCGCTCGATCGGCGGATTGACGCCGCGCCGGCCCTGGCCGCGTCGCGTGGCGGCGGCGATCAGGCGGGTGCGGTCCGAATGCGGCGACATGGCCCCTCCGATGGGTTGCGGATCGAGCCCTAAAGGCCTCTAAAGCCAGCGGGGCGCAAGCGGCGAGGGACTGGAACGCGATGCGGTGCTGGATGATCGGAGCGATGGCGGCGGTGCTGCTGACGGCGGCTTGCGGGCGCAAGGACGCCAATCCTGCGCCGGAAACCAGCCCTGTCACGTCCGCGCAAGCGTCCTCGACTGCGGTCGCGAAAAGCCCGACGCTGGCCGCCATCAAACGCCGCGGTCGCTTGAACTGCGGCGTGCATCAGGGATTGGTCGGCTTTGCCTACACCGACAATCGCGGCCAGTGGCGCGGCTTCGACGTGGACTTCTGTCGCGCGACGGCGGCGGCGGTGCTGGGCGATGCCGATGCTGTGCGGTTCGTGCCTTTGTCGGCGTCTGATCGATTCACGGCGCTGAACGACGGCCGCATCGATGTGCTTTGGCGCAACTCGTCCTGGACGATGAGCCGCGACGCGGGCGAAGGGTTCGTCTTCGCCGGCGTCAACTATTACGACGGCCAGGGCTTTCTGGTCCGGCGTTCGCTGAACCTGAACAGTGCGACAGAACTGACGGGCGCGCGGGTCTGCGTTCAGTCGGGTTCGACATCCCAGGCCAACGCCGCTGACTATTTCCGGTCTCGCGGCATCGAATATCGGCCCGTCGTGTTCGAGACGGAGGAAGCGGCGCGCGACGCCTATGGCCGTGAAGATTGCGACGCGTTCAGCGCCGACATCTCTGCGCTAGCCGCCGCGCGGACTGTGCTGACCAATCCCAACGAACATGTGATCCTGTCCGACGTGGCGTCCAAGGAGCCGCTGGGGCCGGTGGTAAAGGCGGGCGACGAACGCTGGGCCTCGACCGTCCGCTGGACCCTGAACGCCCTGATGCTGGCCGAAGAACTCGGGGTCACCAAGGCCAATGCCGAAGATCAGTTCAAGACGACGACGGACCCACGCGTGCGACGTCTTTTGGGCGCCGAGGGCGAGTTCGGACCCATGCTGGGGCTGTCGAACGCCTGGGCCAAGGACGCGGTCGAAGCCGTCGGGAATTATGGCGAGATCTTCGAACGAAATCTGGGATCGCAATCGGCGCTCGACCTGGCGCGCGGTTTGAACGCACAATGGAACGCGCGCCCGGCCGGCTTGATCTATGGCCTGCCGATCCGATAGGCGCCGACGCTTGCATCGCTTCCTGGGGGACAGATGACCGAGACAAAACGCGGCGGCCTTGCGCTGCACTGGCTGATGTTGATCGGTTTCGCGGTCGGTCTGATCGGGGGATTGCTGGTCAATCTGACGCTGGGAGCGGATACGGCCTGGGTGGTCTGGCTGACGGACAACGTCACCGGACCGCTGGGCCAGATCTTCCTGCGTCTGCTGTTCATGATGGTCATTCCGCTGCTGTTCTCGGCCCTAGTAGTCGGCGTGGCCGAGATGGGCGATCTGAGCTCGCTGGGACGGGCGGGAATCAAGACCCTCTTGTTGACCATTCTGGTGTCCAGCATCGCCGTGGTGATCGGCCTGGTGATGGTCAATGTGTTCCAGCCCGGAAGAGGCGTGGACCCGGTCCTCGCGCAGCAACTGCTGGACCAGGGACGTGACGGCGCGGCCGGCATCGTCAGCGGCGCGCCTGAAACCATCCAGTTGGGTGATTTCTTCCTGGATCTGATTCCGTCGAACGTCTTCACCGCTGCCTCCGAGAACCAGATCCTGCCGGTGATGGTGTTCGCTCTGTTCTTCGGCATCGGCCTGGTGATGGCCAAGTCGCCTGCGACCGACCGCTTGCAGCAGGTCATCGAGGGCATGTTCGAAGTGACGATGAAGCTGATAAACCTCTTCATCAAACTGGCCCCCATCGCCATCGCCTGCTTGATGTTCAACCTGGCGGCCCTGTTCGGCTGGGACCTTTTGGTGCGCCTCGCGGCCTATGTCGGCGTCGCGGTGGGCGCGATGGCGATCCACATGTTCGTCGTCTATCCGCTGGTGATCTGGATCCTTGGCGGCCGGTCGCCGATCGCATTCTTCAAGGGCGTGCGCGAGCCGATGGTGGTGGCCTTCTCGACCGCTTCATCCAACGCGTCTCTGCCTGTGTCGCTTAAGGCGGCCGAGCAGGAGCTGAAGCTGCCGCGCAAGATCGCCCGCTTCGTCCTGACGGTCGGCGCCACCGCCAACCAGAACGGCACGGCCCTGTTTGAAGGCGTGACGGTGCTGTTTCTGGCCCAGTTCTTCGGCATCGACCTGACGATCACGCAGCAGATCATCGTCATGCTGGTCTGCATCCTTGGCGGTATCGGTACGGCGGGCGTGCCGGCCGGTTCGCTGCCGGTCGTGGCGATGATCCTGGTGATGGTGAAGGTACCGCCGGAGGGCATCGGCCTGATCCTGGGCGTGGATCGCTTCCTGGACATGTGCCGCACGACGCTGAATGTCACGGGCGACCTGGTTCTGGCGACTGTCGTTTCGCGCGGCGAGGAAGACGAGCCGATCGACGCCGACGATGTCGTCCCCGTGGCGCCGCCGGCCTGATCTCAGCCGGTTTCGACGGGGGTGTCCGTTCGGGCGCCCCATTCAGCCCAGGAACCGTCATAAAGCCGCGACGAGCGACCGAGTTCGGCTAAGCCCAGTGTCAGTATTGCAGCGGTCACTCCGGATCCGCAGGTCGTGATCACGGGTCGGCTGATATCCACGCCAGCGTCCGCAATGGCCTGCGCCAAGGCCGCACCACGCTTCATAGTGCCATTGTCGTTTAGCAAGCGACTATAGGGGAGATTGCGCGCGCCGGGCATATGGCCGCTGCGAACACCGGCGCGAGGTTCGGGCGCCGCACCTTTGAAACGCGGTGCGGCGCGCGCATCCACGACCTGGGCGTCCTGGGCCAAAGCCGCGCGCACGTCATCCAACGAGGCGACAGCATCGAGCGCCATCTTGGCATGGAAGTCTTTTGCATCTGCGACTGAAGGCCCGGAGACGGTTGGTAGGCCGTCGCCACGCCAGCGCGGCAGGCCGCCGTCGAGCACCTGAACCCTCGTCGCGCCCATCGTCTTCAGCATCCACCAAACGCGCGCCGCCGAGAACAATCCGGCTGTATCATAAACGACGATCTGGTCATCGACGGAGAGGCCCAGCGTCCCGACCGCCGCCCCAAAGGCCTCTGGCGTCGGCATCATGTGGGGCAAAGCGCTGTCGCGATCCGATATCGCGTCCAGATCGAAGAAGACTGCGCCAGGGATATGGGCCTGTTCGAAATCGGCGCGCGCGTCGCGGCCGTCCAGATGCCAACTGCCATCGACGATCCGCAAATCGGGCGCGCCCAATCGCGCGGCAAGGTCCGTTGTCGAAATCAGCGGGTTCATGGGCGAGACAGGCTCAGTTGGATGACGTCGGTGCGGCGAGAGCGGAAACCGGCCTCGCAATAGGCCAGATAGAAGCGCCAGAGCCGGCGGAATCGTTCGTCAAAGCCGGAAAGCTTGCTGATTTCGCCCCAGGACGCCTGGAAACGTTCATCCCAAAGCTTGAGCGTCGCAGCGTAGTCGAGGCCGAACCGCTCCACCGACTGCCACGACAGTCCGGCTTTCGACACGACCGGCGCCAGCCGGTCTTCGGAGGGCAGCATTCCGCCGGGGAAGACGTACTTCTGGATGAAATCCGTCCGGGCATTGTATTCGTCGAACAGGTCGTCCTGGATCGTGATGATCTGCAGTCCGGCCTTGCCGCCAGTTTGAAGCACGTCGTGGACCTTGCCGAAGTAGGCGGGCCAGTACTCCATGCCCACAGCCTCGAACATCTCGATGGACGCCACCCGATCAAATCGACCCTGCACATCGCGGTAGTCGATAAGCTGAATATCGGCGCGGTCGCTAAGACCCGCGTTGAACATGCGCTGGCGAGCGAAATCGTGCTGCTCTTTGGAGATCGTGATCCCGGTGACCTTGGCGCCGATCTCGCGCGCCGCGAACTCGGCGAAGCCGCCCCAGCCGCAGCCGATTTCCAGCACTGACATGCCCGCCCGAAGATCCATCATTCGGGCCAAGGCGGCGTATTTCTTACGCTGCGCCGTCTCCAGCACCTCACCATCGCGGCTGAAGCGGGCCGATGAATAGGTCATCGTCCCGTCCAGCCACTGGGAATAGAAGGCGTTGCCCAGATCGTAGTGGGCGTGGATGTTCTTCTTCGACCCGGTCTTGCTGTTGCGATTGGTGCGGTGGCTCAGCCAGTTGACCACCCACATGATCAGATTTCCGTCGAACAGACGCCGGATGTGATCGTAATTGTCCACCAGGGTTTCGAGCAGGCCGGCCAGGTGCGGACTGTCCCACTCGCCCGCGATATAGCCTTCGGCGAAGCCGATATCGCCGGCCGCCAGCACGCGGCGTGCGAACCGGTAGTCGCGTACGGTCATCATGCCGCTGGGACCCGGCTGCTTGCCCTGAAGCACATGGGTCTCGCCATTGGGCAGTTGCACCGTCAAGCGCCCGAAGGTCCAGTTGGCTGCCAGAAGCCGCAGCAACATGGCGAACACGCGAGGTGCTCGGCTGGCGACGGCTTCGATATCGGCGTGTGCGACGCTCATCTTTTGACTTTCAACGCGGAATACAAAGGGGGTCAATCACGGTCGCTGTGGTCGTCGCCGCGACCGGAAACGGTCTTCAGGGCAGCGAGCGCCCGGGCCCGACCCTTCTCATGTTCGACGACCGGTTTGGGGTAATCGCGCCCTAGAACGATTCCGGCGTCACGCAGCACTTCAGCTGGTGCGGTCCAGGGCGACTGTAGCCAGCGGTCAGGCAGGCGGCGAAGTTCCGGCACCCACCGACGCACATAGCCGCCGTCGGGATCAAACTTTTCACCCTGCGTGATGGGATTGAAAATGCGGAAGAAGGGGGAGGCGTCTGCGCCAGAGCCTGCGACCCACTGCCAGTTTTGTACATTGCTGGCCCGGTCAGCGTCCACCAGCGTGTCCCAGAACCAGGCTTCGCCTTCGCGCCAGTCGATCAGCAGATGTTTGATCAGGAAGGAGGCGACGACCATCCGAACCCGATTGTGCATCCACCCCGTCGTCCAGAGCTGGCGCATACCGGCGTCCACCAACGGGTATCCGGTCCGTCCCTGTCGCCACGCCTTGAGGCTCGCGTCGTCCTTACGCCAGGGCATGGCGTCATATTCGGGACGGAACGCGCGCTCGGTAAGATAGGGAAAATGGTGCAGCAGGTGCGCGGAGAACTCGCGCCAGCCGATCTCAGCAATGAATTTGTCGGCCTCCGACGATGACACCTTGCCGTCTTTGGCTGCCTGTTGGGCTCGGTCTATTGCACGCCAAGGGCTGATCTCGCCCCAGTGAAGATGCGGCGACAGGCGGCTGTTGGCGCCTTTCCGGTCGGGAAAGTCTCGATCCTTGGCATAGGTCTTCAGTCCGGATGGTATGAATCTGGACAAGGCTTGTGAGGCCCCGTCTTCTCCCGGCGTCCAGTCGAAGCCTTTGGACCAATCTGGACGATGGGGGTGCAGCTCCCAGCTGTCGAGGTCGTCGGATTGAGCCGTTTCGGGCGTCTGGATTTGGCGCGGTCCCGTTGTGTGAGCCGGCGCCTCGGCCGTGGCCAGCAGGGCTCTCAAGAACGGAGTGAAGACCTTGTACGGTTGGCCCGAACCGTTCAGGACATCGCCGGGGCGGCAGAGCAGGGCGCCATTGAAGCCACGGCATTCGACGCCGTCCGCCTTGAGCGTATGGGCGATTTCGGCGTCATGCTCAAACGCCTCAGGTTCAAACAGGCGATTCATGAAGACGGTGTCGGCATCGGTTTCGGCGATCAGCGCCTGAAGCTGTGTCAGAGCATTGGCCTTGCGCAGAATCAGGCGCGAACCGCGATCTTGAAGCGCCGCATCCAGCGCCCTCAACGACTTGTCGAGCCACCAGCGCGACGCGGCGCCCATCGGCCGCTCGAAATGCTCGTCCAGAATATAGACGGGCAGGATTGGTCGCCCCGTCTCCGCCGCGTGGTTCAGGGCGGGATTGTCATGCAGTCGCAGATCGCGGCGAAACCACAGGATGACAGGTTTGGTGGCCACGCGGGCGAACTCCGTGATAACTTGCGCTCATCCCTTCAGAGCGCCACCTGATGGCCCAATAGCTGCGGCAAAAGCCGCCTCCACAACACCGAACGTCGAAAGAGCCGCCTCGTGAGCCGACCCAACGCTGTCATTACGTTGTCCGAAGGTCTTCGGACGCCTGTCGTCATCGGCGGCGGCGCAAGAATCGCTTTCATCGCCGGTCCTTGCCAGATGGAGAGCCGCCAGCACGCGCTGGAGACGGCCCATGCCCTGAAGGAAATCGGCGAGCGGTTGAACGTCGGCATCATCTACAAGACCAGTTTCGACAAGGCGAACCGGACCAGCGCCAGCGCCGCGCGGGGCATCGGTCTGAAAGACGCCATGCCGATCTTCGCCGAGATTCGCGAGGCGACCGGCCTGCCGACCCTGACAGACGTTCACTCCGAGGTTCAGTGTGGTCCGGTCGGCGAGGTCGTCGATGTACTGCAGATCCCGGCCTTCCTCAGCCGCCAGACCGACCTGCTGTTGGCCGCCGCCGCTACCGGCAAGGCGATCAACATCAAAAAGGGTCAGTTCCTGGCTCCCTGGGACATGAAAAACGTTATCGCCAAGGTGGTTGGCGCCGGCAATCCCAATGTCATGGCCTGTGAACGCGGCGCCAGCTTCGGCTACAACACTCTGGTCAGCGACATGCGGGCGCTTCCGGTGCTGCGCGAGATCGGCTGCCCCGTCGTGTTCGATGCGACCCACAGCGTTCAGCAGCCGGGCGGGCAGGGCGCGTCGTCGGGCGGTCAGCGCGAGTTCGTGCCGGTGCTAGGACGCGCGGCGGTGGCCGTCGGCGTCGATGCGGTCTTCATGGAAACGCACCAGGACCCGGATAATGCGCCGTCGGATGGCCCAAACATGGTGCCGCTGAGCCAGTTCGAGGCCCTGGCCGCCGAACTGATCGCCTTCGACGACCTGGCCATCAAGATCGGGGCCAAGGCGCCGGTGGCGCAAGCCGCCTGAATCCTCTAGGTCGGACCCATGTCTGACACCTTGGATCTGGGCGCCCTGCAAAGCCTGTTGGAGCGCGTGCGCGGCCTGAAGATCGCCTGCGTCGGCGACCTGATGCTGGATCGCTACGTCTATGGCGAGGTCAGCCGCATCTCGCCCGAGGCGCCGATCCCTGTACTCCGCACCAGCCGCACCGTCGCCATGCCAGGCGGCGTCGGCAACGTCGCGCGCAATATTGCGGCTCTGGGTGGTGTGGCGCGGCTAGGCGCCGTGATCGGCGACGACGCGGCTGGCGCGGAACTGACCGCTCTGATCGCCGCCGAGCCGCACATCGAGGACGTCGTGGCGAGGCCGGCAGGCGCGTCCACAATCGTAAAGACACGCTTCGTTTCGGGCGGCCAACAGCTCTTGCGTTTGGATGACGAGGCTGCGCCGACCGCGATCCACGATTCGGACGCGTTTACTGATGCCTCGGTTTACTTGCTCTCAGACTACGCCAAGGGTGTCGTCAGCGATGCGCTCCTGGCTTCGGCGCTGAACGCGGCGAAGAAATCTGGTGCGCCGGTCGTCGTCGATCCAAAGGGAAGGGATTTCGACCGCTACGGCGCCGTCGATGTCATCAAGCCCAATGCGTCGGAACTGGCCGGCGCCACCGGCCTGCCGGTCGGTACGGACCCCGAGGTCGAGACGGCGCTGGCCGCCTTGCTGGCCGCCACGACCGCCAAGGCGATCATCGTCACCCGTGCGGGCAAGGGGATGAGCCTGGCGCGGCGCGGTGAACCCGTGAAGCACTTCCCGGGCCGGGCGCGCGAGGTCTTCGACGTGTCTGGCGCCGGCGATACAGGCCTGGCCGCCATTGGGTTGGCGCTGGGCGCGGGTGCGTCGCTGGAGATGGCGGTCGAGTTCGCCATCCTGGCCTCTGGCGTGGTTGTCGGGAAGGCCGGGACGGCTGTTATCACACCCGCCGAGCTGATCGAAGCCGAGCTGAGCCAGCACGCCACCGCTGCGGTATCCAAGGTGACGCCGATCGACGAACTGGCGGTCGAGGTCGAGGGCTGGCGACGTCAGGGCCTGAAGGTCGGTTTCACCAATGGATGTTTCGACATCCTGCACCGCGGCCATGTGGCCTATCTGGCGCAGGCGCGCAGCTGGTGCGATCGCCTGGTCGTGGCGCTGAACACCGATGCCTCGGTCAAACGACTGAAGGGCGAAGGGCGACCGGTGAATGATCTGGACAGTCGCGCCGTCGTCATCGGCGGGCTGGCCAGCGTCGATCGCGTCACCAGTTTCGATGACCCGACGCCCATCGCCCTGATCGAACGGCTGCGTCCTGATGTTCTGATCAAGGGCTCGGACTATACGCGAGAGGGCGTCGTGGGCGGCGATCTGGTCGAAAGCTGGGGCGGCGAGGTCAAGCTGGCGGATTTCAAGGATGGCTATTCGACCACGCGAACGATCGAGAAGATGACAGGGAGCGCTCAGTGACGCCGAGAATGATCGTCGTGACCGGCGGCGCCGGTTTCATTGGTTCAAACATCGTTGCGCGGCTGACAGCCGAGACCGCCTATGATGTCGTCGTCTGCGATCGGTTGGAGACGGCCAACCTGGCCAAGTGGAAGAACCTGGCCAAACACGCGATCGCTGACTTCTGGTCGCCCGAAGAATTGTTCGAACAGATGGAGCGCCACGCCGAGCGGATTGAGGCAGTAGTGCACATGGGCGCGATTTCTTCGACGACCGAGCCGGACGCTGACCTGATCCTGCGGACAAACTTCACCCTGTCGCGCGACCTATGGGACTGGTGCGCAATTCGAGGCTCGCGGATGATCTACGCGTCTTCCGCTGCCACTTATGGCGACGGCGAGACGGGCTTCAACGACGATGACGATGCAGACTCATTGTCGCAGCTTCGCCCGCTAAATGCTTATGGCTATTCGAAAATGCTGTTTGACCAGTATGCTGTTCGGCAGGCGGATCGGGGTCAGGCGCCGCCCCAGTGGGCGGGGCTGAAGTTCTTCAATGTCTATGGCCCGAACGAAGGTCACAAAGGCGGAATGAAGTCGGTCGTGGCTCAAATCTGGCCCAAGGTCGCGGCAGGCGAGACCGTGACCCTGTTTCGGTCGCACAATCCGAACTATGCGGATGGCGGCCAGATGCGAGACTTCGTCTACGTCGACGATGTGGTCGATATCATCGAGTTTTTGCTCCAGTCGCCGCAGGTCTCTGGCATATTCAACGCCGGCTCGGGCCAGGCGCGGTCGTTCGCCGATCTTGCCCGCGCCACCTTCGAGGCCGCCGGCAAGACGCCTTCCATCGACTATGTCGATACGCCCCTGTCGATCCGCGACCGCTACCAGTATTTCACCGAAGCCCGAATGGATCGCATCCGCGCCGCAGGCTTCGAGGGTCAATCCACGCCGTTGGAAGAGGGCGTGCGGCGCTATGTGCAGGACTTCCTCGCCACGGCTGATCCGTACCGCTGATGCGTCGGCTGACCTTCAGGCAATGGGTCGGATATGCAGGCTTCGCCGCCGTCTTCGTGCTGACGGCCGCCGTTGCGGTGTGGAGCGGCGACATTCTGAGGGCCGGGCTGGACCCGCAGGTGCCGTTCCAGACCTACAAGCCGCCGCCTGCACCCGACTATAGAAAGACATCCGCCTGGGCGCTGATCGACCAGGGCGCGCCCAACCAGGCGGCGGTCTTCTTCGTCATGCCGACCACCTTCGATGGTGGCGCCGAGTGGAATGGGCCGATCGACGATGCGCGGGCCAACGCCTATATGCGGCGCGTCGTGCTGCCGAATTATGCGTCGCCCTTCGCTCGAGAAGGCCGGGTCAGCGCGCCGCTGTACCGCCAGGCCAGCCTTTACACCCGGCTGACCTTACGCGATGACGCGCGCGAGGCGCGTGCCTTCGCTTATGAGGACGTAAAGGCCGCCTTCGAACTGTGGCTGCAACGGCATCCCGCCGGCCCCATCGTTATCGCCGGCGTCGAACAGGGCGGAGAGCTGACAGCGCGTCTGGTTCGCGACCAACTCCGCGCCAATCCGGCCCTGAAGGACAGGCTTGTTGCCGCTTATCTGATCGAGACCTTGGTCGGGCGCGAGATGTTCCGGCAGGCGATCTCGCCCTGCGACGCCGCCGATCAAACGGGATGTATCGTGGCCTGGGCGTCGGTGCAGGACGGCGACGAAAGGGGCGCGCGGCGCAAGCTGAGACGAGCTCTGGAATGGGACGATCGCGGCGATCTGGTAAGCCTGTCTACTGACCCCGTCTGCGTAAATCCGGTCACGGGTGCTGCGAGCCAGCCGCGTGCCGCGGCGCGTCAGCACAGCGGCGCGACCAATGCGACCGGCCTGGAATGGGGCGCCCGGCCGGCTCTCACGGGTCGGTTGATATCCACGGAATGTCGTGGTGGCCTGTTGTGGCATAGCGCGCCGGACGCCGATTTTCTGACGGCTGGCGGCAGTTGGGCGGATCGGCGCAAGATCGTGCCCTACAATCTTTTCTACGGCGACATCGAACGTGACGTCAGCATGCGTTTGGCGGCTTGGCGGGCCAACCACGGCCTTTAAGGCGGCCATCCTCTCGGTTTGTCTGGCGCCGCTCGCGCACAGCGGGTAGGCTTGCCGCGTCAGGGAGGGATTTGAATGGACGTGACCACCATCTTCGCCGGCGTCGTGCTGCTGCTGGCCATCGTGCTGTTGATCAGCGTGATCAAGATCGTGCCGCAAGGCCGTGAATTTACGGTCGAACGCTTCGGCAAATATACCAAGACGCTGAGTCCCGGCATCGGCTTCCTGACACCGTTCGTGGAACGCGTCGGCCGCCGCATGAACATGATGGAACAGGTGCTGGACGTGCCGACGCAAGAAGTCATCACCAAGGACAACGCCATGGTGAAGGTGGACGGCATCGTCTTTATCCAGGTGATGGATTCCGCCCGCGCCGCCTATCGCGTCGACGATCTGCCCTATGCGATTTCGCAACTGTGCATGACCAATCTGCGGACCGTGGTTGGTTCAATGGAACTGGATGAGGTGCTGAGCCAGCGCGACAGCATCAACACCCGCCTGCTGCATGTCATCGACGCGGCGACCGAGCCGTGGGGCGTCAAGGTCAATCGGATCGAGATCAAGGATCTGACCCCGCCGACCGATATCACCAACGCCATGGCCCGCCAGATGAAGGCCGAGCGCGAACGCCGCGCCGTCATCACCGAGGCCGACGGCGAGAAGTCCGCCGCCATCGCCCGCGCCGAGGGCGCCAAACAGGCCGCCATTCTACAGGCCGAGGGCCGCAAGGAAGCCGCCTTCCGCGACGCTGAGGCCCGCGAGCGTGAGGCTGAGGCCGAGGCCCGCGCCACGGCCATGGTGTCTGAAGCCATCGCCCGCGGGGACGTGAACGCCATCAACTATTTCGTGGCTCAGAAATACGTCGAGGCCTTCGCTGAACTGGCCCGCAGCCCGCAGCAACGCACCGTCATCGTGCCCGCCGAAATGGGCGCCCTGGTCGGCACGATCGCCGGCATCGGCGAGATGGTCAGCCTGGCCAAGGACCAGAACTCGGGCGCGACGCCGCCGGTGCGGCCCGCGCCGCCCCGCCGCCCCGCCGGGGGCTCCGTTCCACCCTCGGCCTGATCGAAGGAGGCTGACCGATGATGTCGCTTGCTGATCTCTATGTCGCCCAGCCGTTCTGGATCTGGTTGGCGATCGGGGTTCTGCTGCTGGCGGTCGAGGCGATGTTCTCGACCGAATGGCTGCTTTGGCCCGCTGTTTCGGCCGGCGTTGTCGCGGTCATGACGGCGGCAGGCTTGCGGTTGGGGCTGCCGGGCGAGGTGGCCGTCTTCGCGGTTCTGACCGTCATCGCCACCCTGCTGTCCCGCCGTCTGATCTCCAAAGCCAATCCCGACGGTCCCGACATCAACGACCGCGACAGCCGTCTGGTCGGCCAGCGGGCGCGGGTAGTCGAAACGTTCGTTTCGGGCCGCGGTCGCGTTTTCATCTCCGGCGCCGAATGGCCGGCCGAGATCGTGGGCGAGGCGCCGGTCGAAGGACAGGATGTGGTCGTGATGCGCGTGAACGGCTCTTTGCTGACGGTGCAATCACCCGTCTGAACGCAACGGTGGCATCGGCGTTCGTCAGGCATGACAGAACCCCAGAACGCCGTCACTGACGGCTTGCCGACACCCAGGCGCTACTGGGCCATTGTGTCCATCGGCTTGGGCATCACGCTTGCCGTTCTGGATGGCGCGATCGCCAATGTCGCCCTGCCGTCGATCGCGCAGGATTTACAGGCGTCATCGGCCGCCTCGATCTGGATCGTCAACGCCTATCAGATCGCCATCGTGGTCGCTCTTTTGCCGCTGGCGTCGTTGGGCGAGATCGTTGGCTATCGGCGTGTGTCGCAGGCAGGTCTGGCCGTGTTCACCCTGGCCTCCATCGCGTGTGTGTTCGCCAACTCCATCGAGACGCTCAGCCTCGCCCGCGTTGTTCAGGGGTTCGGTGCAGCGGGCATCATGAGCGTCAACGGAGCCTTGGTCCGTTACACCTATCCGCAGCGACTGCTGGGTCGCGCGGTCGGAATCAACGCGGTGATCGTTTCGCTGGCGGCGGCGGCGGGGCCGACCATCGCCAGCGCTATCTTGGCTGTCGGACACTGGCGCTGGCTGTTTGCGCTGAATGTGCCGATAGGCCTGTTAGCGGTGTCGCTGGCGGGTTTCACCCTGCCGTACAACCGACTTCAGCCGCGAAAGCTGAATTGGGTCGGGGCTGCGCTGAACGCCGCCGCGTTTGGCCTGCTGATCACCGGCCTTCAATCGCTGGCGCATGGCGAAGCGGCCGTTTTGGGTTTCGGGCTGACAGGGGCAGGGCTCGCAGCCGGGATCTTGCTGATTCGCCGCGAGCGCTCACGCACGTCGCCGCTGATCCCCCTCGACCTGCTGGCGCGACCGATGTTCAGCCTGTCGGTCGCAACATCGGTCATATCCTTCACAGCCCAGATGATGGCGTTCGTGGCCTTGCCCTTCTTTCTCCAGGGCGCGTTGGGGCTTACGGCGGTCCAGACCGGCTTGCTTATGACGCCTTGGCCACTGGCGACCATGATCGCAGCGCCGCTGGCCGGCCATCTGTCTGATCGCTATTCGGCGGGCGTGCTGGGCGCCATCGGCCTTAGCCTGTTTGCTTGCGGCCTGATGGCGCTCAGTTTTCTCAATGCCGATTCGAGCCATTTCGACATCATCTGGCGCATGGCCCTTTGCGGCACGGGCTTCGGATTTTTCCAGTCGCCCAACAATCGCGCCATGTTGTCGGAGGCCCCGAAAGATCGCGCCGGCGCAGCGGGTGGCACCCTGGGCATGGCGCGGGTCGTCGGGCAATCCCTGGGCGCCGTGGTGGTGGCTTTCCTACTGTCGGCCGCGCCGATCAACGGCGTCGGTCACGGGTTCCAGATCGCGGCCGTCACGGCTCTGTTTGGCGCGGTGATGAGCGGTTCGCGCGTCCGCCGAGGTCCAGCCGAGCCGGACAAGGAGGTGGAGGCGGTCTAGCGCCGGGGCAGTTCCGCGACACCGCGATTCGCCAGTTGGT
Organism: Brevundimonas sp. SPF441; assembly: GCF_009661015.1. Lineage (NCBI taxonomy): Bacteria > Pseudomonadati > Pseudomonadota > Alphaproteobacteria > Caulobacterales > Caulobacteraceae > Brevundimonas > Brevundimonas sp. SPF441. Next base: position 119,877 of record NZ_WJWX01000001.1, on the reverse strand, counting down.
CGGCGCGTTCGTTCAGTTCATGTCCAGCATGACCCTTCACCCATCGCCATTTCACGTCGTGACGCAGGCGCGCCGCGTCCAGACGCTGCCACAGGTCTGCGTTTTTCACAGGCTTCTTGTCGGCCGTCAGCCATCCGCGCGCCTTCCAGCCGCGCATCCATTCGGTGATTCCCTGCATCACGTACTTGCTGTCGGTATGCAGTTCGACCTTGCAGGGCCGTTTCAGGGCTTCCAGCGCCATGATCGCGGCCATCAGCTCCATGCGATTGTTGGTCGTGTTGGGCTCGCCGCCCCACAGTTCCTTCTCGTGGCCACCGCCGGCCTGAAGCACGGCGCCCCAGCCTCCTGGGCCCGGATTGCCCTTGCAGGCGCCGTCGGTGTGGATGATGACGTGATCGGAGGGACTCATGGTCGCGCAGACCTACAGCCTCCCTTGGCGCGGGGCCATCACTGCGCCTATATGCGGGTCGAATAAGAGTGGATGGGATCGGATGACCGATCCCCGCGAGGAGATTAGCCATGGGCTCCATGAGCATCTGGCATTGGGCCATCGTCATCGTCGTCATCGCGCTGCTGTTCGGCGGCCGGGGCAAGCTGTCGGGCATCATGGGCGACGCCGCCAAGGGCATCCGCGCCTTCAAGGACGGCCTGAAGGACGAAGACAAGAAGGACGGCCCGCACGAGGGCGTCAGTTCGCTGCCGCGCACCGAGGCGGAAAAGGAAGAGCTGAAGCGCTAGTCGTCGTCTGTAAGGGCTGACGCATGGGCGGGCTCGGCCCCGGTATCGGGGGTTTCGAATTAGTGGTGATCGGTCTGGTGGCCCTGCTTGTGGTGGGGCCAAAGGACCTGCCTGTCCTGATGCGTCGCGTCGGTCAGATGGTGGCCAAGGCGCGCGCCATGGCCAATGAGTTCCGATCCAGTTTCGACGAGATGGCGCGTCAGTCCGAACTGGACGACCTGCGCAAGGAGGTCGAGGCGCTGCGGACGGGGCAGGGGGCCATGTATCCCCTGGGCGCCGAGGCGGACGCCGCCTTCAAGGACATCAACGCCGGATTGACCGGCCCGACTGCGGCGGCTGCCCTGCCTGCGCCCGAGCCGGAGGCGCCGGTCATGACGCCTGCGGTGGACGAATGGCCGGATACACCGGCGCCCGTTGAGCCCGTTACGACGACGAAATCCAAGCGAGCGGCCCCCAAGGCAAAGACGGGGGGGGCTGTCGCCGGATCGGCGACGGCCAAACCTCGCTCAGCCGCCAAGCCGAAGACCGCCTCGCCTGCGGCCAAGACCAAGCCTGCAGCCGCCAAGCCCAAGACCTCGCGCAAGAAAGTCGTTGACCTGTGACGCCTTCCGATCGTGACGAGGCCGAGATCGAGGCGTCGCGCGCGCCCTTGATGGATCACCTGATCGAGTTGCGCGGGCGGTTGCTGATCTGCGTCGTGGCCTTCTTCTTGGCGTTCATCCTGTGCTTCGCCTTCGCCAATCAGATCCAGATCGCCCTGATCAAACCCTATCAGGCAGCTGTCGCGGTTCATGCGGCGGCCATGGCGACCGGCGGGCACGCCAATCCCATCGAACTGATCGCGGTGATGACGGGGATCAAACCTTATCCGCCAGGCAGCGCCGCCGTTGTCCAGCTGATCGCCACGGCCCCGCTGGAACAGCTCTTCACCAAGATGAAGATCGCGGCCTTCGGCGCGGCGGTCCTGACCTTCCCGGTCATGGCGTGGCAGATGTACCGGTTCGTGGCGCCGGGTCTTTATCGCAACGAGCGCGGGGCGTTTCTGCCGTTCCTGATCGCCGCGCCTGTGATGTTCTGCCTCGGCGGGGCGCTGGTCTATTACGTCATGCTGCCGTTCGTGATGCTGTTCTCGCTGAGCCAGCAAGTCGCCACGGACGGCATATCCGTGGCGCAAACCACCAAGATTTCCGACTACCTCAGCCTGGTGACCTCGTTGCTGCTCGCCTTCGGTCTTTGCTTCCAGCTGCCCGTGGTGACGACCCTTCTGGGCCTCGCCGGTCTGATCAGTTCCAAGGTCATGGCGGCCGGTCGGCGCTACGCCATCGTCGCTGTCGTCGTTGTCGCAGCCGTGGTCACGCCGCCCGATCCGATCAGCCAACTGATGCTGGCCGTGCCGCTGGTCATTCTCTACGAGATTTCAATCTGGTGCGTGCGACTGATCGAGCTGCGTCGCAAGAAGGCGGACGATATGGAAGCCGAGATCGCTTAGCGCCACGTCGGCGTGTCGATCGCTGCTCGAAGCAGTCAAGCCACGCAAAAAGGGCCGGGGAGCGATCCCCGGCCCTTTGTCTTGACTGCGACCAAGTGATCAGCAGCTGTAGTACATGTCGAACTCGACAGGGTGCGGATGCAGTTGCAGACGCATCACCTCTTCCATCTTCAGCTCAATATAGCTGTCGATGAAGTCGTCATCCATGACGCCGCCCTTCTTGAGGAAGGCGCGGTCCTTATCCAGGTTCTCCAGCGCTTCACGCAGCGAGCCGCAGACCTCGGGGATCGAACCGCGCTCTTCCGGCGGCAGATCGTAGAGGTTCTTGTCGGCCGGCGCGCCCGGATCGATACGGTTCTCGATCCCGTCCAGACCGGCCATCAGCAGGGCGACGAAGGTCAGATAGGGGTTGCCCATCGGATCGGGGAAGCGAGCTTCCAGACGCTTGGCCTTGGGCGAGGAGACGTGCGGGATGCGGATTGAAGCCGAACGGTTGCGGGCCGAATAGGCCAGCTTCACCGGGGCTTCATAGCCGGGGACCAAACGCTTGTAGCTGTTGGTGGTCGAGTTGGCGAAGGCGTTGATGGCCTTGGCGTGCTTGATGATGCCGCCGATGTACCACAGACATTCCTGCGACAGACCGGCGTACTGGTCGCCGGCGAACTGGGGCTTGCCTTCCTTCCAGATCGACATGTGGACGTGCATGCCCGAACCGTTGTCCGCAAACATCGGCTTGGCCATGAAGGTCGCCGACTTGCCATAGGCGTGGGCCACATTGTGGATCACGTACTTATAGAGCTGCAGGCGGTCGGCCATGGTCAGCAGGTCCGAGAACTTCAGACCCAGTTCGTGCTGAGCCGGAGCCACCTCGTGGTGGTGCTTCTCGGGCTGAAGGCCCAGATCGCGCATGACACCCAGCATTTCGCCGCGCAGGTCCTGGCCGGAATCGACCGGATTGACGGGGAAATAGCCGCCCTTGGGTCCAGGGCGATGGCCCATATTGCCTTCGGAATATTCGGCGCCGGTGTTGGCCGGCAGCTCGGTCGAATCGTAGCTGTAGCCGGTGTCGTGCGGCTGGGTGGACCAGCGTACGTCGTCGAAGATGAAAAACTCGGCTTCCGGTCCGAAGAAGACCTGGTCGCCCACGCCCGACGACTGGACGTAGGACAGCGCCTTCTTGGCCATCGAGCGGCTGTCGCGGTTGTAGGGCTCGCCGGTGTCCGGGTTCAGCACGTCGCAGAACAGGAACATCGTCTTCTGCTGATAGAAGGGATCGATATAGGCCGTGGTCAGGTCCGGCTTCAGCAGCATGTCGGACTCGTTGATGGCCTTCCAGCCGGCGATCGACGAGCCGTCGAACATCGTGCCTTCGTTCAGGAAGTCCTCGTCGACCAGATCGACGTCGAAGGTGACGTGCTGCAGACGGCCACGCGTGTCGGTGAAGCGGACGTCCACATATTGGACCTCCTCATCCTTGATCTCTTTGAGGATCTTGCTGGCGCTCATTCTCGGAAAGTCCTGTTCTTGTCGTTTGGGGAGGAGACCGGACAACGACCCGCGGGCCGAGGGCCGGGGAGGGGGGTCAAATCAGACGGCTTGAGCTCCGGTTTCGCCGGTGCGGATGCGGATCACCTCGGCGACGTCGGACACGAAAATCTTGCCATCGCCGATCTTGCCTGTGCGGGCCGAGCTCTGAATGGCCTCGACAACTGCGGGCGCGAGGTCGTCGGCGACGACCACCTCGATCTTGATCTTGGGCAGGAAGTCGATGACGTATTCCGCGCCGCGATACAGTTCGGAATGACCTTTCTGGCGACCATATCCCTTAGCCTCCAGCACAGTCATGCCTTGCACGCCCACGTCCTGGAGCGCCTCTTTGACGTCATCCAGCTTGAAGGGCTTGATGATGGCTTCGATTTTCTTCATGGCGACCCCGGAGCGGCGCACGGAATGCAGCGGCGCTCGGGCGCGAATGGGACACAGCAGGGCCGCTCAAAGCAAGCGATTTTCGCAGGCTGGCGACGGATAATCGGAACGCGGATGATAGAAACCAACGACCCGGCGATCTGGCGCAATTTTTTGCCTTGGCCGAGCGCGGAAACGCACAAGCATGCGCGTGGACGTTTGGCCGTCGTTTCAGGAAAGGCGCATCATACGGGCGCTGCGCGGCTTGCAGCCCATGCGGGCCTCAGGATGGGCGCTGGGGTCGTGCGAATCCTTTGTCCGCCAGATGCGGCGTCGGTGATCGCGCCAGCTGTGCAGGCGGTGATGTTGACGCCCTTTTCTTCACCCGAGAACTTAAGTCGAGAAGCCGACGGCAGCGACGCCGTGGTGATCGGGCCGGCCGCAGGCCTCGACGATGCGACGATCGCGAACATTCAGGCGCTGGGCTCGACCGGCGCCGTTCTGGTGATCGACGCCGATGGCCTGTCGGTCTTCAAGGGGCGAACAGCCGAACTGTTCGCCGTGTTGGATCGCGACGACATCCTGACGCCGCATGAAGGCGAGTTCGAACGACTGTTCCCAGGCCTGCTTGCGCAAGGCCGCGAAATGGCCGTTCAAGAGGCTGCGCGAGCGGCCCAAGTGACGATCGTCTTGAAGGGCGCCCAGACGCTGATCGCATCGCCTGACGGCCGCGTCCGCCGAAACGAAAACGGCTCGCCGTGGCTGGCGACAGCCGGAACCGGCGACGTTCTGGCAGGCATGATCGGCGGATTGGCGGCCCAGCGCATGGACAGCTTCGATGCCGCTTGCGCGGCCGTCTGGCTTCATTCCGATGCCGCAGAACGCTTTGGTCCCGGACTGACCTCGGACGACATCTACGATGCCTTGCCGAAGTCCTTGTTCGAGCAGTGGAAGGCTTGCGCCACCTAGCTCGTCCTAAACGACCTCAATATCTTTATTTTCCAGATGGCACAGGGTCGGAAGCTGTGGACGTCCGGTGTCGGAATGAGGACGGCGCACGCGCGCCGCGATGCGGCTCAGCACGATGTCGAAACAGTAAGCGTCACTCGGCATCCATTGTGTGCATCCAATCCTATTCGTTTTACGCTGAAAGCGCCCACCAGTACCTCCATAGCCTCGTCTAGTTCACGCCATAGCTGATCAAAAGGGCGTCGAGGAGCGCCATGACGCGCCGGTTGTCGAAGTCGGGGCCGCGGCAGGCGAAGGCGATCTGGCGAACCGGAGCACTCTTGCCCAAGGAGATTTCCTGCACCGGATAGGCGCTGATCATGCGCCCTCGCACCTGAGGCAGGATCGACACGCCAAGGCCTGCGGACACCATGGCCAGAACCGCCTCGATGGATTCCAGCTCGAACCGGGGTCGGAGCCCCGGCGCAAGCTTGTGCATGTGGCTAGCGGCCACGCGCCCGCTGGTCAGAGAGGTGTCGAACTGCAGCCACGGATAGCGGCCGATCAAGGTCCTGATCGATTGAGAGGTCGCGTCCGGCGGCGCGACGAAGACGAAGGGCTGTTCGGCGAGATCGCGCCAGTAGAGTCGACTGGACCCCCCTGACGTCGGCCGAATAAGCGCGACGCCGTCAAGGCGGCCGGCCTTGAGCTGATCCAGGAGTTCGACCGAATCGCCCTGGATGACGCGGACGCTGAGCTCGGGGTGGCGTTGACTGATTTCGGCCAGGACCAGGGGGACAAGCGTGGGCTGAAGCGAGCGGATCGTGCCGAGCATCACTCGGCCAGTGAGGGCGACGGTCTGGCGCGTGCGCGCGGCTTCCACGGCGTCCAAGGCGACGCGGATATTGTCCGACAACTCGCGGGCCAGCGGCGTTGGGCGGGACGTCCTAGCCGACCGGTCGAACAGGGGCTGGCCGAGGTATTCTTCGAGCCGCTTCATTTGCAGGCTGACGGCGCTGGGCGTCAGGCCGAGATCGTCGGCGGCCGCGGCGAAACTGCCGTGCCGAAGGATGGCGTCCAGAGTGATGAAGAATTCGAACTTCATGCCGACGCTCCCAAACGCGACCGCGATGTCCGCGACCTCCGGCCGCCATCTGTCCATGCAACCGTTCCATTGATGAGGATACATCATCAATGGAACGATGAAACATCACTATTTCTTTCGCTGAACGGCCGGTACCAATGAGATGTCGCTGGCCGGGACATCCGAGCACGCGGCAAATAACCGACACGTCCGGAGAGACGGTTGCGGTTAGGGAAACGAGGAAGATGGCCCAAGGGACGAGTGTCCAGAATTTCGTGGCCGGCGCATGGACTGAGGGCGAGGGCGCCGTGGTCGATGTGACGGACAAGTTCACCGGCGAGGTGATCGCCTCGGTGCGCTGCGCCTCGACAGCGCAGGTCGATGCGGCCGTCGCCGGCGCCAAGGCCGGCTTCGCGACCGTCAAGCTTGAACCGCATGAACGGTATCGGTTGCTGAGCCGGGTGGCCGATCTGATTTTGGAGAACCGCCAGGGCTTGGCCGAGACCATCGTCGCTGAGTCCGGCGTGCCGTGGAAAGATTCCGACAACGAGGTCGCACGGGCGGCGGAAACCTTCCGGTTATCGGCGGAAGAGGCGAGGCGGCTCGTCGGCGAGGTCGTGCCGATCCAGGGCGCGTCAGGCCAATCGCACCGAATGGCTTTCACGATCCGCACGCCGCGGGGCGTCGTCGGCGGCGTCAGCGCCTTCAATTCACCGTTGAACATGGTGGCGCACAAGGTCGCGCCGGCTTTGGCGGCGGGAAATACGGTGGTGTTCAAGCCGCCGCTCGTGACCCCGCTGTCGGCGACCCGCCTGTTCGAACTGATGCTGGCAGCCGGCGTGCCGGCCGGCCACATCGCTCTTGTTCACGGGGACGGCGATCCTGTCGGCCAACATCTGGTCGAACACGGCGATATCGACTTCTTCACCTTCACCGGGAGCACCCCGGTCGGCAAGCGGATCAAAGCGGCGCGGGGCATGCGCCCCGTGGCGCTGGAGCTGGGCAGCATCGCGGCCACCATCGTCTGCGCCGACGCGGACCTGAAGCGTGCGGCGATGCGATGCGCCCAGTCTGGGTTTCGGCGTCAGGGGCAGGCCTGCACCTCGACGCAGCGGCTGTTTGTCCAGCGTGATGTCTTGGACGCCTTCAAAGCGCTCTTCCTGGCGGAGGTCGCCGGCCTTGTCGTCGGCGATCCGCGCGATCCCGCGACCGACGTGGGGCCGATGATCACCGAGGCCGAGGCGGTCCGCGCCGAAACCTGGGTCCGCGAGGCGGTCGCGCAAGGCGCCGAAGTCCTGGCGGGCGGGGTGAGGCAGGGGGCGGTGCTCCAACCGACCGTCCTCGCCGGCGCCACGACGGACATGAAGGTCCTGTCGGAAGAGATCTTCGCGCCCGTCCTGTCGATCCTTCCGTTCGACACGCTCGATGAGGCGATCGATCAGGTCAATGCAACGGAGTTCGGCCTGGCGGCCGGGCTCTTCACGCAGAACATCCAGGCCGCTTTGCAGAGCGCCGCGCGCCTGCATGTCGGCGTGGTGCACCTCAATGACGCCTCCAGCAGCCGTGTCGACCTGATCCCCTTCGCGGGCGTCAAGGACAGCGGCGTGGGCGTCGAAGGCCCGAAATACGCAATCCGCGAGATGACCGAAGAGCGTCTCGTGACGGTGACCCTGTGATGGAAGACACGATGACTGAAACCGGTGTGACGGGCGCGATCTTCATGGCGCAGTGCCTGAAGGCGGAGGGCGTGGAGAAGGTTTTCGGCCAGTGCGGCCATACCAACTACGCCCTGATCGACGCCTGCCAGAGGTTGGGGATCGACTATGTGTCGTTCCGCCACGAACAGCAGGCCGTCCATGCCGCGGACGCCTATTACCGCGTCTCGAAGAAGCTGGCGGTGATCAATGTCCACCTGTCGCCAGGCCTGACGAATACGGTCACTGGCGTGGCGTCCGCCGCAATGGACGGCACACCCATGGTGGTGATCACCGGCAATACGCCGAGCTACCACCATCCTCGCGAAGCCCATCAGAGCATGAGGCTGCATGCTGACGCCTCGCAGGGCGACATCTTCAAGCCCATCTGCAAGCGGGTCTGGCGGGTTGATGACGCCAAATTCCTGCCCGAGGTCATGCACCGGGCCCTGAACATCGCCCAGACGGGCCGCCCCGGCGCCGTGCTGCTCGATATCCCGATGGACGTCTTCTCGCAGAAGATCGAGGCCGAGCCGGTCACGCGCTCGCGTCGCCCCAACTTCCCGCGCTCGATGGGCGACGCGCAGGGCGTCGCCGAGGCGGCCAAGCTGCTGTCCGGCGCCGCCAATCCCGTCATCTTCGCGGGCAACGGCGTGGCCATGTCGGGCGCTTTTGACGAACTGCGCTTACTGGCCGAGCGGCTGCAGGCCCCGGTCGCGACCACCCTGGTCGGCAAGGGCGTCTTTCCCGAAACCCACCCCCTGTCCGTCGGCACGACGGGCATCTGGGGCGCGCGCGTGGCCAATGACACGACCCGCAACGCGGATGTCATCCTGGCGGTCGGCACCGCCTTCGGCGAGGCGGACTGCAGCTCCTGGCGGTCGGACCACACCTTCGACATCCCCGGCTCGACCCTGATCCAGATCGACATCGATCCTCAGGAGATCGGCAAGAGCTATCCGGTCGACATCGGCATTCTCGGCGACGCCAAGGCCACCCTGGCCCAGCTCGCCGAGACACTTGGCGCCTCTCCCCGCGCGGCGGCGGTCGTTAAGGCGCAAGCCGACACGATCGCCGCCAGAAAGGCGGCATGGCGTGAGGAGTTGAAGGACACCCAGCTGGTCGACACCAAACCGATCCACCCGGCCCGGCTGTTGATGGAGTTGTCGAAGGCGGCGCCCGCCGACGCGGTCTTCGTGACCGACGTCGGCTGGAACAAGAACGGTGCCGGTCAGCAGCTCGAGATCGCCAGTCCGGCAGGCTTCCTCACCTCAGGCGGCATGGCCACCATGGGCTATTCGCCCGGTGCGGCCGTGGGCGCCAAGATCGGCGCGCCGGATCGGAAGGTGCTGGGCCTGGTCGGCGACGGGGGCCTGATGTCGGTGCTGGGCGCGCTGACCACCGCGGTGGAGCTGGATATCCCAGTGCTTTGGGTCCTGTTCAACAACTTCTGCTACTCGACCATCCGCACCGTCGGCACGACCTATTTCGACAACAAATACGGCACCGAGTTCCGCACGCCGGACGGCGAGCTCTACAATCCAGACTTCCAGATGCTGGCCAAATCCTTCGGCATTGCTTCGGCTCTGATCGAAGAGCCGGACGATCTGGAGGCGGGCATAAAGGCCGCCCTGGCCAAGGACGTGCCGTTCCTGCTCGAAGTCCGCACTCGCGGCGACGTGCCCATGCCGCGGACCGGCTATTGGGACATCGCCGACTTCCTGGCCAACGGCAATGACTGAGGCGCGGGCGCCCTCGATGCTTCGGCGTCGCGAGTATCAGCCCAAGGCCGTCGGGCCGCTCGACGGCGTGCGTGTTCTGGACCTGTCCAGGCTGTTCGCCGGCAATGTGTTGACTCAGGTGCTGGGCGACTTCGGCGCCGAGGTCATCAAGGTCGAGCCGCCTGCGGGCGATACGCTGCGCGGCTGGAAGACCCAGGGCGTCTCGACGCATTGGAAAATCTACGCTCGGAACAAGAAGAGCCTCTGTCTGGACCTGCGCTCCCAGCGCGCCAAGGATCTGCTGCTGGGTCTGGTCCCATCCGCAGCCATTCTGGTCGAGAGCTTCCGGCCGGGCGTTCTGGAAGACATGGGGTTCGACGCCGACGCCCTTCTGGCGCTGAACCCCAAGCTCGTCATCGTTCGCATTTCCGGCTGGGGCCAGGACGGTCCCTACCATCAACGCCCCGGCTTCGGCACGGTCATCGAGGGTATGTCCGGTTTCGCCGCGATCAACGGCTTTGAGGATCGCGAGCCGGTTCTCCCGCCGATGTATCTGGCCGATGGCGTCGCCGGTCTCTACGGCGCCTCCGCCGCCATGATCGCCCTGCGCGAAGCCGAGCGACCGGACGGCCGCGGGCAGGTGATCGATTTGCCGCTCTATGATCCGCTGTTTGCACTGCTTGGTCCGCAGGCGGCGAACTATCGGCTGACAGGGGAGGGCCGTAAGCCGACCGGCAGCCGGTCAAGCAACTCGGCGCCGCGCAACGCCTACCGCTGCCAGGACGGCAAATATGTCAGCCTGTCCGGCTCGACCCAGAGCATGGCCGAACGCATCTTTCGCGCCATCGGACGGCCGGAGCTGATCGCCGATCCCCGGTTCCGCACCAATGATGACCGGTTGAAGAACGTCACAGCGCTGGACGCCATCATCGGGGGCTTCATCGCCACTCACGATCAGGCGGACCTCGTCGGGCTTATGGAGCAGGCCGAGGTCACGGTGGGCCCCATCTATGACATCGCCCAGATTCTCGACGATCCGCACGTCATCGATCGTGAAATTCTGGCGGACTATCCCGACCCGGAGCTGGGTCGACTGCCGATGCACCACGTCGTGCCGCGCCTGCAGGAAACGCCCGGGGCCATCCGCGCCGCCGCGCCGGGTCTGGGACAACACAACAGGGCCCTGCTGGGTGAGCTGGGCATCGGGCCTGCCGATTACGACGCCTTGATCGCACAGGGCGTGGCGTTCGAGCCCCTGACCGCCGAGGTCGCGCCGTGATCCCCGCCTGGCGCTCGCTGCTTTATGTGCCGGCGCATATCGACAAGTTCGTCGACAACCCCCGGCTGGCGGAGGCCGACGCCGTCATCCTCGATCTGGAAGACAGCGTCCCGGCCGATCGCAAGGCGCAGGCGCGGGATCAGTTGGCCGGCGCGATCAGCAAGGTGGCCGCCGCCGGGCCGAACGTTCTGGTGCGCATCAATGACGGCGCGCTCGCCGAGGACGATCTCACGGCGGCCGTACAGCCGGGCGTTTCGGCCCTCGTTATCCCCAAGGTGCGATCCGCCAGCCAGTTGGGTCGTCTCGCGGACCGTGTGTCCGACCTTGAACGTCGCGGCGGCCTGGCCGAGCGACAGATCCGCTTCGTGGTGCTGATCGAGACTGCCGATGGCTTCATGGCCATGCGCGACATTCTCTGCGCCAGTCCTCGGACGTTGGGCGTCATCCTGGGGGCCGAAGACTTCGCCGCGGATGTCGGCATGGTCGCCGATGGGCCCACCTTGCGCGGCCCGCGCCAACAGGTGGTGATCGCGGCTGCGGCGGCCGGCGTCACGCCCTTCGGTCTGATGGGGGCGACGACCGGTTTCGCCGACCTCGCCACCTATCGCGCGTTGGCCGAAGAGTCGAAGCGGTTCGGCTACGTGGGGTCGACCTGCATCCACCCCAGCCAGGTCGAGGTGCTGAACGCCGCCTTCTCGCCCGGTCCGGACGAGGTCGTCTGGGCGCAACGGGTCTGCGCCGCCTTCGAGGCGGCGGCGCGCGACGGGCGCGGCGCGGTCGCCTTGGACGGCCGCATGATCGACGCGCCCGTCGCCGCGCGCGCCGAAACGCTGCTGGCCCGGCACAACGCCATCCAATCCAAGACCGCCACGAAGCAGGGAGGGTTGGAGCGCGCGCGCTGACGGAGGGCAGCGACGACGGGCCCTGCGCAAGCAGGGAGACAAATCAAAAAATCAGGGAGGAACGAGAATGCTCAGGACGAATGACGTTCATGCCGCCGAGGCGGCTCACAGGAATCGCAAGCGCTGGCTGCGCGCCGGATTGTTGACGACGGCCGCGCTGGCCGCGGCCCTGCCGACGCTGGCCGCCGCCCAGACGACCGCCCGCACGCCGGCTCAGGTCCAGGCCGAAGCCGAGGCCGAGGCTGAGGCCGAAGGTCAGGTCGATCCCGCAGCCCAGGCGACGGAAGTCGATGAGATCGTCGTCACCGGCACCGCGATCCGCGGCGTGGCTCCCGTTGGGTCCGCGACGGTCGGCATCACGCGAGAGGATTTGGTCCAGGCTCCGGTGCGCGAGCCCAGCGCCCTGGTCGCCTCGCTGCCCCAGGCCTCGAACCAGGGCACGAGCCTGACCTCCACGGGCGGACGTGCGGCCGGGGTGAACCTGCGAGGGCTCGGCAACAACGCCACTCTGGTCCTGTTCGACGGCAAGCGCGTCGTGCCCCAGGGCGGCAACGCCCAGGTGTCGGATCCCAACCTCATTCCCTTCTCGGCCATCGACCGGGTCGAGGTCGTCACCGACGGGGCGTCAGCCATCTACGGCTCGGACGCCGTCGCCGGGGTGGTCAACTACATCCTGCGCCGCAACTACGACGGCGCCCAGGTCACCGCGCGCTACGTCGACTCCCTGTATGACCAGGTCGTGCTCGACGGCGTCGTCGGCAAGACCTGGACCGGCGGCAGCCTGATGGTGGCGGGCTCCTATGACGCCAACGACCGCGTCGGTCGCGACGTGCGCGACTATATGCTGCTGGATCTGCGCCCCTTCGGCGGCAACAACAACAATCTGGTGGGCACGACCGTCTATCCCGGCGACAACGGCGCCCTGATCATCGGCAATACGGTCTATGGCCTGCCTGAAACCAATGGCGCGCGTCCCACGGCGGCCCAGGTGCTCGCCCTGCAAGGCAATCCCGAGCTCTATGACCAGTCCTATCTCTACGACTTCTACACCGAGCGCGAGCGGTTCGCCCTGCTGGTCAAGGGCCGCCAGGAACTCGCCCCCGGAGTCGAGGTCGGATACACCGGCATCTATAATCGCCGCACCAACGACTCGCGCGCCGGCGACGGTTTCGAGCGCATCGCCATCCGGGTCGATCCAAGCAGCCCGTACTACATCCCCGGCCTGCCAAATCCGACGGCGGCCCAGACGGTCGTCTACAACTATTCGCTCAACAATCCCGGCACGTCGCGCGATCAGTCGAACCTTGAGGAGACGACCAGCCACGCCATCGATCTGACGGCTGAGTTGCCGATGGATTTCCGGTTCAACGGCCTGATCTCCTACGGCAAGACCGACAGCTGCAACGTCTGCCAGCCGCAGGTGAACACCACGCGGGCGGCGGTGATCGCCAACCAAGCCAGCTACGGCTTCAATCCCTACCAGCTTGGCCGCCAGACCGCGGCGGACGCCCTGGTCGGCGGCTTCATCCAGCAGTATGACACGACCCTGTTCGACAGCGTCGCCAAGATCGACGGGTCGTTGTTCTCGGTCCCCGCAGGCCCCATCCGGATCGCCGCCGGCGTCGAATATTCGCGCTACAAACTGTATCTGAAGGCGCAGAACACGCTGAACCTGACGAACACCTACCAGACCTCGCGCTACACCAAGAGCGACCGCGAGGTGAAATCGGCCTTTGCGGAAGTCTACGTTCCGATCGTCGGCGAAGAGAGCGGCGTGCCGTTCATGCAGTCGCTCGATCTGAGCGCGGCGGTCCGCTACGACAGCTATTCGGATGCCGGCGAGACGACCAATCCCAAGATCGGCCTGACCTGGAAGGCGACGGACGAACTGATCTTCCGCGGCAGCTGGGGCACCTCGTTCCGCGCGCCGACCCTGATCGAGGCCAACCCGCAGACCGTCGGCCAGACCAACCGCGTATTCGTCAGCAACGGCGCCGGCGATCCCGCCATCCCGGTCACCAACGTTTCGACGGGACAGAGCGCCGTCCTGTCGCGGACCGGCAATACCGCCGGCCTGCAACCCGAGTCGGCCAAGATCTGGTCGTTGGGGGCGGACTACAATCCCAATTTCGCGCCCGACCTGCGCTTGAGCCTGACCTACTACAACGTCGACTATACCGACCGTATCGAGAACCTGCCGAACCAGACGCTGATCCTTTCCAGCCCGGCCAATCTGGCCCTTCTGCGCGACTTCTTCATCACCGCGCCCCAGCCGTCGACCTGCGTCAACGGCAACTATTCGACCTATAACCCGGCCTATATCCCGTGGCTGACGGATCCCAATGCCGTCTATTCGCCCTCGACCATCAACGACTGTTCGCTCGTGGGCATCATCAAGGGCGGACGTCTGAACCTGGGCGACGTCAAGCAAAGCGGTCTGGACTTCGCCGCCAACTACCGCCAGCAGACGTCCTTCGGCGATTTCCGCTACAACCTGACCTTCTCCAAGATCCTGAAGCTGGAGAAGAGCATCGTCGCGGGCGGTCCTCTGTTCGACGCCCTGGACACCTACGGCTTCCAGGTCAGCGAACGCGGGCGCTTCAACGTCGGCTACAGCCGCGGACCGATCTCGGCCAATCTGACCGCCAACTACGTCGGCTCCTATCTGAACAACGCCACGATCACGGTTGCGGGCGTCAAGAAGCCCGACACCCAGATCCCAAGCTGGACGACCTTCGATGCGGGCGCCGCCTATGAGTTCCAGGACAACGCGCCCCGCGGTCTCAGCGGCGTGCGGGTGTCGGTCTCGGTCCAGAATCTGACGGATAAGGATCCGCCGATCGTCCTGAGCGGTACGACCGCTGTCGATCTGGGCAATCACAACCCCTTCGGCCGCGTCGTCAGCTTCGAGGTCACCAAACGCTTCTGATCCCGTCCCCCGTCCGCCCGGGCTGCGTCGCCCGGGCGGATCGCCCTGCAAAGTGAAACACCATGCGTAATCTTGTCAGATCCTTCGTGTCGGGAACGATCCTTGCGGCGTCGCTCGCCCTGGCGACGGCGGCGCTCGCCCAGGCCTCGGGTCAGGAGTCAGGCCAGGCGTCAGGCCAGACGCCGGTTCCGTCCGCGCCGCCCGCGGCGACGTCCGGGCCGCCGATGCGGGGACTGCCCGACCCCTATGTCGGCAAGAAAAAGCTTCTGGTCGTCGCCGATGTGCAGACCGGTTTCCAGCACAACTCCATCAATCATGCGATGGCGACGATCGAGCGGTTGGGGCGCGAGAGCGGTTTCTACGTCGCCTTCCTGAGAACGGATTCCCAGTTGATCACGCGTGAGCCCATCGTGGGCGTCGGCGCGCGCTACAGCGGTCGCTCGGTCAATGCGCGCAATCTGAACGACTTCGACGCCATCTTCTTCCTGGGCAGCGGGGAGGGCACGCTCAGCGACGCTCAGAAGGCGGACCTTCTGGCCTTCGTCAGCGAAGGCAAGGGTTTCATCGCCGGGCACGCCGCCACCGTCGCCTTCTACAACTGGCCCGAATACGGCGAGATGATCGGCGGCTTCATGGATGGCGAGTTTCCGGTCCAGCCGACCGGCCTGATCGTGCAGGACCGGGCCTTCCCGGGAGCCGAACAGTTTCCGACCGAGTTTTCCGACCAGTTTCCCTATCTGAAAGCGCCCTATGACCGGGGCGACGTCCACACCATCATCCGCCTGGATCCCGCGCGCCTGACGCCCGAACAGCTGGCGCGCCGACCCGACGGCGACTTCCCGGTCGTCTGGGCCAAGCCCTACGGCCAAGGCCGTGTCTTCGTCTCGTCCCTTGGCCATCTGGACGAGCCCTGGGACGATCCCGCCGTCCAGGCCCTCTATCTGGGCGGCATCAAATGGGCGCTGGGCCTCGTCGACACGCCGATCCCGCTGGATCCCCGGTCCTGATCAAAAAATAGAAAAGACAGAGGAAACGACACCATGACGACCGCCGCAATGACACGCCCATGCCGTATCGCAGGGCTCGGCCTGGCCGCACTGCTGATGTCCGGCGCCAGCGCTCTGGCCCAGACGACCGAGCGCGATCAGTGGCGCAGCTACGGGCAGAATCCGGGCAGCACCAACTTCTCGCCCCTGACCCAGATCACGCCGGACAACGTCGCCACCCTCAAGCGCGCCTGGACCTTCAACTATGGCGGCGGAACCGACGACAACGGCGACCGCGGCCTGGATTATCGCTGGGAGGTCACGCCGCTGATCATCGATGGCGTCATGTATGTCTCGACCCCGACCAATCCGGCGAAGCCGGATCTGAAGTCGACCGTCACGGCCCTGGAGCCCGAGACCGGCAAGGTGCTCTGGAAATATGAGTCGCCGCGCAACATCCACGGCCGCGGCCTAGCCTACTGGCCCGGCGAAGGCGATGTCGGACCGCGCCTCTTCTTCGCGACCGACCAGGGCTATCTGATGGCCCTGGACATGAAAACCGGCCAGGTTGCGGCGGGCTTCGGCCAGGACGGGGCGATCGACGCCTATGAGGGCGTCGCTTCCGAGACCGTGGGAGAAAGCCGACGCGACACCTGGACCATCCCGAACCCGGCCTCAATCTACAAGAACCTGGTCATCACCGGATCGCGTCCCGGCGAAGCGGGGCCGCCCGGGCCGCGCGGCGACATCCGGGCCTGGGACGCCAGGACCGGGGCGCTGGTCTGGAGCTTCCACACCGTGCCGCAGCCGGGCGAAGCCAACCACGAGACCTATACCGGCGACGAGTGGAAGGATCGCAGCGGCGCCAACGTCTGGTCCACCATGACGGTGGACGAGGCGAACGGGATCGTCTTTGCGCCCGTCGGCGATCTGAACGGCCGCGCCGCCGGCCCCGAACTCTATTCCAACAGCCTGCTGGCCCTGGATGCGGCGACCGGAGAGCTGAAATGGTTCAAGCAGATCACCCATAAGGATCTGTGGGACTGGGACATGCCGACGCCGCCGGTGCTGGTGGACTTCAAGGCGGCGGACGGAACAACGACGCCCGCCATCGCCCTGACCGGCAAGCAGAGCCTTTTGTTCGTGTTCGACCGCTTGACCGGCCGCCCCCTGCATGAGGTGACCGAGCAACCGACGCCGCGCAGCGACGACCCCAACGACCAGGCCTGGCCGACCCAGCCGATCCCGGCGCGCCCCGGTCCTTTGGCGCGCACGACGATGACGCGCGACGAAATCCCCAACATCACGCCCGAGCAGTACGCCTACTGCACGACCTTCTGGGACCAGAACACCATCAAGGTCACCGGCCTTTACGGCCGTCCGTCGCTGACGACCGGCACCCTCAGCTTCCCGTCTACGCTCGGCGGCCCGAACTGGGGCGGCCCGTCGTACAGCCCGCAGTCGGGTCTGTTCATCGTCAACGTCCAGAACATGGGGCAGTACCGGGCGGCCGGCCCGGCCGGCGCTGGCTTCATGCCGAGACCGCGCGGGGCCGCGCCGGCTCCGGGCGCCGGCGGCGCCGCAGCGGTTCCCCCGGCCATCGTCCAGTCGGGCTTCAACTACCGCGTGGACGCCAATACGGTCCTGCCGTGCACGCCGACCCCGTGGGGCGAGCTGGTCGCCGTCGACATCAACAAGGGCGAGATCGTCTGGCGCGCGCCCCTCGGCTCGACCCCCGGCCTGGGCGACGCCGGCGCAGAAACCGGATCGCGCAACCTCGGCGGCAACATCCAGACCGCCAGCGGCCTGGCCTTCATCGGCGCCAGCAACGACCGCCAGTTCCGCGCCTTCGACACGCGGACCGGCCGCCAGCTCTGGTCGGTCGAGCTGGAGGCCAGCGCCCATTCGACGCCGATCACCTATCTCGGCAAGGACGGCAAACAATACGTCGTGGTGGTCGGCGCCGGCGGGACGGCGGTCGGCTCCAAGCACATGTCCGACACCCTGAACGCCTTCGTCCTGCCCTGATCGCCGGCGCGCGCCATCGTCGGATGGCGCGCGCATCCGGACCCGCCCGGGTCCCATCGAAAGGATTACCCATGGACAGCTCCGCTTCGGTCGTCCCGGCCCGCAAGACCTCGGTGAGATACGGCGTCCTCGCCCTGATCGCCACCGGGACGATGATCAACTATCTGGACCGCTCGCTGCTAAGCGTCGCGGCTCCCTCGATGACCGCCGAGCTGGGCATCGGGGCGGCGACCATGGGCATTCTGTTCTCGGTCTTCTCGTGGAGCTATGCGCTGGCGCAGATCCCGGGCGGCATCTTCCTGGACCGGTTCGGCGTGCGGGTGACCTACTTCCTGTCCGTCGGGCTCTGGTCGCTGTTCACGCTGCTGCAGGGCTTCGCCACGGGACTGGCCACGCTTCTGGGCTTCCGCTTCCTGCTGGGCGCGGCCGAGGCGCCCTGTTTTCCGGCGAACAGCCGCATCCTGGTCAGCTGGTTCCCCCAGCATGAACGCGCGCGGGCCAACAGCGTCTACACCGTCGGCATGTATTCCGGCATCGCCTTCCTCAGTCCGGTCCTGTTCTGGATCACCGCGTCCTGGGGCTGGAGAAGCCTGTTCATCATCGCCGGCGCGGTCGGGCTGGCCTTCGCCGGCCTCTGGTACATCGTCTATCGCGACCCGCATCACAGCCGCGCCGCCAACCAGGCCGAGCTGGATCACATCACCGCCGGCGGCGGCGTGGCGCCGACGGAGCGGTCGCCCTTCTCGTGGAAGGATGTCGGCTGGCTGTTGAGCAAGCGCCAGATCCTGGGAGCCTCGATCGGCCAATTCGCCACCAACGCCACGCTCGTCTTCTTCCTCACCTGGTTCCCCACCTATCTGGCGGTCGAGCGCGGCATGCCCTGGCTTAAAGTCGGCTGGGTCGCAGTCCTGCCCTTCATCGCCGCCTCGGTCGGCGTCCTGATCGGCGGGCAGTTGTCGGACTATCTTGTCAAAAAGAGCGGTTCGGCGACCTTCGGCCGCAAACTGCCCATCGTGGGCGGGCTGCTGCTGTCGTCCACGATCATCCTCGCCGCCTTCATCAAGAGCGACGCCCTTGTCGTCGCCGTGATGTCGGTCGCCTTCTTCGGGCAGGGGATGTCGAACCTAGGCTGGACCCTGATTTCAGACGTCGCGCCCAAACGTCTGGTTGGCCTGACGGCCGGGGTGTTCAACTTCTGCACCAACTTGGCCGGCATCATCACGCCGATGCTGATCGGCTTCATCGTCGCCGCCACGGGGTCGTTCTTGGGCGGCCTGGCCTTCATCGGCGTCATGGCCCTGCTGGGGGCCGTGTCCTACACCTTCATAGTCGGTAAAGTTGAGAGGATTGAAGGATGATCGGCATCCAAACTTCCGTCGGCCGCGTCATGCCCGTGACGATCATCGCGCTAACGACCGCCCTGACCCTGGCAGGATGCGGACAGTCCGAGTCCGCCGAGGCCAGGAACCGCGAGGCGGCGGTCAACGCTTACAACAATCACCCGGCGCCCCCTCCCGCCGCAGTGCCTGTCGAAGTCGCCGCGACGCCGGCGGCGCCGGCCGCAGCCGAGACCATAGCCACCGAGTTGCCGACCGCAATGTCGACCCCGGCCGTTGCGGCGCCAACCGCCGCGCCTCAGGTCAAGGGGGCGACGCCGCCGCCCGCGCCGGCGCCGCAATCCCCGGCTTCGCCGCCGCCTGCCGCGATCGTGCGCGCGGGACTGCCGGCCGGGCCAGGGCGCGAGACGGTCCAGCGCGTTTGCACGAGCTGCCACGCGATCGGGATGGTTACGGCCAAGGGGCGGACTGCGGACGGCTGGTCGGAGATCATCGGGCGGATGATCGGTCTGGGCCTCGAAGCCAGCGATGAGGACCTGCAGACGGTCCACGCCTATCTCACCCGCGAACTGCCGCCGCGCTGATCGTTTCGGAGTTTCGCCATGGGGTATGATGTCTCGCCTAGACCGGCCCCTCCTCAGGCCGAGAAGTGGAGCGACCAGGAAGTCGAACAGCTGGCCCGTCTCGCGGGCAAGCGATGACGCGCGAAGGCGATCGCCGCGGAAATGGGGCGCACGGAGGCTGGGGTACGCGGCAAGGCCGCCTCGCATGGCATCGCCCTGGTCAGCGACCGAACCCTTGGGCCGATCACGCTTCGCCGGCTCTCGGCCTAGGCTCTGCTAGCCTGCCGCGCTCGAAAGCAGTGCCGCGCGGTCGGGGCGATTAATCTCTTGGTGCCCGACGCTCGCGCAACCGGGAGAAATCGCGGCTAACCTATTGGAAATGTCAAAATGCCCGCGACGGAGATGTGGCGACTTTTGACTCGGATGCGGACCTCGGCCCAGTACCAATTTTTCGACATGCGCCAACGTTCGCGAATGTCCCATGCCGACGGACTACCAATGTCGGCTGTTAGCGCATCCGAGACCACCGTCTATCGCCGCCAACCACATCTGAAGTCGACTTGCTTTTGATCGCCTTTGGCCTTCCCGCGTCATCGACGGCCACCATGACGAACTCGGCCGTGGTCGAGCGTCGCCGTTCTCCTGTCAGGAGGCGTTCTGCCCAGAGTTGCACCTCGACCGAGAGGGCGCTTCGCCCAACCATCTTCACGCGCGAGACCAGTTCGACCATGTCGCCGCCGTCGATCGGGGCCTTGAAGTCGATACGGTTGGTCGCTGCCATGACCATGACTTCGCGCGCATGGCGGGTCGCCGTGACGAAGGCGGCTTTACCCATAAGCTTGAGTGCATCGCCGCCGAACAGGGTGCCGTAGTGGTTGGTCGTGCCGGGAAAGACCATCTCCGCGGTCCTCAGCCAGCCATCGTCCGCCTCGCCTGCCTTATCGAGGGGCGCCAACGGTTGATCATCGTCCGCCGGCCTCAGCGCGACCATGTTGAAGGCCCCGCGCGTGCACAAACGGCGCTCGCCGCTGAGCAGGCTTTCGGCGTGCAGTTCGACTTCGACGCCCAGAGAGGACCGGCCGATCCGAACGACGCGGCCGACCGCCTCGACCATCTCGCCGATACGGGCCGGCGCCGCGAAGTCGATCCGCTCGCATCCCGCCGTGACGACGGCCCGTCGCGCATGACGGCTGGCGGCCAGAAAGGCGACCTTGTCGAGATGGGCCAGACCGACGCCGCCGAACAGGGTGCCATGGTGGTTGGCGTCGCCGGGGAACACCATGTCGATCAGGCGAACCCTCACGGCTCGCACCTTTCCGCGCCGTAGTAGAGGTCGCGGGACAGCTCCTCGCGCACGATCTCGGCGCCGGCGCTCAAGGCGCGCAGCTTGCCATTAGCGACCCGGCGCGACAGGGGCGCCATGCCGCAGTTGGTGGCCGGATAGAGCTTGTCGGCGTCCACAAACTGAAGCGCCTTTCGCAGGGTGTCGGCCACCGCTTCGGGCGTTTCGATCGTGTCGGTCGCGACGTCGATGGCGCCGACCATCACCTTCTTGCCCCGGATCAGTTCGATCAGATCCATCGGCACGCGCGAGTTCTGGGCCTCGAGCGAGATGATGTCGATGCTGGAGGTCCGAAGCTTGGGGAAGGCCTCTTCGTACTGCCGCCATTCCGAGCCGAGCGTCTTCTTCCAGTCGGTGTTGGCCTTGATGCCGTAGCCGTAGCAGATGTGGACCGCCGTTTCGCACCTCAGCCCCTCGGCCGCCCTCTCCAGGGTCGCCACGCCCCAGTCGTTCACCTCGTCGAAGAAGACGTTGAAGGCGGGCTCGTCGAACTGGACGATGTCGACGCCGGCGGCCTCCAGTTCGCGGGCCTCCTCATTGAGGATCTTGGCGAACTCCCAGGCCAGTTTTTCGCGGCTGCCGTAATGGTCGTCATACAGGGTGTCGATCATCGTCATCGGCCCGGGCAACGCCCATTTGATCGGCTGGTCGGTCTGGGCGCGCAGGAACTTGGCGTCCTCGACGAAGACCGATTTCGGACGGCTGACGGCGCCCACGACCACCGGGACGCTGGCGTCATAGCGATTGCGGATTCGCATGGTCTTGCGGTTCTCGAAATCGACGCCGTCGAGGTGTTCGATGAAGGTCGTGACGAAATGCTGGCGGGTCTGTTCGCCGTCGCTGACGATGTCGATGCCGGCCCGGCGCTGATCGTCCAGCGACAGGCGCAGGGCGTCACGCTTGGCCTCGATCAGGTCATCGCCTTGCAGCTTCCAAGGCGACCAGAGCGTCTCGGGCTCGGCCAGCCAGACGGGTTTGGGCAGGCTGCCGGCGGTCGAGGTCGGGAGAAGGGTTTTCATGAGGGGAGACTCTGAAATCTGGAAACTGATCAGGCGGCGGCGAAGGCGGCCGACCATTGGTCGAGACGGGCGCGGTGCGGCTTGATGAACCGCTCCTCGACGAAACGGCCCTGCTCGACGGCCAGCCGACTGCGCTCGTCGCGGTCGTAGACGATGCGGGTCAGCGAATAGTCCTGCGCCTTCAGGCTGGGCTGATACTGCTCGGTCGCCGGGGAGTTGGCGTTGTAGATTTCGGGCCGATAGATCTTCTGGAAGGTCTCCATCGTGGCGATGGTGCTGGCCAGTTCGAGGTCGGTGTAGCCGCCGGTCAGGTCGCCGATATGGTACAGGGCGAACGGCGCCACGCTGCCCGGTGGCATGAAGTAGCGGACCTTCATCCCCATCTTCTCGAAATACCGGTCGGTCGGCGAGAAGGCGTCGTTGGCGTATTCCAGGCCCAACACGGGATGGTCGAAGCCGGTGCGATGATAGGTCTTGTTGCTTGAGACGCTGAGGCAGATGACCGGTGCCTTGGCGAAGTTGTCGCGATAGGCGCGCGACGTCAGAAAGTGCCGGAACAGCTTGCCGTGCAGATCGCCGAAATCATCCGGCACGCCGCCGTTCGGATGCGCCTTCAGGTGTTCGGGCAGGACTACGCTGAAGTCGTAGTCACGGACATAGGAGGAGAAGTTGTTGCCCACGACCCCCTCAATCCGCCGGTTCGTCTCCTTGTCGATGATCGTCGTTTGCAGGATTTCGATCAGCGGAAAGGCGTCGTCGCGCTCCGAGCAAAGACTCAACTCGACCGAGACGATCTGAAGCTCCAGTGCATAGCGATCGCCCCTCGGATTGTCGTGGTGCGCCAGCGAGTTGAAGCGGTTGTCGATCATCCGCAGGGTGTTGCGCAGATTGTCCCGGCGGCTCTCGCCTCGCGCCAGGTTCGCGAAATTGGTGGTGATCCTCGTCGTCTCGGCGGGCCGATAGTCTTCGTCGAGCGCGGTCCGCTTGATCCTGAATGTGAAGTCGGTGCTCGCCATGGTCTCTGCCGTTGATGCTGTGGCGAGACAGCGGACAGGGACGCGCGACCGCTCGCGCGCAGTCGTCCCGTCGCGGCGTTCATGCGACCTGACCGGACACCCCGCCGGAGGACGTTATCTGTCGGGGCAGGTCTCCTGGCTCACGGGTCACGGCTTCGGGCCCGGCCTTCCCAACGTCCGAAGACGTCAGTGACACGAAATGGACCTTCGGCTCGCCGCTCACAGTTGCGGGGGCAGCGCCGGCATCACACCGGCTTCCCTCTTAGCCCCGCATCGCCCGGAAGCGACGCGCAGAACCTCGACCTGTTCATGAGACCCGCACTCGACGCCGAAGTCAAGAAACCCATAAGGATATCCTTATGTGTTTGGCCGGCGTTCGCCTAGCCGTCGTCAATCCGACCGAAGAACCGGCGCCGGGCGTCGCGACAGGGCGTGCAGGGCCGCCACACCGCCGCCCAGAGCCGCGACGCCCGTGGCGCTGGTGAGAAGAAGAACGACGCCGGTCCAGTCCACACTCCATGTCGCCTTGAACGCGAGGATCACGACAGGCCAGGCGCCGGCGGCGCCGAGAAGGAGGCCGGCCAGACCGGCGATGGCGCCGACCAGGCTGTATTCAACGAGGTAGGCGCTCAGGATCTGGGCGTGGGAGCCGCCCAGCACCTTGAGGACGGCGGCCTCGCGCGCCCGCTCGCGCACGCCCGCCGCAATAGCTCCGATAAGAACGAGCAGGCCCGCGAGACCGGCGACGGCCGCGGCCCCGCGAATGGCCAGGGCGAGGCGGTCGAACAGGGTGGCGGCGGCCTCAAGCTGCTCGCGGACGCTGATGATGTTCACCTCTCGGAAGTCTGCGCCCAGCGCCTGGGTCAGGACTCGTTCTTCGGCGCGGGAGGCGCGGGCGATAGCGACGCTGCGCGGATTGGCGCCCTCGATGGCGGCGGCGTTGAGGACGAGCATGAAGTTGGTCCCGAACCCGCCCGGCTCGGTGCGACGAAGGGCGGCGATGCGCACGTCCATCTTGCGGCCCAGCAGTTGCAGGGTCAGGCTGTCGCCCACCTTGAGATCGGCGGCCTTGGCCAGATCTTGCGAGAGGGCGATCTGAGGCGGACCGGCGTAGTCGGCGGACCACCATTCGCCGGACACGACATTCGCATCGTCCGGCGCGCCGGCCAAGGCGGAGAGAAGAATGTCCTGATCGAAGGCCCAGCGTTCGCCTTGAGGCAGGGCGTCCACATCGACCGGCGCGCCCTTCAACCGCACGATCCGCCCGGTCAGCAGGGGAAGGCGCCGATAGCGATCCGGTCCGGGCGTCGCCATCACCTTCGCCACCGCCGCATCGAATGCGGCGCCGCGATCGGCGGGGATTTCCGTGAAGACGATGGATGGGGCTGATCGTGGTGCGACCTCGGTGATCTGGCCCAGCAGGCTGGACTGGATCAGGACCACCATCGCCAAAAGCGCGACACCCAGGCCGATGGCGGGGGAGGCGGTGCGCGCCGCCGAGCGCGGGCCGGCGAGATTGGCCAGCCCCAGCCGCACCGCGCCGCCGGCGTGTCGTCTCAAACGCCCGGCCAAAAAGGCCGCCGCACGGCCGAGCGCCCACAGAAGGGCGAAGGCGACGACCGTTCCGCCGATCAAGGCGGCCGCAGCAAGTTTCGACGGTGCGGTCCAAAGAGCCAGACCCGCCAGTCCGATCGCGGCCAGGACAGCAAAGACCAGTTCGACGCCGAGGACGGGTCGGTCGGTGAGCTGGCGACGGAACAAGGCGGAAGGCGGTGTGGCGCGGGCGCGGGCTAGGGGCGCGAGCGCGAAGGCGGCGGCCGCCAAAAGGCCGAATGTTCCGGCGTTAACCAGAGGCGCCGGATAGACCGCAAAGAGGGCGGGGATGGGCAGGCTGTCCTTCGCCAGCACGCCGATGACCAGCGGTGAGACGGCCCCGATCAACAGCCCGATAGCGACCCCGACGGCGGCCAACACGCCGATCTGGATCAGATAGATGTCGCGGATCAGCCCGCCCTCGGCACCCAGAGCCTTCAGCGTCGCGATCGACGGTTTGCGCCCCTCAAGATAGGCCGAGACAGCGCCCCCGACACCGAGTCCTCCAGCCACCAGGGACGCCAGACCGATGAAACCCAGGAAATACTCCAGCTGATCGATCAGCCGTCCAGCGCCGGCGGCGGCCTCCGACCGATCCCGGGCTTCAAGCCGACTCTGTGGAAACTGTTTTTCGATGCTTGTGATGGCGGTCTTGGGATCGACGCCGGCGGGAAGGGCGATGCGCACCGCCTCGCCAAACAGGCCGCCGGGCGCGAGCAGGCCGGCCTGTTCGATGGCGGGAACCGTCGTCACCACGCGCGGCCCGAGCGCAAAGCCCCGGCCAAGTCGGTCAGGTTCGGCCAGAAGGACGGCGCGGGCGACGTACCGCGCGCCGCCGACGGTGAAGGTGTCGCCGAGCTTGAGATTCAATCGGTCCAGCAGGCCCTGTTCGACGACGGCCCCCGCTATGCCGTTCTCGACGCGCAAGGCCGTGGCCAGATCAGGGGCGCCCGACAGTTTGACCGCGCCGACCAAGGGATAGGCGGCGTCGACCCCGCGCATATCGACCAGACGACGCTGGCCGGTTCCGGTTTCGGCCATGCCGTTGACTCGCACAGAATAGGCCACGGGCCCCAGGGCGGCGAAGGCGGCGCGTTGGTCAGGGCTGAACCGGCCTTGGTCGAGGCTGAACACCACGTCGCCGCCGAGAATCTCCCGCGCCTGACTGGCCAGCCCTTGGCGGAAGGCCTCTGCGGTCGATCCCGAGGCGGCGATTGCCGCCACGCCCAGCGCCAGACAGGCCAGAAAGATACGGAATCCCGCAATTCCGGAACGGAGTTCGCGGCGGGCGAAGCGGAAGGCGAGCCTCATGCAGAGGCCTGCGCCGGGGCGACGACCTGGCCGTCGCGCATCGTCACGATCCGATCCGCACGCGCGGCGAGACGGTCGTCGTGGGTCACCATGACAAGGGCGGCGCCGCTGTCGCCAACCAGGTCGAACAGCAAGTCGGCGACCAGGGCACCGTTGGTCCCGTCCAGATTTCCGGTCGGTTCGTCAGCGAAGAGAAGCTCCGGGCCGATCGCCAGGGCGCGGGCCAGGGCGACGCGCTGCTGCTCGCCGCCGGACATCTGATGAGGATAATGCGACCGCCGGGCGCCCAGGCCGACCCGCTCCAGCCAGCTGCGCGCCAAGGCCACTGCCCCCGGTCTGTTGGCCAACTCCAGCGGCGCGGACACATTTTCCTCGGCCGTCATATTGGGCAGGAGGTGGAAGCTTTGAAAAACCAGAGCGGCGCGCCCCAGACGCAGGCGGGCGCGGCCGTCCTCGCCCAGCGCGGCCATATCCTGACCGAACAGCATGGCTCGGCCTCGAGTCGGGGTTTCCAGCCCTGCGGCGATGGAGATCAGCGAGGATTTGCCCGATCCGGAGGGGCCGACGATCGCTACCGTCTCGCCCGGCGCTACGACCAGGTCCACGCCACGAAGGATTTCCACGGGTCCTGCCGCCGAGGGCAGGGTGAGGACGACGCCGTCGAGGACGAGCGGAGCGGCTGAAGCCATCGATATGTCGCCTGCTGGATTGGGAGGAGGAAAGCTGGTCCCTATATGGGGGTGTAGATCATGACTCCAAAGCCCAGTTCGCCCATGCCGCCCATCCGCCGCCGCACGCTCTTGACCGGAGGGGTGGGGCTAGTCCTTGCCGGATGCAGCGCCTCGAAAGAGGACACGTCAAAGGTGCCGGCTGAGCCCTCGGTGTCGCCTTCACCCACGGCTGCACCTTCGGACGGACCCGAAAAAATCGTGACCCTGTTGGGCGATTCCATCACCGCCGGCTTCGGCCTGCCTTCGGCCGAGGCTCTGCCTGTGCGCCTGGAACAGGCGTTGAGGGCAAAGGGGCTCCGGGTGAGGGTTCGCGGCGCCGGGGTTTCGGGCGACACGACCGGCGGCGGACTGGCCCGGGTCGGCTACAGCGTCCAGGACGACACCGACCTGTGCATCGTGGCCCTGGGGGGCAATGACATGCTCCAGGGCGTCGATCCCAAAACGGTCCGATCCAATCTGGAGGCGATCATCGCCTCGCTGAAGGCGCGCGATATTCCCGTCCTGCTCGCGGGGATGAAGGCTCCGCCCCAGTACGGCGCCTACACCGCCGAATTCGACCGCATCTTCGCGGACCTGGAGCGCAACGAAGATGTTCCGACCTATCCCTTCCTACTGGAAGGGGTTGCCCTGGATCGCCGTTACAACCAGCCCGACGGCATCCATCCCAACGCCCAAGGGGTGCGCATCATCGCCGACGGCTTGGCGCCGGTCGTGGCGGCTGCACTGTCTGGGGGTTAAGGCAGGCGGCGAAGGTCATGGGATCGCCCTTGAACCCCCAGTCTCCCATCGCCATTCGGGTTTGTCCTTCCTGGGCGTTTCCTCCCAAACAGGCTTTCGGCCTCGTCGCCCTGTGCGACGGGGCCTATTTTTCTCTGAAACGACTCATGTCCGAGCAACCTATGCTCAAAGCCAACGACACCTTGCATCTGCGCTTCACGCTGAAGGGCGAAAGCGGCCCATTCTGGCAGACGAATGCGGATTGCTTCAGTCGGCGGCGGCAAGGCTCTGCTCGACGGCTTGGATCGCCAAATCGCCGCGCGCATGACCGATCTTCGCCGAGCGGGAAACGAGCGTTGGACTCTCGACTTCGAGGTGCGAGCCCGGCCATGATGGCACCACATGGCCCGTTCTATTTCGCAGATGGCACGAGTTCGGCATCTGTTGCACGAATAACATGCTGTAGCGAATAAGATTTTCGCCGCTTCTTGCCTAGGCGGCCGTTGCGATCTCTGACCCCATTAGTGTTGCAGAGGCAGTAGCCCACGGTGTTGGTTGTTCGTCCGATTTAAGGTCCCAATCGCTTCTGTGGATAACTCAGCGGCGTCAGTGCGTCGGCTCATGACTCCTTTGAGACGTTCGAAAGGTCCGCTTCATCGAGGCAGCCTCGGTTCGAGGCTGCCCTTCTTCAAAGCAGACGCGTGCAGCGTTAGGGAGTTGACGGACGTTTCACCTGCGACGTCGCGCGTGCTCGGCAGCCAATGTTGCAATGATGCGGAGGTCGCCTGGATTTACGTCCAGAGGCTCGTGCATTTGCGAGAGTGCGTAGGCGATGTCGTCGTCGTTGATTGAGAATGTTGGTGCTGTCGCGACTTGGACGACCCTCGGGTAACGGTGCCCCGAGAAGCGGTGGAAGAGCCAGGCGAAGCCAATCAAAAACGCGGCGTTGAGCGCGACCGGCAAAAAAGGAAACAACCACGTCGCCGCTGGTGCGCCGACGCCGGCAATAACCGGGATCAGAGCCGTTCCCCCGCCTGGCGGATGTAGACAGCGAAGAAGCGACATCATCGCGATGGCCGCTCCGACCGCGATTCCTGCACCGAGCATGGGGTCGGCGAGCAGGTGGGCGACCGCCACGCCAACGGCGGCCGAAACAACATTGCCGCCGAGCACAGGCCAAGGCTGTGCAAGAGGGCTTGCGGGAACGGCGAAGACGAGAACGGCGGAGGCTCCCATCGATGCGACCATCACCAAGGATGCTGGGCTGTCCGGTCCCAGTATCCATCGAGCGGCGAGCCCGGTCGCCCCTATCCCGATTAGGGCTCCGATGCAGGCGACAACACGATCGATGATGGTCGTGCCGGGCAGGATGGGTCGGAATAGCTGCATGGCGACTTCCTGCGTTCGTTGGGCGTTTCACACAGGGATTGCCCGTCTGCAATGCTTGACCTCGGTCATGGCGAAGATGCGGAGTTGATCCAGGGTCATGGGCGCAACCTAGCCCGCTCGCGCCGGAAAAACAGATGGATCGTTCGGCGGTCGCGAACGTTCTCAGCAACAATCTCCGTTGGATGGTCGATTGTCCAACCGTCAGGATGGCGATGAACCGAAAGTCCCGATGATGACCTCCTCCTTGAAACTGACCGGCCTGTTGGCTGTCGCCGCCCTCTTTGGCGCAGGACTTATGGCCTTCGCCCAGACGCCACGCTCCCCCTTCGATACGGAAATGGCCGAGGCCATGTCGCGCATGCACACCGCCATGACGATCGCGCCGACCGGCGATCCTGACCGCGACTTCGCCGCCATGATGATCCCTCACCATCAGGGCGCGGTCGACATGGCGCGGATCGAACTCGCCTACGGCAAGGACGAGCCGATGCGCCGTCTGGCCCAGGGGATCATCGTCGAACAGACCCAGGAGATCGCCTTGATGCAAGCCTTCCTCGACCGCTCGGCCACCCGCCCGACGTCCAACGCGCCCGCCGCACCTCATACCGGACACTGACCCATGACTTTCGTTTCGAAGACGCCCTTCGTCCTGGCGCTTGCCCTGATGGCATCCCCGGTCTTGGCCGATCAGGTTCCCGGCGCGGCGGCGGCGCCCGCCATCCCGATCAGCGGCCAGGATCGGTTCTATTCGGCCGACCAGTTCTCCAACACCGTCTCGGTGGTCGATCCCTCGACCAACAGCCTTCTGGGCGTGATCTCCCTCGGCGAGCCGACCCCGGCCAACCTCAGCCCGCTCTACAGGGGTCAGCTGCTGGTCCACGGCATCGGCGCGGCGCCGGACGGCAAGACGATCGCCGTGGTCTCGATCGGGTCGAACTCGGTCAGCTTCATCGACACGGCCACCAACGTCGTCAAACACACCACCTATGTCGGACGCTCTCCGCACGAGGCCTTCTTCACGCCTGACGGCAAAGAGGTCTGGGTCACGGTGCGGGGCGAGGCCTATATTTCGGTGCTGGACGCCGCGACCTATCAGGAAACCGCCCGGGTCGAGACGCCCAACGGGCCAGGCATGACCATCTTCTCGCCGGACGGCCGTTACGCCTACATCTGCTCCAGCTTCAGCCCCGAGACAGTCGTGGTCGAGACCGCGACCCGTCAGATCGTCGGTCGGGTGGCCCAGGCCAGTCCGTTCTGCCCAGACATCGCCGCCACGCCCGATGGGAACCAGGTCTGGATGACGCTGAAGGACGTGGGCAAGACGATGGTGTTCGACGCCCGTCCGCCGTTCGCCGTGCTTCAGACGCTCGACACCGGCCCGCTGACCAATCACGTCAACATCGTGCGAAATCGGGATGGTCAGTTCGCCTATGTCACGGTGGGGACCGAGAACGTTGTCAAGGTTTTCCGCACCGACACCTTCGACCCCGTGACCGCGATCGCGGTGGGGTCCCTGCCGCACGGTCTGTGGCCCTCCGGCGACGGCTCGCGGATCTACGTCGGACTGGAGAATGGCGACGGCGTGGCGGTCATCGACACCCTGGCCAATCGCGTGATCGCCACCGTGCCGGTAGGTCAGGGACCGCAGGGCGTCACCTATGTGCCGCGTGCGGTCACCGAGGGTGACGGCAGGGCCAACCTCATGCCCCTGGGCACCGCTCGCGCCTCGCATCAACTCGTTCTGACAGGCGAGGACGACGCCCGGTCGCAGGCGACCCTGTTCGAGCAGGGGCAGGTGCAGATGCTGCAGATCGCCGCCGCAGGCCTCGAACCCGGCAAGCCCTATGTCCTCGCCTTCGCCGAGACGGCGGACGGATCGGGGACGCTGCAGCCTCTGGCGAAGTTTATGACCAATCCGGCCGGGTCCGCGGTCGTCAATGCCGTGGGCCCGATCCGTCAGGTGGTCGCCGCCGACGCCGGCGCACCCCGCCGTTGGCTGGTCATCGCCTCGGGAACGCCCGAGGCGATCGGCCCGGTCGTCCAGAGACAGTCGGAATAGGACCGGCCGCCATGCGTATCGACAAGTTCGTGCATAGCTGCCTGCGCCTGACGATCGGCCAGGAGCGACTGCTCTTCGATCCGGGCAAGTTCTCGTTCGTCGACGGACGGGTCGATCCCGCTGTCTTTTCGGACGTCTCGACGATCGTCCTGACGCACGGCCATCCGGATCACATCGACCCTGATGCGTTGGGCAGGATCGTGCATGCGAGTGGCGCAACGCTCGTCGGCAACGGCGAGGTCGCCAACAAGCTCAGCGAGAAGGGCCTGTCGGTCACGGTCTTCGAAGAGGGTGAACGGATCTTCGGCGCGTTCCGACTGCAGGCTCAGGCGGTCGCGCATGAGCCCATCCTGTCGGACGAGAGCACGCAACTGACCGCCTTCCTTGTCAACGACGTTTTCCTCAACCCGGGCGACAGTTTCGACAGCCGTCTGGATCGATTCGTCGGCGTGGAGGTGCTGGCCCTTCCGGTGATGGCGCCCTTTCTGACCGAGCTCACCGCCCATGCCTTCGCCAAGCGGATGAAGCCGAAATCTGTCGTGCCGGTCCATGACGGCTACGCGCGCGACTATTTCCTCAAGCAGCGTTACGACGTCTACGAGCCCTATCTGGACAAAGTCGGGATTAAGCTGCACCGGCCGATGACGCCCGGAGACGGGTTTGAGGTCGCCGACCAATGACGATTGACGCAGCCTGAGTCTCCATCGGCTTCGCCTGACCACGCAGATTTATCTTGGTCAGTTGCACATGGGATGTCGCCTTCCTGGCGCGAGTTCAACTTCCGCTTCTGGCGCATTAGAGCCCAGCGCTTGGACCGCCGGCGGATACCTCACTCGTCCACCGGCTGATCAGGATCCGGAATGTACCGGATGATCCGATCGCCCATGTAGACCAGGACGGCACCCACCATGAAACCCACCGCGATCTGATGGTCCATAAATCTGGCTCCCATCAGCGCCAAGACCCCGATCATTACGAAGGCCACGCCCGCATAGCTGAAGTTTCGCGCCCACATGGTGATCCATATCGCTTGTTGATGAGGGGCCAAACGCATGCGCAACCTTTCACTTTCGGGGGGACGATTGGGGTATGATGGGAGCGCGAAGAGAGATTTTCGCGGCCATGGCCAGCGCTTCCCTTGAAAGGGGCAAACCAAGCGGTGGGTCCCCACGGCCTAGGCGCTCCGCCAAGGACGTAACGGCCAACTGGAAAATCTCACGCGTAGTGAGGCTCTGACCGGCGAGGGTCTTCAGGAAGGCGTACTGGAAGCCCGTGACTTCGAACTGGATGCCATAAATCCGGCCGTGCCCGCGCTCGGTTCTAAGATAACCGGACAGTGGCTCGTCCCGATCTATCATCGCTAAGGGGCATGCAAATAGGTTGTCGGCCAGCACACCGGAGAGCAAGACCTGCTCAGCAACATCTAGCCTCGCCGCTTGCGATCTCAGTTCGTCCCAAGCCGCCCGCGATATCGTCGCATTCACGGTCCGCCTCATGCGCCGCGGTGGAGGCCAGGTAAGATCTCTCCGCTCCAAGTGCGCCAGAAGGCGGCCCGCGGCCTCCAGTCGTCGCCGGACTGTCGCCTGGAGGTCAGGGTCGTGCATGCTCGAACGTTCCTGTTCCAGCCGGGCAACGACGTCCGCGTCAGCGACGATCGCAACGGGGACGTCTGACAATGAGAATGGTGGGGCGATCCCCGGTGCACCGATCATGAATGCTACTTAACGTCTGTCGACGTAAAGTCATCACCTCTCGACCACTGGCGGGATGGCAGCGGGTGAAGCGAGTAATTTACGGGACGTCCTGGCGCGAAACGTCCGCATTCTTCGTCAGGAAAGAAAGCTAAGTCAGGAGCAGCTCGCAGATGCTTCAGGGCTCCATCGGACCTATGTGGGATCGATCGAACGTAGCGAACGGAACGTTTCGCTGGACAGCTTGAACGCCTTGGCCACCGGCCTTTCTACCGAGGTCTGGAGCTTGCTTCAGCCAAAGCGAGACTAGAAGTCGCTACCGATTGGAATCCGGCTCTTCGACGGGTGCAATCCGGACGATTTCGGCTTCTGGAAGCGCGCCTAGTTCCTTCAAGTCTTGAAGGGCCCCGCTGTATTCAGCGAAGTACTCTCTCCAAGCCTTCATCCCGCCAACCCTCCCTATGGCAAGGATTGCGGCTCGATGGCCTGCTACGAGGAGATCCCGCTGACGCTTTAACGTTTGCACCTCCGCCTGGGCCGCTGCGAGACGTTCGGCCAGAAGGGAAGGGGAACTTTTCGAGAATTTGGCAGCGACCTGTCTTACTGCCTTTTGACGACCTTGAGCCGCCTCGACGGCTGCACGCAGGTCGAGCCTTCGAGTGAAGGTACTGGCGTGAGCAAACCAACCTTCGGAGCGCTCCGCGACCCCTCGGAAGGTGACGTCGATGTCCTGTTCGACCATGGTCTGGAGCAAGTGTTCCAGAAACTCTTGCTCAGACCTAGCGGGCACGACCGACCTCCGCATGGAGACTTGACCCTTCGGGAAACACGGGCGGCCCAGGCGCCTGCGCAAGGGCGGCCTTCACGCCGGCCAGCCTCTCTTCGGCATGGGCAAGTTGAGTGATGTAGTTCGGAGCCTTGCTCGGCTTCGTCCTGAGCCGCTCGATGTGGATCTCGTATCTCCGGCTGAGGTCGGTCAGGTTCTTTTGTTCCTCTGGGGCATCCGTTCGAACAAGATGGCTGCACCGGTTGAAGCACTCGAGGTGTTTCACGCAGGGGCTAGCCGCGAAGCTGTTCAGGCAGAACCCATACGGTGTGAAGTGAAGAGCGCCCGCCTCGGCGTTTAGAAACTCAAAGGCCGCTTCATCACCCTCTTCCCGCTGAATGCGCTGAAACGTGCTCACGACCGGACCTGTGATCCTGCCGCCCCGGATCAAGTCGAAGGCCTCGCGGGCCTTCGGACCAAGCATCGTTTTGGCCAAACGCGCCTTTTCAGGCTCCATCTCCTCGAGATGCTCGGCCAACTTTCTGTGGTCGTAGACGTAGCTCTGATCTGTATCTTTCCGGTTGAACCTTTTCGAAATAACGGTGTCGGCGACCCCGCGGCTGAACAACTCCGTATTTTGCAGATGTCGAAGTGAGTGCGGATTGATTTTGTGGCCACGTTCATCATCCGAGTCGCCATACCGCTGGAATAACCGTCCGCCTCCAATCCCGCCAAGCTGCTGCTCAAGGTCTGCGGTCGAAGCGTATTGGACCGAGAAGTACCGCTCGATGTCGATGATTGCGTCATGCTTTGCTTCGGCGACGGCGCGACCGGGATAAAGGAACAGGCGATCCTCAAGCCCAATCTTGCCCCGGTCGGAACGGCTCAGGCGCAGTTCCGGAAGTTTGGTCGGAAGGGCCTCACGGATGTATTCTTCGAGTTCTCCGACGCGTACGAAAGGAGTCCGCCCCGCCAATCGCTCTCGCTTCTCGAGGAGGAATTCAGAGCCCTCACTGTCTCTCAGTAGGCTTCGGCCTTGGCGATCGATCTCGACCCTGCGGAAGTAGTCCCGCACCCTTGGGCTAACAGAAGACGACACCAACGCCCGAGCTTGGTGCTGACGGATCGCATTCAGAGCAACCACGTCATAGGCCTCGCGGTATGCGTCCTTGAGCGACTGGGGGATCTCGCTGACAGTCACCTGCATCATCCCGGACGCCCGCGTGTACGCCTCAGTCCAAGAGATCAAAGCCTCAGGTTGAAGGTCTGGGAACAGCGAACCGGTCGCCCGCTGAGCCATGGCCAGTCGCCGTAGCGGCTCTGTTGCCCTGAGGACCGTTGAAACGGTCGACATTACGGTTGGGACGAGGAGGGGAGGGACGTGCTGGATTGCTTCCACCAGCTCGAACCCGCGGCCTGCAGGCATTTGCTTTTCGGCATAGTGCCTCAGCATGACGATCGGGGTCAGAGGGCCGAACAGGCGCGGATTGGTAGGAGCCGGCTGCTCAACTATGAGGCAGTTGCTCGGAAGAGAAACGAGTTCTCCGACACGGAAACCGGTCGCGAGGAGAATCCGCGCCTGATGAAAGCGGATCAGGTCGCTGAACGTGTGAGGACTGGCGCTGAACACGATGCGGATAAGCTCTGCCAAAGCAGCTTCGTTCGGAAGCTTCTCGGCATAATGAACTTGGCTCAGGTCGCTTCGAAGGGCGTCAGGTCGCTTGCTGTCGACCTGTCGACGAAGGGTAGTTTCGATCCTCTTCTCTCGCTCGAGCGCCAAGGTATTGCTCGGATCAGGAGTGCAGTATTGAGCAAGCGGCCGCTGATCGGCAATTCCGGTTCCGTCTAACCAGTTTGCGATCAGCGCCTTCAGTGTGCTGGCGCGCTTCGCAGATGGACTGGCAATCAAGGCTGCATTGTAAGCAGCCGAGACAATGCTCGCGGAGAGTAAGGGCGGTGGGGTGTCTCCGGCGCATATCGCGAGGATTCGGAGCGAGTCTGAGATATTGTTCGTAAAGTTGGCTGGGGTCCGTCCCTTCACGAACAGGTCATGGAGCGCCGTGGCTTTGAAAAAGCTGATCCATGCCGGCGTCATGACGCCCGAACAATCGCGCCCAGTGACAGAACCCACCGCTGCAACCGCCGCATAGTTTGCGGCAAACGTCGAGATCAACTTTCGGGAACGCTCGACCTTTCCGGCAGCGGTGCCGAGATCCCACCAATGCGTTTTGGGAATGGCTCCGGTGTGAGGATCGTACGGTGCGTCCCACGACAAGCCATGGCGTCCCGCGAGGACCTTTCCGTCCTCAATGAACTGGTCGAAGGCGGACGTCATTCGCTTGATCCTCCCATCTCGGAAAGGACGCTGCCGACAGCTTCAAGAGTGACGCGCAGCTGCATCATTGCGGGCGATACGCGGTCGATGCGCGATGGCTGGTCGAAGGAGCGCACCACATGCCGCAGATCCGAAAGGACCTGCTGGTGGATCGAACTGTCGGAGACCGGCAAAAACTTGTGGCAGGTGTAGCAACTGAGGACAGGGTTCCGTGTGCAGAGCGACTGGCCGGCCGTGCACGCCCCTACGCCGGACACTGGAATGCCATGAGGGATTCCCGCGATCTGCTGATCGGGAGGCCTTCCGAGAAGGTCAGCGAGGGTTATCAAGTCGCCGCGCATGGCCGCAGCGATGGATTGGTAGGTGGGAGACTCACCCAGCGCCGCGTTCACCAGCATGTTTTGGGCGGGCGAACTTTCGATGTAATGGTCAGCGGCAGTCGTGTCGGTGTGACTGAGATAAGCCGAAACCTCTTCCCGAGACGCTCCACTGTCCGCGAGACGTTGCGCGCCTGTGTGCCGGAACATGCCCGTGGCATAGGGGGTACCGGTGACACGCTTTGATAAAGCACTGACTATTCCAGTAATCTCGCTGGGGACCATCTGGAAGAACTTGTCTCCGGACTTTGATTTCAGTCCCTCGGACCAGCAACAGAACAAGGGAGTCCACTCAGCTTGCATCCTGCGATTGACGCGACTGCCGACCTTCTGCGACCGCTGCTTGATAATAGTTGGACGAATATGGACTGTGTTTGCGTCCAGGATGCGGACGTCACTTACGTCGAGCATCGCAATCTGCTTTGATCGCAATCCGTGCTGATAGGCCACAGCGAGAATTGCCCCATCTCGCGCAGCTTCCGAAGAACATCGTCCCGACGCTGCAAGTCCGCTGAGTTCATCGAGGTATGAGACAATCTTCGACCTAGCCTCGTGGGGCAGGATCGACGACCGATCTCTGACGCCTGCATACTTCCGATAGGCGTGGCCGGGCAGGGCGCGGACGAGGGCGGCGTCTGCGCTTCGCCACTGCCCCACCTCCCAGCGGCAGAGCCAATGGAGTAGGTGCCGGAACGCGAGTGCTTGATGACGGCTGAGTTGTTCAACGGCCTGCATGGTCCACCAGGACCGAAAATCGAGAGGGCTCTGCTGTATCGCGTTGACGACCCCCTCATAAAGGCAGTCCGTGGGCGACGCGACCCAGCAGCGCCAATAGTTCGCAGCTGTCGCGGTGGCGTTGCCCACGAGCGTCTCAGCAAGCACACGTTTAACGACACTGCGGACCGGTTCCGGAATGCAATCAAACCCGAAGCAATCTACCTTGCCATTTCGGTGAATATTCCATGTGTCCTCATGGAGGTTATCCAGCCGCCGGTCGACCCGATCAAAATCATCATAGTAACGGATGATACTGGGAAGGGGCGGCAGCTGCGGAGGAGGGCGCGCGCTTGCGAAGAGTGACAGCTGCTCATTCATCAGCAGAGTCCAGCGCGAAGAGCGGTCAAGCTCCTCTCAAAGGTCTCGTCCCAGACCTTGCTATGGCGAGGGGCGAAATATGCGCCAGCATAGTGGAAAGGCATGTCCGATGACCGCTTCCAGCCGAAGAATGGTCGAAGCCTGTGGAGCGCCTCATCCAACTCCATACCGGCGTCCATGAAGCGCTGAATTCGAATGACCGCCGAGGTGTGCCGGAAATCATGCGGCGAAACTTTGAAGATGCCTTCGTGCTGGAGTGCCGCAAGCGCCTGCGGGGACATGTGGCGCGTAGCGACATCTATGAGGTTACCCAACGAGCTCAGGGCTAGCGGATGGCCCTCAGCCGAGGAGAACAGAAAGGCGTGATCTACATCAGGTCGGAACTGGCTCACGTATGTATCGATTGCGACTGCCAAGACTTGCGGAACGGGCAACTGACGAACAGCATGCCGGTTCTTCAAAGCTGGCTTTCTGGACCGCCTGTCGACGTTCTGATCGGCAGTAGAGACATCAAGCCAATGACGCACCTCGCCCACGCTGGGATCGAATTGCTGCTTCAGGGAATCCACCGTGAGACTCAAAGCCTCGCCGCGGCGCAGACCCAGCTGTACAAGTACGAGAAAGATCACGAAATTTCGCCACCGACTGGACAGCGTTCTGAAGGGGTTGCGGAGAGAAGTTGGATCGAAGATTTCGTAGAGATCTTCAACTGCCAGCCAAGGCAACGAACGGCCCGGGTTGGAGGGTCGCCTGGGGCGGACGCGAAGCTGGGCAAAGCGCTGGCGCATGACCCGCAGACGCTGCTTCATCGTAGGATCATCAATACCAACCAAGTTCTCGAGGATGGAAAACGTGAAGCGGCAGGCGAGCTGCCAGTGCCGGAGATCTTGATCGGCCTGTCGGGCCAGCAGGCAACTCGAGAGAACGCGTTCGATCTCCGAGAAATCTGGCGCTAGCAATACAGCGTCCAAGTCGACGCTTGGGACCATCGAGGCCGCTTGCCGGTACAGACTATTCGCAGCGCTGGCGTATCGGTCACGTGTTGGTGGAGTGAGATGGCCGTTCAGCACGTCGATCCATATCGTCGAGCAGTATCGAGGTATGCCGCGATGATCGGCACAGAATGGGCCCGTGAGAGGCTCGGGAAGATTGGGGTGCATTGGGGTGCATCGACAGAAAGACACGCTGGTAGATAGCCGGCGTGTCCCGTAAGGCAGAGCTTGAATCAAGTGAAAAGCGGTGGGTGACGACCGCTCAAAGCCCCGCTGCTGCGCGTTTTGATAGCTGCGCCGCGCGGCTTTGAGCTCCAGCGGATATCAGACCTGCAACACTTTCGAACTTGGGCGGCCTTCATATAATATATCTTAGGCGATAAAGCGAATGCGTCGCTCAAGGCCGCAAACGGCTCTCCTGAGCCTGGCGTTGAATGGTCACTGGCGTACCTGCCGGTTTGGGCTGCTGTGTCAGGCCGATGCCCTTGAGCCACAGCTTCAGCGCCTCCCAATGGATCGCCGCGACCACCTTGAACGTCATCAGCGGGATCGCTGCTGTCGCAGCGGCGATGCTGCGATCCTCCAGGCGTTTCCGCCTAGCCGTCATAGCGGCCGTGATCAGCATGCCTTCGGCATCTAGCGCATCGATCGTCATGTCGAGGCGATCGCCCGGCGTATGACCACGGAACTGGTAATCCATCTCCATGCCCATAAATGGCGACACATAGAGCGCCTTGGCCGCGCCCTGGCGAATAACGCCTGCGGCCTGATCTTCGATCGGGATCGGAATGACATAGGAGTGGCGGATGCCGAAGGTGCTGGTCACCTCGTACACCATGGCGGCCAACCGTCCGTCGGGCCAATGGCAATAGTAGATGCTGATCGGGTTGAAAACGTATCCGAGGACGCGTGGCATGGTTAACAGGCGGACAGTTCCGCCCTTTAAGTCGATGCCGGCTTGAGCCATCCACGTATCCACCTGAGGACGCAGCGCGCCAGAACCGTCTCCGTAATCCTTGTCATGAAAGGACAACAGATTGAATCGATTGCGCGAAAACAGGCGCAGGCGCGCGTCCACATCATCGATTTCCGACAGGTCGAGCAGGAGCCAGAAGACGCGATAGTTCAGCTTATGGATCTTGGGGCGAAGGCGTCGGTGCATGACCCGGCCGCGATAAAGGGCCGAGCTGAGTGTCACGCGGCACGTTCCAGTTGTGCGCCCATAGGCGTCGTCAAATGAATGCGCCCGCTTTCGTTCGCGACGGACCAAGGGCGACGCACGCCGCCGAGTTGTTCGGCGACGGCGAGGCCGGATTGCAGGCCATCCTCGTGGAAGCCCGCGCCGAAGTGGGCCCCGCAGAACCAGACGCCCCCCTGCCCTTGCAGGCTCCACAACTGCTTTTGAGCCTGTATGGCGGCGGGATCGAAGATGGGGTGCTCGTACAGTTCGCTGCGTAAAATCGTGTCGGCCCGCGGCGGACGTTTCGGGTTGAG
Organism: Brevundimonas sp. SPF441; assembly: GCF_009661015.1. Taxonomy (NCBI): domain Bacteria; kingdom Pseudomonadati; phylum Pseudomonadota; class Alphaproteobacteria; order Caulobacterales; family Caulobacteraceae; genus Brevundimonas; species Brevundimonas sp. SPF441. Next base: position 80,347 of record NZ_WJWX01000001.1, on the reverse strand, counting down.
CGTCACGAAAAGGTCGTCGCCCGGCAGACCTTGCAGGCGGTTCATCCAATAGGTGACGCAGAGGCCGTCGTCCGCGCCGATATAATTCCAGCTGGCCCAGGCGCGACGACGATGCGGCATCAGGCTGGCGTCGGTATGCAGGACGGTCAGATTTCGGCTGTACCGGAAAGCGCCGAGCAGCGCCTTCTCCCGCGCCGTCGGTTCGGCCAGCATCGCCAGAGCCTGATCGGCATGGGACCCAATCACAACCTGGTCGTAGCGCTCGATTCCGCCTTGGCTGTCGTGAACGAAGACGCCTTGATCGCTACGCCGCACGGAAGTGACGCCGTGGTCCAGCCGAATGTCTTGGATGGCACGAGCGAGATGTTCGACATAGACGCGGCTGCCACCCTCGACGGTGCGCCACAGCGGCCGCCCCACCAGTTTCAGCAGGCCGTGATTGCCGCAGAAACGGATGAAGGACTCGGCCGGATAGTCCATCAGCGTATGCGCCGGCGATGACCAGATCGCGGCGGCCATAGGCAACAGGTGATCGTCGCGGAACGCCTCGCTGAACCCTTCCCGCTTTAGATAGTCACCGAGCGTCAGCGAGGAATCGGACATCGCAGCCAAATCCTTTGGCGCGTCGCGATAAAAGCGCAGGATTTCGCTCAGCATCGACCAGAAACGAGGACGCAGGGCGTTGCGACGCTGAGCAAACAAGCCTGGCGCGGCATATTCGAACTGTCCGTCATCCAGTGAGACAGCGAACGACATATCCGTCGCGCGTGTCGGGATCCCCAAATGCTCGAACAGGGCGATCAGATTGGGATAGGTCGCGTCATTGAAGCAGATGAAGCCAGTGTCGACCGCAATGTCGCCGGAAGGCACGCTGGCCATCACCGTATTCGAATGCCCGCCCAGGCGGTCGCCCTTTTCGTAAAGCGTCACGTCATGGCGTTTCGACAGAAGCCAGGCCGAAGACAGCGCGGCGACGCCAGATCCGACCACAGCGATCTTTTGACGTTCGGCAGAGGGCGTCGCGGACGACAGAGGCATGAAAACTCCGAAAGATACGCCGCAGCGCAATCGCTAGGGCATGAACGGATTACGGGTCGCCGTCATGTTCGGATCGCGATTGATCCAGACATTTCCGCTGAGCGTACTAGTGTTCATGCATGCCGAGCCGTTATCCTTCGCATCAACGCCATGTCGGTCAAACCGCGTGAAGGCGCTCGACAGCTTGCCTGATCCGCTGCTCCACGATCGTCTGATCGAACAGATCGCCTTGAGGCGAGATCGTGAGGCGTTCGCTGCGCTCTTCGTCTACTTTGCTCCCCGGCTGAAGGCCTGGCTGATCAAGTCGGGCGCGACGCCCGGCGCGGCCGAAGACTTCGCGCAGGACGCCATGCTGACCGTGTGGCGCAAGGCCGATCTGTTTGATTCGTCAAAGGCGCGCGCCGCCACGTGGATTTTCACCATCGCTCGCAACCGTCGGCTGGACATGCTGCGCCGTGACGCGCGGCCATTGCCAACGCCCGAAATCGAGCTGGCGGGGGACGACGTCCGCCGGCCCGATGAACTGCTGTCGATGTCTCAAGACGCGGATCGCGTGCGCGACGCTCTGGCGCGGCTCAGCGCCGACCATGTCGAGGTTCTGCGTCTGGCCTTCTTCATGGACAACTCTCATTCCGAGATCGCCACACATCTCGGCCTGCCGCTCGGCACCGTCAAATCCCGTATTCGTAACGCCATGACCAAGCTTCGTTTGATCCTCGCGCCGTCTGAAGAGGCCGCGCGATGAAACCTCAGCGCAATCCGTCCGAGGAACGTTTGCTGGCCTATGCGGCCGGCACGCTCAGCCCGCCCGAGGCTGTGGTGATGGCGGCGCATCTGGCGATGCGGCCGGCCAATGACGCCTGGGTGCGCGACCTGCAATCCGTCGGCGGCGAGTTCTTGAACGAGACGCTCCCCTCCCCCTTGTCGAATGATGCGCTCGCCTTGGCGATGGCGCGGATCGAGACGGATGCCGGCAAGGCCAGACACAGCCCGCCGTTGAACGACATGCCCGAGCTGCCCGAGCCGTTGCGACGCTATGCGCTTGGCCCATGGCGCTGGGTCGGGCCCGGCATGCGCGTGCGCGACGTCCATGCGCCGCGGGATGGGGATTGCCGTGTCATTCTGCTGAAGATTGAATCGGGTCGTGAGACGCCAAAACATACGCATGGCGGCGTCGAGCTGACCTGTGTCATCTCCGGCGCGTATGCGACCGAAACCGAGCGTTTCGACGTCGGCGATTTCGAAGAGGCGGATCCGGAGGTGCTGCACCAACCCCGTGTCGTGTCAGACGAGCCGTGTCTGTGCGTCGTCGCGCTTGACGGTCAGATTCAGCTGGATGGGTGGGTCGGCAAGCTGATCCAGCCCTTTGTTCGCCTGTGATGGCTCTCGCGACCATTTGGGGTGTCGCCGCCCTGTTTCTTGTCGTCGTCATGTCTACGGCGTGGCTGGTCCAGAAACGAACGGGCCAAGGCGGGTGGGCGGACGCTTTCTGGTCGCTCGGACTGGGAGCAGCCGGCGTCGGCGTCGCGCTGTTTCCGATCGACGGCGCCGCTCCGTCATTGCGCCAGTATCTCGCAGCCCTGCTGATTGGCCTTTGGGGGTTGCGGCTGGGGTCCCACATCGCTTTTCGCGCCGCCCACGAGGAGCTCGAAGATGCTCGCTACGCGCGTCTGCGAGAGGACTGGGGCGCTGGCTTTCAGATCAAGATGTTCGGCTTCCTGATGCTGCAAGCTGGAGCCGCCGCCTTCCTGGCGCTCAGCGTGATGGCGGCGGCGCGCAACCCGGCGCCGGGCCTGACGCTTCAGGATGCCGTGGCGACACTGATCTTTGTCGGGGCCCTGGTTGGAGAAGCCGTTTCCGATCGCCAGCTGGCGGCCTTCAAACGCAATCCGGGCAATAAGGGTGGCGTCTGCGATGTCGGTCTGTGGGCCTGGTCACGCCACCCCAACTATTTCTTCGAATGGGTGAGTTGGTGCGCTTGGCCGGTGTTCGCCGTCAATCTGAGCGGTGAATGGCCGTGGGGTTGGCTGGCGCTGACCGGGCCGGCCTATATGTACTGGCTCCTGACCCAGGTGTCCGGCGTGCCCTTGCTGGAACAACATATGCGACGGTCGCGACCCAAGGCGTTCGAGGCCTATGCCGCCCGCACCAGCGCCTTCTTCCCTCGCCCACCCCGTCGTTGAGGCGATCTTAGTCCTTCTGAGCTGACCCCAGATGCGTTTCGCCCCGCTCGCGGGCTATCTGCATCTGCCTGTGACGCTCGGCATATCGCTGCCGCTGGACCGCGTCGCGGGCGTCGTGACAGCGCTCGCAGCATACGCCTTCGACATAATGCGGCGAAGCCCGACCGGCCTCGTCCACGGGCAGACGACATCCCCGACACAAGGAGTGGGGACCTTGGCTCAGGCCGTGCCCGACCGAGACGCGTTCGTCGAAAACGAAACACAACCCACGCCATAGGCTCTGATCCTCATCCACTGTCTCAAGATAGCGGAGGATGCCGCCCTCCAGATGGTGGACGTTTTCCACACCCTCAGCCTTCAGGAAGGCGGTCGACTTTTCACATCGAATGCCGCCGGTGCAGTACATGGCCACGCGCTTGGCGCCAGTCCGCTCAATCAGGGCGCGACCTTCGCTCCGGAACCAGTCGGGAAAATCGCGAAAGCTGCGAGTATTGGGTTGAACGGCCCGCTCGAACGCGCCGATCTCGCCCTCATAGTCGTTGCGCGTATCGATCACCAAGGTCTCGGGATCGGCGATCAGGGCGTTCCAGTCCGTGGGCGCAACGTAGACGCCTGCCTGATTCGCAGGGTCAAGATTCGGCTGTCCCATGGTGACGATCTCGCGTTTGACGCGCACCTTCATCCGGTGAAACGGCAGGGCGTCGGTCCAGGCGTATTTGAGTTCGAGCGTCTCGAAGCCTGGCATGGCGTGGATCCTGGACAGCACCGCTGCGATGGCCGCCTCTGATCCGGCGATGGTGCCGTTCAGACCTTCCGGCGCGACGAGTAGGGTCCCTCTCACCTGCCCAGCGTCGCAGACCGCCTGAAGCGTCTGGCGTACGGCTTCGGGGTCGGCCACCGGCGCGAACCGGTAGAGTGCGGCGACACGGACGGCTTGATCGGACGAGGTCTGATGGTCGGTCATGGATCAGCCCCTCGAAGGCGCCGGAGGTGGCGCGCCCAGCAGGACTCGAACCTGCAACATCCCGCTTAGAAGGCGGGTGCTCTATCCGGTTGAGCTATGGGCGCTCTGGCAAGACGTCAGGCGTCAGTGCGTCCAGGACTGCTTGCGGTTGGTGGCGAAATTGTCGGCATAGGCCTTGATGATCACCGGCGGATCGTTCGGCTCGTGCAGACGGAAGGCGATGCCGTGACGTTCGGCGTATTCGATCGCCTCTTCCTTCGATTCGAAGCTCAGACGAACCTGGCCGTTCATGTCGGTGGAGCTGGTCCAGCCCATCAGTGGATCGATGGTGCGCGCCGACGCCGGTTCGAATTCCAGCCGCCAGTCGCGGCTCTTGGCCTTGCCCGACTGCATCGCAGTTTTGGCCGGGCGGTAGATGCGAGCCAACATGGCGAAATCCTCAGTGACGGCGGGGTCTGTGACCCTGCCATAACGCGCGCCGGACATATGATCCAGCGGCCTTCCGTTGGTCGGGGCGAGAGGATTCGAACCTCCGACCCTCTGGTCCCAAACCAGATGCGCTACCAGGCTGCGCTACACCCCGGACCGAACGGAGCGCTCTATTGGCACTTCGCGACGCGATCCGCAATCAAGGCTTGAAATAAGGATGTAAAACTTTGTCGCCGGGCTTGGCGTTGATTTCGGCCGCCCGCCCTGCCCGCAGTTCCAACACGCCGTTGGCGGCGCCATTGGAAGGGATCGGCGCCTCGGAGAACGGCGTGGCGTGCGAGGCGATGGAGACGATCCGGCCTTGCGGATCGATGTACAGAATGTCCAGCGAACTCGGCGTGTTGCGCATCCAGAAGCTTTGCTCGCGCGGCGCTTCGCCCGGCCACTGAAACAGCATGCCGCGGTCGGCCTCGAGCGGCGGACGGAACATCAGCCCCCGTTGACGTTCGGGCTCTTCATCGGCGATTTCGACCCAGAACTGATGCTCGCCCGACGTGGTCACGACGGCCAGCTTCTGCAGCGGCTCGCCATTGGGGCCGACCGGCGCCTTGGCCGCGCATCCGGCGAGCGCGAGCATGATAAGCCCGGCCATTGCAAAACGTCTCGTCGCCTTGATCATACGCCTCTCCTGGGCGCTGGATCAGTCGCCCGTTCTGATGTCCGCCACCACCAGACCTTTGGGCCCGTTGGCGAATCGCACCCGCACCGCATCGCCAGGAATCAGATCATCCAGGCCGCAGCGACGCAGGGTTTCGATGTGGACGAAGATATCGCCCGGCTCGCGATCACGCACGACGAATCCGTAGCCCTTGGTGCGATTGAACCATTTGACCAGAGCGGTCTCCAACTGTTCGTCACTTTCGGCGACCGGCCGTGGCGGCGGCGAAGTCACAGGGCGACGCACGGCCGGCGTCGCTTCGCCCTCGCCCAGGTCATGGATCTCGATCGTCTGCCAACCCTTGGCGCGCTTGACGCAGTCGCAGGTGATGGTCGCGCCTTCATCGGCCGCGTCACGGCCGAGATCGCGCAGGCTGCTGATATGCAGCAGGACGTCTCTCGTTTCGGTCAGGGTCGGATCGTCAGGGACGATAAACCCATAGCCCTTGACGGCGTCGAACCACTTCACGCGCCCAGTGACGCGAACGGTCTGCGCCGTTTCCGTCTCTCTAAAGTCAGACACTCAAAAACCCCCGCCCGCGCCTCCAGCGGACTCGTTTTATATTTAACACCGTTCCGCGAAATTTTGAAAAGCGGAAAATGCGCGTCTATGCAGAAGCTTGCGTTTTGTGGGAGTGCAGACGCGCGTCGTGGACGCCGGCGAATGACCGCCTGTTTCGTCTGCAATTTTGATTAGGCTGTTTCTCGGGAGCCTCAAAAGGCTCAACCATGGTCCTGCCCGCGTGGCAGTCCCTAGGGGAGTCGAACCCCTCTTTTCAGGTTGAAAACCTGACGTCCTAACCGATAGACGAAGGGACCGCTGCGCGGGAGAGCCGGCGATATAGCCGCGCCCTCGGAGCGGTGCAAGCGTGGATTTTCAGTTTTTTGAAGCCGTCGTCAGATCATTCGAGGATCGGCGACATCCTCGATATCGAACTGCACGCCCTTGCGGCCATTCCAGTCGTCAGCCTTCAGCCGGCCCACGACGCTCAGCCCGCCCTGCCCCGACAGCAAGGCTTGGCCCGTCGGCAGATCGGCGCAGCGCCAGGCGATGGCCTTGACCGACGCGCCATCCGGACCGACCAGCCGGCACCGCACATGACCGCCATTCATGGCGACGGGTTCGCGGGCTTGAACGCCGCTCAGGGCGAAGCTGGGTTCCGGGTTGGCAGGGCCGAATGGGGCCAGACGCTCGAACGATTCGAACAGATCGAGCGTCGCCGCCGCCGGGTCGATCAGGGCGTCGATCTCAAGCACGTCCTGTGCGACAGCCTCGATCCTTTCACTGGCCAGTCTTTCGTTCAGGAAGGCGGTCAGCTCGGACACGCGCGCACCGTCCATCGTCAGGCCTGCCGCCATGGCATGACCGCCGCCAGCGAGAAGGATACCACTCTCCCAGGCCGCCTGGATCGCGCGTCCCAGGTTCATGCCTGGCTGTGACCGGCCCGAGCCCTTTCCAAGACCGGTTACGGGATCGACGCCGATGACGATCACTGGCTTGCGCCAGCGCTCGCGCAAACGGCCGGCGACGATGCCGACGACGCCGGGGTGCCAGTCCTCGCCCGCGACCACGACGACGGCGCTTTCGTCGGCATGGGCGCCGGTCGCCTCGACCCGACGAACGGCGGCGTCGGTGACGGCCCGCTCGACATCGCGGCGCGAGAGATTCAGTGCATCGAGTTCGATCGCCAGGGCCTCCGCCTCGGCCGGGTCGTCCGTCGACAGCAGCCGTGCGCCCAGATCGGAGCGACCGATGCGTCCTCCCGCATTGATGCGCGGCCCCAGGATGAAACCCGCATGATTGCTCTTGGCCGGTCCCGCTTCGGCGCCGGCCGCCGCCAGCAGCGCGCGCAGACCCGGATTACGCCAGTCGCTCATGACCTTGAGACCAAGGCCGGTCAGCGCGCGATTGAAGCCGGTCAGACCGGTCACGTCGCAGATCGCGCCCAGGGCCGCCAGATCCAGCCACTGACGAATGTCCGGCTCGGGCCTCTCGGCGAACAGGCCCCGACGCCGCCCCTCCCGGTTCAGCGCCGCCAGAAGCACGAACACGACGCCCGCCGCCGCCAGATTTCCTTGACCCGAATTGCAGCCCGGCCGGTTCGGGTTGACGACCGCCAACGCCGTCGGCGGCTCGCTGCGCATCAGGTGGTGATCGATCACGACAACGTTCAAGGCGATGGCGGCCGCATGGGCCAGGGCTTCGTTCGCCGCCGCCCCGCAATCCACCGTGATGACCAGATCGGCGCCCGACGCCTTCAGCGTATCGAAGGCCTTGGCGCTGGGGCCGTAACCTTCGGTCATCCGGTCCGGAACATAGATGGAAAGCGTATGCCCCATCGCCCGGAACCAACGCACCAGCAGCGCCGCGCTTGAGGCGCCGTCCACATCGTAGTCGGCGAACACATGAATGTTCGCCTTGGCCTGAAGCGCATTCAGGATCGCATCGGCCGCTGCGTCCATATCCATAAAGCTGGACGGGTCGGGAAACAGGGCGCGCAGGGTCGGGGCGAGGAAATCTCGGCCCTGGTCGGCGCGAACGCCCCGCGAGGCCAAGGCCCGGGCCAGCGGTTCTTCCAGGTTCAGGGTTTGCATGTGCGCGCGCGTCGTTGCGGCGTCGGCCTGACGTTGACGCCAGGAGCGCCCGGACAGGGACCGAGACACGCCGAGGAATGCGTTCAGTGTCTTTGCGCCGCCGTCGTCGTCTGCCATCAGCGTATTATCGCGGGATTCTGCATCCCGCGCGACCGGTCATCGCGTCGGGCGGCGGTCGAGCGGCGGCGGAGCCTTGGCCTTGTCACGCAGGCTTTGGGCGAAGGCCTCGATATCCGCCTGGGTTCGGACGGCGTCGGGCGACACCGGAACAGCGTTCACGGCCGCGCGTGTTTCGGCGGCGAGCGCCTCGGCGTCGCCGAGCGTCCAGTCGATGCGTGCGATCTCGCTGGTCAGCGTCGCGCTGTCGCCCTGGAGACGATGCACATTCGAAGCGACCTGAGTGACCGGCGGCAGATCGGTCGGCGCTGCCGGAAAGTCCTCCCAGCGCGGATAGCGCCGATTGGCGTCGACCAGCTCTTGGATACGTGGCGCAAGCGGCGAGACAGCCTCCGTCTTGGAGGCGGATGCGCCGATACAGCCGCTCAGTGGCGTCGCGATCACGGCTGCGGCGATCAGGATCATCTTTTTCGAGTGCGACGCGTTCATTTCCTTGATGGTCTTATGCCATCATCGCGGTGCGCGGAAGGGTAGATGAACCACCCTCTGGCGCAGGATGCGCGAAGGACGATCATGGCCAAGACCCCCAGAACGCCGACAGACGCCCCCGACCGCCCCGCACGCAAGGCCGGACGTCCGACGTCCGCCAGACCTCGCCCGCCTCGTCAGCCCAAATCGAAACCTGCCGAAACGCGGGAAGCGGCCGCCCAAGCCCATTCCGAACCGACTCCCGAGGCGATCGCTGCGACGCCCAACCAAGCCGAGCTGATCGAAACCCTGTCGATGAATCTGGCCAAGGCGGCCATGATGGCCCAGAGCGCGATCGCCGAGGCGGCGCTGACCCAGGCCGATCGGCCGGCCGCCCTTTCCGCCGATCCCTTCAACGTCGCGCCAGCCATGACGTCAGTCATGACCAGCCTGGCCGCCCAGCCCGACAAGATGATTCAGGCCCAGGCCGACCTGTTTGGCCGCTATATGCAGCTCTGGTCATCGACGGCGCGTCAGGCGGCCGGCGAGGCGCCCGATCCCGCCCCGGTCGACAAGCGGTTCAAGGACCCGGCTTGGTCCGAAAACCCCATGTTCGACATGATGCGGCGATCCTATCTGCTGACGTCGGACTGGATGAACGGCCTGATCGCCGGGGTCGAGGACGTCGATCCGACTCTCAAACGTCGAGCGCAATTCTTCACCCGCCTGCTGACAGACGCCTTCTCGCCGTCGAACTTTTTGGCCTCCAACCCCGTCGCGCTGAAAGCCTTGGCGGAGACCAGCGGCGAATCGCTGGTGAAGGGCATGCAGAACTTCGCCGCTGATCTGGAACGTGGCGGCGGATCGCTGCGCATCAGCCAGGCCGACTACGGCAAGTTCGTCGTCGGCGAGAACGTCGCCACCGCGCCGGGCCAGGTCGTGTGGCGCGATGAGCTGTTCGAACTGATCCAGTACGCGCCGACGACCGAAACCCAGCACGAATTCCCGCTGCTTATCTTCCCGCCCTGGATCAACAAATTCTACATCATGGACCTGCAGCCGGCGAACTCGCTGATCCGCTGGCTGTCGGCTCAGGGCTTCATGGTCTTCGTCTGTTCCTGGGTCAATCCGGACAAGGACAAGGCCGGCTTCGGCTTCGACGACTATCTGGAAAAGGGCATCTATCGCGCGGTCGAGAAGACGCTGGAACAGACGGGCACGAAGCAGCTGAACGCCGTGGGATATTGCATCGGCGGCACCCTGCTTGGCGCTGGTCTGGCGCATATGGCGGCCAAGGGCGACAAGCGCATCGCCGCCGCCACCTTCTTCGCCGCTCAACATGACTTCGCAGAGGCCGGCGACCTGCTGCTATTCACCGACGAACACTGGATCGCCGAGATCGAGCGTCAGATGGATGCGGCGGGCGGCGTCTTGCCGGGCGCAGCCATGGCCGAAACGTTCAACGCCCTGCGGTCCAACGACCTGATCTGGTCCTTCTTCATCAGCAACTATCTGCTGGGCAAGGATCCGCCCGCTTTCGACCTGCTGTTCTGGAACGCCGACCAGACGCGCATGCCCAAGGCGCTGCATCTGGACTATCTGCGTCAGATGTATGGGGCCAACGCCCTGGCCAAGGGGCAGTTCGAGATCGGCGGCCTGACGGCGGACCTGTCGAAGGTCGAGATCCCGCTCTATTTTCAGGCAAGCCGAGAGGATCACATCGCGCCGATGAACTCGGTCTATCGGTCCGCCAAACTGTTTGGGGGCAAGGATGTGACCTTTACCCTGGCCGGGTCGGGTCACATCGCCGGCGTCATCAACGCCCCCGCCGCAAAAAAGTATCAGCACTGGACCAACCCCGCCCTGCCCGCGACCTTAGCCGAGTGGCAGGCGGAAGCCGTCGAACATTCAGGCAGCTGGTGGGAGCATTGGTCGGTCTGGCTCGGCGCGCGTTCCGGCGCTCAAATCCCCGCCCGTAACCCCGCCAAGGGTCCGCTCAAGCCCATCGAGCCGGCGCCGGGCAGCTATGTGAAAGTGAAGTCTTGAACCGTCTCGAACCCAACGCCCTGCTCGCCTTCAGCACAGGTGTCGCCTTGATCCTGCTGATCATGACGGCCAGCCTGTTCGGAGAACCGGGCAATACGGTCAAATATGTGATCTCGGCTGTCATCTGCGCGGCCGCCTTTGTCCTGCTCAACGAACGGATGGCGCGCGCGATGAAAAGACCGGTCGCTCAGCCGCTGATCCACGTCAGCACGCCTGGCACGGCGGTGTGGGCCGGACTGTTTCCACTGATCGTCATCGCCATGGCCTGCGCTCCCGTATTCTTCGCCGGTCACGACTATGGTCTGCTGGTGATCATCGCCTCGGTCATCTTCGGCCTGACCGTCGATTCAGCCGTGCGCGCCCGTCGCGCTTAGGCCGACACGAACTTCAGCGCCACGCCGTTGTTGCAGTAGCGCAGTCCCGTCGGACGCGGACCGTCTTCGAACACATGCCCCTGGTGTCCCAGGCAGCGGGCGCAATGGTATTCTGTGCGTGGAATGCCGATGGCCAGGTCACGCTTCTTGCCGATATTGGCGGCGATGACGTCATAGAAGCTGGGCCAACCGGTGTGGGAATCGAACTTCCACTGCGATCGGAACAGCGGCAGATCGCAGCCCTTGCAGACGAACGCCCCGCGAGCGTGCTGATCGTTTAACGGGCTGGAATAGGGACGCTCCGTCCCCTCGTTCCGCATGACGCGCCAGGAGGCGTCGCCCAAGCGTCGTCGCCAATCCGCATCGGACACCCGACGATAGGGCGAGGCTGCGTACTGCCCCTCCCCGGCTTCGGACGTCTCAGGCGAACAGGCGGATAGGGCGAGCGCGCCGGCGCCCATCAGAAGGCCCCGGCGATGCAGGATCAGGGACTGGGTCATGTCCCTGATACGATGCACGCCGCCGAATGGTTTCAGACCTCAGATCAGACCGGTCGTCTCATCCAGGCCCAGCATGATATTCAGGTTCTGCACCGCCGCGCCCGACGCGCCCTTACCCAGATTGTCGAGCAAAGCGACCAGCCGCGCCTGCTCGCCATTGCGATCGCCGAAGACATGCAGACGCAGTCGGTTGGTGCCGTTCAGGCCTTCGGGCTCGATGCCGGTCATGGCCTCGGTTTCCTCCAGGTCGGCGACCTCGACGAAACGCTGGCCGTCATAGGCCTCGACCAGGGCGCCGTGCAGCCGTTCGACAGAAGGGGTTTCCGGCAGGGCCCCCAGATGCAGCGGAACCTCGACCAGCATGCCCTGGCGGTAGTTGCCGACCGCCGGCGTGAACAGCACGTCCCGGCTCAGACCTGTGTGTTTGGTCATTTCGGGCACATGCTTGTGTCTCAGCGTCAGGCCATAGGCGCGATAGGCGGTCGTAGCGCCCCCACTGTTTTCTCGGGCCGCCTCGAACTCGGCGATCATGGCCTTGCCGCCGCCGGAATAGCCCGACACCGCATTGACCGTGACCGGATAGTTAGCTGGAACCAGACCCGCCTTCACCAGCGGCCGCATCAAGCCGATGAAACCGGTCGGATAGCAACCGGGGTTTGACACGAACTGAGAGCGCGCGATCAGCGCACGCTGCCCGGCATCCATTTCAGGAAAGCCATAAGCCCAGCCCGGCGCGACCCGATAGGCGGTCGAGGCGTCGATCACCTTGACCGATGGGGTGTCGATCATGGACACGGCCTCTCGGGCCGCATCGTCGGGCAAACACAGGATAACCGCATCGGCGCCGTTCAGAGCCTCGCGCCGTGCATCCGCATCCCGACGTCTGTCGCCCAGCAACAGCAGATTCAAATCCGGGCGCGCTTCCAGCCGCTCGCGGATTTCCAGCCCCGTGGTGCCGGCCTCGCCGTCGATGAAGATGGTATGGGTCATTTGTCTCTCCCGTCCCTTCTCCGCTTAAGGAGCAAAGGCGCAAGAAAAAGGGCGCTCCGGGTCTCCCCGAAGCGCCCCAAATCCAAACCGCGTAAACGCGATTAGCGCTTCGAGAACTGGAAGCTGCGGCGAGCCTTGGCGCGGCCGTACTTCTTGCGCTCGACGACGCGGCTGTCGCGGGTCAGGAAGCCATGCGGCTTCAGGACCTTGCGCAGTTCCGGTTCGAAGTGCGTGAGGGCGTGCGACAGGCCGTGACGGATCGCGCCGGCCTGGCCCGACAGACCGGAACCTTCGACGGTGCAGATCACGTCATACTGGGTGGCGCGGTCCGAGACGGTCAGCGGCTGAGCGATCATCATGCGCAGCACGGGACGAGCGAAATACTGCTCCTGGTCCTTGCCGTTAATGGTGATCTTGCCGGTGCCGGGCTTCACCCAGACGCGAGCGATGGCGTTCTTGCGCTTGCCGGTCGAATAGGCGCGGCCTTGGGCGTCCAGCTTCTGGACATAGACGGGCGCGTCGTTCTCGACCGAAGAGCTCAGGCCCTTCAGGGCGTCGAAGCCGGTTGCGGTTTCGGTGTTGGTCACGTCGGTCATGCTCAGACGCTCCGGGTGTTCTTGGGCGACGCCGACTTGAAGTCGATCGTTTCCGGTTGCTGGGCTTCGTGGTCGTGCGCGGCGCCGGCGAACAGGCGCAGGTGCGTCATCTGCTTGCGGGCCAAGGGGCTTTCCTTGGGCAGCATGCGCTCGACAGCCTTTTCAAGCACGCGCTCGGGGAAGCGGCCGCCCAGAACCTTCTCAGGCGTGGTCGACTTGACGCCGCCCGGGTGACCGGTGTGGCGATAGTAGATCTTGTCGGTGTTCTTCTTGCCGGTGAACACCACCTTGTCGACGTTGGTGACGACGACATAGTCGCCGCAGTCGACGTGCGGAGTGTAGTCGCCGCGGTGCTTGCCGCGCAGACGGTTGGCGATGAAGGTCGCAAGGCGGCCCACCACGACGCCTTCGGCGTCGATGTGGATCCACTTCTTCTCGACCTCGGCCGGCTTCAACGAAGCCGTAGTGCTCTTCAGCATGAGGGGGTTCCTGGAGACGAAAATCGGGTCCGGCCCCCGAGGGAACCGAATGAAGGCGCGCTGATACAGGAGACGACTGGTCGCGTCAACGCACACGACAACGCCGCACTTGCCACAACGTATTGTTCAAACACAGTTTTTCAAATACGGTATTAAAATACCCGGCGTAACTGGTGTGACAAGCGTTACGGCGTAACATAAAACGTCATCAAACCATGATTATAGGCGGGCATCGCAACCGCGACAGCTTTGGAGCCCCTCATGATCCTTCATCGTCGTGGTCTGATCGCCACGGGCGCAGCCGCCGCCTTCTCGGGACTGGCGCGTCACGCCGCCGCTCAGACGGCGGGTGAAGAGACCTACGTCAACGATGTCCATGGCTACGGCCCGCTGCTGCGCGATCCCAATCGACTGCTCGATCTGCCCGAAGGCTTTTCCTATCAGGTCGTGGCCCAGAGCGGCGACACGATGGACGACGGCCTGTTCGCTCCGGGACAGCCCGACGGCATGGCCTGTTTCCCGCTTGAAGGGTCTCGCGTGGCCCTGGTTGTCAATCACGAGCTGAAGGGCTCCAGCGGCCTGCATCGCAACCTGGGTCCAGGCGGCCTGCGGGAGGAACGGCTTGACCTGTTGGACGCCAGCCGGGGCTACGATACCTACAAGAATGGCCGCCCCCTGCCCGGCGGCTGTTCCACCATCATCTATGATCTGGCGACCCGCCAGATGGTCAGCCGGCATCTGACGCTGGCCGGCACCTCGACCAACTGCTGCGGCGGCCCGACGCCGTGGGGCAGCTGGCTGACCTGCGAGGAGACGCTGGAGACGCCGGCCGACGCCGATGTGACTAAGGCCCACGGGTGGATCTTCGAAGTGCCGGCGACCGCGACTGGCCTGGTCGATCCCGTGCCGCTCAAGGCCATGGGCCGGTTCGATCACGAGGCCGTCTGCGTCGATCCCCGCACCGGCGTCGTCTATCTGACCGAAGACGACAACGCCGGCCTCTTCTATCGCTTCATTCCCAATGCGCCCGGCAAGCTGATTGAGGGCGGCCGGCTTCAGGCGATGGCCTGGAAGGGCGCGCCCTCGGCCGACACCCGCAATCAGGACGGTCGCACCTGGGCTGTCGGCGACTGGAGGGAGATCGAATGGATCGATCTGGACGACGTCGAATCTCCTAATGGCGACCTGGCCAAGCGCGGTCATGCAGCCGGCGCGGCCTGGGTGGCGCGGGGCGAAGGCATTTGGTGGGGCGAAGACGAACTGTATTTCACCGCAACTTCGGGCGGACCCATCCGCCGCGGTCAGGTCATGCGGCTGGTTCCCGGTCTGAACGACGCGGCAGACCGGCTGCAGTTGTTCGTGGAAAGCACTGATCCAAAGACGATGAACATGGCCGACAACATCACCGTCGCGCCCTGGGGACACCTGATCCTGTGCGAGGACAACTACTCCTCGGACGTCCGAAACCACCTGAAAGGCGTCACGCCAGAGGGCAAGGTTTATACGATCGGCCGCAACGTCTTCACCGGCAACTCGGAATTCGCCGGCGCCTGCTTCTCGCCGGATCGCGAGGTGCTGTTCGTCAACATCATGTACCCCGGCATGACGCTGGCGATCAGAGGCCCATGGTCCTCGGTCCGGACATGAAGATGCGCGGTTGAGCCCGCAGCACCAACCATAGGTTCACGGTAGCCGTCGCCAGCACGATCGCGGCGCCTGCCTGGTGCAGCACGCCCAGCCACACCGGAACCGCGTGCACCAGGGTCACGATCCCCAGCAGAGCCTGGAACCAGATCACACCCGCAAGCGTGAAGGCGCCGAGCCCCATTCCCTCCGCCACGCGCCAGCGCCAGGCCTGGAAGGCATAGACGCTGACGGCGATCAGCAGACCATAGGCGACCAGTCGGTGATTGAACTGCGTCAGCGCCTGATCATGCAGGAAGGCGGTCGCGCCCAGGCTCCAGTCGGCCGGCGGCAGAACGGCGCCGTTCATCAGCGGCCAGTCGGTATAGACAAGCCCCGCATGACCGCCGGCCACGAGGGCGCCCAGCAGACATTGCAGGAAGACCGCGCCTAGCAGGAGGCCGGCGCCCCTCGCCCAACCCGACGGCGGGCGGCCGTGATCCTCACCGTTCCAGGCCTCTAGCCCCGTCCAGATCAGGGCGGCGAACAGCACGAACGCCAGGCCCAGGTGTGTCGCCAGACGCTCCGGCGCCACGCTGACACGCTCGGACAGGCCGCTGGACACCATCCACCATCCGATCAGGCCCTGAAGGCCGCCCAGGGCCAGGAGCAGAACACAGCGCCAGATCAGACGGTTGGGCATGGCCCACTGGTGGAATACCGACCGAGCCGGCGCCAGACGGCACAGCAGGAAGACGATCAGCGGCAGGGCGAACACCATACCCACCAGACGCCCGATAAGACGGTGCAGCCATTCCCACCAGAAGATGCCCTGAAACTCGCCCAGGCTCATGCCGGCGTTGACCTGCGCGTACTGCGGGATCTGCTTGTACTTCTCGAAGGCCTCGGCCCACTGCGCGTCGTTCAGAGGCGGAATGGCGCCCATGATGGGCTTCCACTCCGTGATCGACAGGCCCGAGCCCGTCAGCCGCGTGATGCCGCCGATCACCACCATCAGGAAGACGACGGCGGCCGTGGCGAACAGCCATACGGCGACGGCGCGGTTACGATCTGGATTTCCGAAACGGTTCATTCGACGCCTGACACTGACCCGGATATGGTGTCGCGTCGAACGAAGACCAGACGCGACCGGTGCGGTATGCCCGCCCCAAGCGACAAGATCGAGTCGGATTGAGTTAACGGCGCTGTCGCCGCAGGAGATCAGGGTTGCAATACGCCGATATCGCCGCCGCCGTTGCAGGCGGCCTGCTGCTGGCCTGGATCGCGGACCTTCTGACGGGCCGGCGCGGCTTCGGCGGCACAAGCCTTGTGTCCGGAATCGGCCTGGCCTGCGGATGGTTTCTGGCGGTCCGGGTCTTCGCGGTCAGTACGATGGCCACTTGGGTCTGGGTGCCGTGGGCGCTCGTGGGATCGGGCATCTGTCTGGTCGCCTTCTTCCTGTTCCGGAACAAGCGCTGATGCCGCCGCGTCTGCGTCGCTTCGTCGCCGCGATCGGTGTGCTGCTCTTTCTCGTTTTTTGGGTCTGGGGGTTGATCGCCCTGCGCGGAATGCTGCCGCCGTCGCAATGGATTGACTTCCTGTTCTTCGGCATCGGCGGGACCGCCTGGGGCCTGCCGCTCATCCCGTTGCTGAGATGGGCCGAGCGCGGCTGAGCGCCGAACCTCCCCCCAGATACGGCGATGGGGCCGCCCGCAAGGACGACCCCACCATCATCATTCTTTTTCAAGAATGGTCGGAGCGACAGGATTCGAACCTGCGACCCCTTGACCCCCAGCCTACCCTGAGGTTGTTTTCAGGACATTTCACTACTGGTCAGGACTGTTCTAACCGCTTGTTTCTGATAATGTTTTTGACGTCACCGCTTTTCACCCGTATTCTTCGAGTTGCTGCAATCTGTGCCCCATATGTGCCCCAGCAAAGGGCGCTCATCGGAGATCGGGATGCCGACTTTGAAGCTCACGGACCGGACGGTTGCGTCGGCCAAGGCCACCGAAGGCGGCCGTCTGGAGCTCTGGGATACCGCCGTGAAAGGCCTGTATCTGAGGGTGTCTTCGGACACCCGTATCTGGGGCTATAGGTATCGCCGACCGGACGGAAGTCAACCGCGCATCCGGCTCGGTCACTACGTACCGCCCGAGCAGGCGATCAGCGATACCTCGGCTTTGACGGTAGCCGGCGCGAGAGCACGGGCGAGGAAGATTCAAACGGAGGTCGATGACGGCGGCGATCCCGCGACCACGCGACAGGTCGCCAAGGCCGAGGCCAAAGCCCAGGCCATTCGTACGGTCGATGATCTGGCCGAGGCCTACTTCGCCGTCTGCGAGACGGGAGAGTACCGCCCCAGCCGCCGGCGCAAGCGCCCGCAGACGATCAAGGCCGAGCGCTATCTCTACAAGAAGTATCTCGCAGCGCTCGGCTCGATCAGGGTCGAGGCGCTCACCCGCGACGCGGTCCGTAAGCTGCTGCGCGATCTCCTGAACGCTGGTCGCGGCATCACCTCGAACCGAGTCCGGGGCCTCCTGCGGCAGATCTACGCCTGGGGCGTCCTCGAAGGCAGGATCGCCCGCAATCCAGCCGGCGAGCTCGTCGACCTGGCAGAGGAAATTCCCCGCACCCGCATCCTGACGGATGAGGAGACGCGGTCGCTGTGGAGGGCCCTGATCGATCCCACAGGCTTGCGGCGCCCCCTCCCCGGCGGCCGCGACGAACCCGTCATGGTCAGTCGGCCGGTCCGTATCGCCATTCAGCTCGCGATGCTGACGCTCCAGCGGCGGGGCGAGATCGCGGCGATGCGCATCCCTGAAATCGACTTCAATGCCGCGGTCTGGACGATCCCCGCGGAGAAGACCAAGGCCGGTCGGGTGACGGCCGTTCCGCTCTGCGCCACGGCGATCGGTCTGATCCGGGAAGCCATCGCGCTCCGATCCGAGCCCGCTCCCGGGGACGATCCATCGCCCTATGTCTTCGTGGGTCGCAGCAAGACAGTCCCCTATCTGTCGCCGGCCGCGATCAGCCATGCGATGCGAGATATCCGGGAGGGGATCGGGTCGCTCGACCTGACGACGCACGACCTGCGTCGCAGCGGCGCGACCCGGCTCGCGATCGCTGGCGTCAGTCCTTTCATCCTGTCGAAGCTTCTCAACCACGCCGGCGATCTCGGCGGCGGATCGCCGATCACCATGGCCGTCTATGTCCAGCACAACTACATGGCGGAGAAGCGCGCCGCGATCACCCAGCTGGAGACGCTCCTTCTCGCGGTCGTGGGCGCATCCGCCGACCGGGTATCAGATACCCCCGACTACGCCACGACGGCCCGCTCTGCGCTGCGTTTTTACAACCCATCCGCAGGCCCCATCGGTACAGAAATCGCGTCGGTGTTCTGAGGCCTTGGAGAAGGCGCGCGACTGGACGCCGTGTTTGGATCGCGGGACAAGAACGCGATGACGACAATTCACGGGTTGCCTAAAGTTCTCATCAATGCGGCCGGGGAGGCATGGCGCGCCATCAGCAGGCCTCGCGAGCTCCGTCAGACTCCCGTCGCACTCGTGAATCACGACACCGGATGGTCCGCCGCCTTCATGGCCGAAGCCGATCGGCTGAAGTCCGATAGCCAAGTCCAGTGCTTCTTTGATCACGTCGGAAGCACCGCAGTCGCAGATCTGCCGGCGAAGCCGATCATAGACATTCTCGTCACTCTAACGGACTGGCAAGCGGCGGACGCTGTCTCGCGATCCCTAAGGAACCAGGGCTACCGCGTTGAGGAGAAGATTGGAGGAGCTGACCCACGGCGGTTCCTTACCCGCACCGGCACGCCGGACAGCCCGGCTTTCAATCTTCATCTGGTGCCTACCGACTCCGAGTGGGGCGAGCGCATGGTGGCGTTTCGGGATGCGTTGGCGCACGACGAGGGCCTTGTTCAACAGTACGCGGCGCTGAAAACCGCTCTGGCCGAGAAACACGCGGAAGACCTGCCTGCTTACACGTCGGGCAAGGCGATGTTCGTCGAGGGCGTCCTGATCGAGATCGCCGACGCCTTCAGCAACTCCAGCCTCCTAACCCATCAGCGGGTCGAGCTGGATCGCGCCCAGCAGCTTCAGGTCGCTTCACTCTCTACTCAGTTCCTCGTCGCGGTCGTGGCCGCGGGCTCCGTATTCTTCAACGACGGACCCACCCTGCTGACCTTTGCCTTCGTCGGGTTCACTCTTGCGCTCGCCTGGTTCGAGATCGGTCGACGCGGTGGGCGGCACCGGACCGCGGGCAATCAGGCGCGCCGCGCAGTCCTGTTGGCCAGCGGGCTCGGCCAGTCCGTTTCGCCGGCCCAAAGGCTCCGCATATTCGACGGGTTCGCGCTTTCGATCCGCGGCCGCCGCCTCGTGCGGGAGGAAGACTATTTCGCGAGCCGATGCCGCCCGGGCTTTCAACGCGCGGCGGAGCTCGTCGAGGAGTCGGCCTACTGGACGGGCGATCTCCAGAAGACGAGCGCGGGCGTCGTGGCCGCCATTCTCGTTGTTATCGGCTTGGTGCTCTGCGCCGCCGCGTGGCGCGGCGTCGTCGACCTGACCTCTGACGCCCAGATCAACGCGGCTCGGGTCATGATCGCGGCGCTGGTGTTCGTTCTGTCATCCGACGTTCTCGGCGCCCTACTCGGTCATCATCAGGCCGCCCACGCCATCGCTGAAATCTTCCGGCGCATCGAGACGACTGCGGCCCGGGGCTATCCGGAGGCCGACGTTCTCCTCCTGATGTCGGACTACAACGCCGCCGTCGAGAGCGCGCCTGTCGTCCCGCCGCTCGTCTATCGGTGGCGACGTCGGGACCTGTCGCGTCGCTGGCGGGCCTACCTGGCGGCGAAGCGGTCCTGACTTCCCGCCGTCACCCTCGGCTTCAGGCAATCGAAAGCTGTGGAAGGTCGGTGGGCCAGAGGCGTGTTATTGGGGTCGCAAACGCTGTCTATTGCGGTTCAGACCCTGCGCGCCACTACATCTTGACGAAAGTTTCGACACGTGAGACGAATCGGCTCAGAGTGAAAACGGGTTAACGATCCCTTTCCCTGCGACCCGACTCAACATATCGAGTCTGTCCGGGTTGGGTTTCGGCTGTGCCAATTCCGTTGAATTCGATCGATCCGCCGACGCCGTGTTCGGGCGCGGCTCGCGTATCAGACGAAGGAGCGTGCCTGACGATGTCAGCATGAACATGGTGGGGAGAGGACGACCGTCCCGACTTGCAGGTCTTCAAAAGAAGGCCGCCCTCTCTCCGGTTACCGACTCATTCGGGTCGGCGGCGCGATCTTATGCATCGCGTTCGCGAGCACACAACCGTCGCCGCGACTGAGCGCCCTCTCGGATTCATCTCCCCTTGAATCGAAAGGACTCTCGTATGAGTTCCGGCATTGCCTATCGCTGCACCCTCCCCGATCCCGCCTTCGAGTCCGCCTGGGACTCGATCAAGATGGACAAGGCGGTCAAGGACCGGCTCGTCGCCCAGGCGACTCTGGCCCTGACCGTCCGACGCGCCGTCTCCTTCGACGTCGCTCCGCTGCACGGCCTGATCGTGCTCGCCGGCGTCCCCGGCACGGGGAAGACCACGCTCGCCCGCGGGCTGGCGACCAAGGTCGCCGCGATGCTGTCCCCTTCGAAGGTGAACTTCATCCAGGTCGATCCGCACGGGCTCGCCAGCGCGTCGCTCGGCAAGAGCCAGCAGCAGGTCACGACCCTGTTCAACCAGACCATCCCGGAGGCGGGAATGGGCGGCTTCGCCGTAGTCCTGCTGGACGAGGTCGAAACCCTCGCGGCCGACCGCAAGAAGATGAGCCTCGAAGCCAACCCCGTGGATGTTCATCGTGCGACCGACGCGGTCCTCGCCAGCCTCGATCTCCTCACGCGCCAGCACAAGAATATCCTGCTCATCGCCACGACCAACTATCCGCAGGCCGTCGACAGCGCCTTTCTCTCGCGGGCGGATCTGATCGAGTACATCCCGCCTCCGAATAACGAGGCCCGGGCGGAAATCATCCGCGACACCCTCGAAGGGCTGGGCCGCCAATGGCCGTCGATCCGCAACCTTGCGAACGACATGAGCCTTTTCGTCGCCGCATCGAGCGGGATGGACGGCCGCCGCCTGCGCAAGGCCGTGGTCAGCGCCCTGGCGGGCTCCATCGCCACCGCTCGCGACCCCAACCTCGTCACAAGCCAACAGGTGCTGGCGGCCCTCAAGGCCTCGACCCAGGCGAACAAGGAGGTCGGCCGTGAAGCTGCGTAGAGATATCGCGTCCGTGCCGGTCCGCACGGGAGCCGAAACCTGGTCCGAGATCATCGCTCTGATCACGCGGCCGGATTCGATCGACGCCGGCCAGCTCACGGCGGCGGCGAGCGTCATGGCCACTCTGCTTTCCGAGGACCACTACGCCAAACATCCGCTGACCCTGAAGGGGGACGGACATCGCCTGGTGATCTACGGCGCCTACGGCGCGGACGCGGTAGCCCGCGGCGCCGAGGTCGCGCCTCTCGATTGGAACCCCACCGGCAAGGCTTGGACCCTCCATGTGCCCTGTGACCCGGAGGATCTCGACTGGGTGACGCAGACGTTGAAAACACGGGCTCCTCGCCTCGCGGTCCACGTCCTCGGCTCCGGTCCCACGGACACCGAACAGGACGCCTCGACTGCCGCCAACGACACATCGGCGGCTCTCAGCATCAACTGGGGAGCTGCGAGCTGATGGCTGTCTCGACCTTCACCTATACCCGCACGCACACCGCCGCCTTCGTGGCGGATCACATGCGCAACCAGCTGAAACGCATCGTTCAGGCTGCCGGGCTATCGCCGGAACAGTTGGCGGACGATTGGACCATCGTCGGACCGGCCGCCCGGACCTGGCTCGAGAGCGGCCATCTCGAAGTCGTGACCATCGAGTTTTTCAAGCCGGGATCGAGCACGTTGCAGTTGCGTTGGGACTTCCCCGTCACCTACGACGGCAGCGGAGTCGACGATGACATGTGGGTCGACCGGGACCACGTTCAGCGCACGATCGACAAGGTCGGTCGCCCGCCGACCGGATGCACCTATCGGATCATCCTGAGCTGCAAGCGAGGCCGACCGGAAGTTCCGGGAATGTCCAGCACATCGCACCTCTCGACGGCCGGCCTCGTCAGCCGGTCCACCGGCACGGCGATCGCCACCCACGACATCACCGCCGGGCTCAACTACTGGAGGCCGGCATGACCAAGGTCAGCGACGCATTCGCCACATTCAAAAGCCGGCTGGAGCTGACGCAGACCGAGAAGGATGATGCAAGCCGTCGGCAGAAGGATGTCCGCGCCACCGTGCAGGAAGCCTTCCACGTCGACCACGACTTCCTGACCGGCTCCTACGGGCGACACACCAAGACAAAGCCGCTCAAGGACATCGATATCTTTGTCTGTCTGGGGTCAAAGGAGGACCACCGACGCAAGGCGCACCCGAAGGCCGTTCTGGACGACCTCGAGACGTGCCTCGTTGATGCGTACGGGCGAGGTCAGGTGGAGCGCGACCGTCGGTGCGTGACCGTCTGGTTCGAAAAACGCCACCAGACCCAGCATGAGGAAGGCAAGGTCGTCAGCCTGGACGTCGTCCCGGCGTTCCAGTCGGGATCGGATTACGAGATTCCCGACGAGGATCTCGGCAAGTGGATCAAGACGAACCCCGCGACCCACAACGACCTGACGACGGCGAAGAACAAGACGCTGAGCGGAAATTGGGTGCCGCTCGTAAAGATGCTGAAAAGCTGGAACCGGGCCAACGGCAAGCCGATCCAACCGTCCTTCCTTGTCGAAGTCATGGCCCTCGATCTGGTTGACGGTCCGTTCAACAGCTTCCCCGACGAAGCCCGGCGATTCTTCGCCGCCGCTGCGGCCAGCATCGACGACACCTGGAGCGATCCGGCGAGACTGGGGCCGCCGGTA
The DNA here is from genome assembly GCF_009661015.1 of Brevundimonas sp. SPF441. Classification (NCBI taxonomy): domain Bacteria; kingdom Pseudomonadati; phylum Pseudomonadota; class Alphaproteobacteria; order Caulobacterales; family Caulobacteraceae; genus Brevundimonas; species Brevundimonas sp. SPF441. The sequence continues at coordinate 57,267 of NZ_WJWX01000001.1, read as the reverse complement.
TCCGACGAGATGACGGCCGCCAAATGCGCCGTGGCTCGCCAGACGTTGAGAGACGCCGAGATGGCCGCAACGCGCGCCTATCGTGCCGAGGCGCAGGGCAGCGAGACAGAGGCCGTGCGGATTTGGAAAGGCGTCTTCGGCGACTTCTTCCCGGCGGCCTAATCAGTCGGGTGTAGAGCCGGCGGCGCGCAGCCTCGCAGCGACGCCGGCTTTCATATGTCTTTCCAGGTAGGCGCGCCGGGCCTCATAGAGGCCCGGCATGACCAGAGGACTGGACACCCGACGCGCATATAGGGCGTTCTGAATATTGCGGCTGGCGTCGCGGGCGTCGTCTGCTGAAATCGCCTCCGCCTCCACCCTCGCCAGAACAGACTCCAGTTCGCTCTTCGTCTGGTCCTGGCTTTCGGCCGTGTCTTTCTGTCTGAAGTGCTCCCGAACGGACCAGACCAGCACCGGGGCCACTGGCATCCAGGTCACGGCGACGTCGCTCAGCGGCAGCCGGACGACCCAGCAGGCAATGAGAAAGGCGGTTGGGATGCCGATCGCCAGCACCAGGGCAATCGAGCCGTTGAAGCGCCGAAGGGTGACATCGTACCAGAGACTGCTGCGCTGACAGAGCAACCGCCCGGCTTCCAGACTCGTGCTGCCGACTTCGGCCGGGTACCAGTCAAGGATGCCTTTGTCGCTGTGGCGTTTCGACCAGGCTTCTGCTGCAGCCTCTATGATCTCAGGATCGATACGTCTTCCTGCGCTCAAGCCGTTCCAAGGCAATTGCAGCACGGAGCAGTCGAAGCATTCGGCGATTTTTGCGCCGCTCCGCACGAAACGGCGCTGGGCGCGATCCAGAATAGTGATGTCCAGCAAGGTGACTACGAGGCTGAATGCCGCCACGCCCGAACGCGCTTCCTCGACGAACAGACCTGTGGCCGCTCCGACCACCGGCAGAAAGACGGTCAGGATCAGCTGGAGGATAAAGATGAGCTTAGCGCGGTGGAACATCTCCTGGCGCGCCCGCATCAGCTGGAGATTCTCGGGTCTGTTCTGGCGTGCCGGGATATCGTTCATACGGGCTTGTCGCCTGACCATCGGCGCGATGGAAGCGGCGATCCGCATCCGACCGGTCGCCGGGCGTGTCTATCCCGCTGCCGTCTTCAAGTGATGACGCGGTGATGGTCGCCCTGGACTGGTGCTCGATCAGACGTGATCACGGCGCGACCTTGAAATCGACGGCACATTCTGTTTCCGCGACGCGGCAGTGACGCCCTATCGATCGGCCCCTATATTCGCTATATGAATCGCATGGCACCAACGCCTTTCGATCTGAGTTTCGAAGACCTCGTCGAAGCCGGGGCCCGAGCGTCCCGCGCCGCCGCCGATGAGGCGAAGCGCGCCGACGTTCCTCTTGCTGCGTTTGAAGCCGAACCTGCGACCCCGCCGCCGTGGGACGACGCACGGCTCGATCTGCTGAAGACGCTCTGGCTCGACGGATTGAGCGCCACCCAGATCGCGATGCGGCTCGGTGGGATCACCCGAAATGACGTCATCGGCAAGGTGCATCAGCTGGGCCTGTCCGGCGGACGGCCATCAACCCGCCCGGCCTCGGCCCGCGTCCGACTAATGGAAGTGGCGGACGGCACCGCTACGGTGCTCACCCTCGGCGCCCACATGTGCAAGTGGCCGATCGGTGATCCGTCTTCACGCGAGTTCACCTTCTGCGGTCGTCGGGCATCCGAAGGCGTCTACTGCTCCGAGCACGCGCGCGTCGCCTACTCTCCCACTGCAAGGCGAGGCTCACCTCTACCCACCGCAAACCGTGCGAAGGCCGGAGCAGCCGTGAAAGGCGCAGCCGTCACGCCGCTTTTCGGAGCCGCCGACCTCCAGATTGAAGTGCGACGCCGGCTTGGCCTCTGAGCCGCCGTTCGTCCTGATGATCGCGGGGCCAAACGGGTCCGGCAAGACGACCCTGACGAACCAGTTGAGGGCGGACGGGGTCGATCTCGGCCACTATGTGAATCCCGACGAGATCGCCAAGACGCTGGAAGGCGCCTATGGCGCGCGCGTCCGTGAAGCGCAGCAGATCGCCGCCGATGAGCGGCAGGCTTGCCTTGAGGCCGGACGAAGCTTCTCGTTCGAGACCGTGATGTCTCATCCGTCCAAGATCGAGGTTCTGCGGGAGGCCAAGACGCGTGGGTTTCGAACCGCTCTCTATTTCGTTGCGACGGAATCCCCCTCTCTGAACGTGGCGCGCGTCGCCCAGAGAGTCCTGCTGGGTGGTCACGACGTGCCTGAAGATCGCATACGTCAGCGCTATGTCCGGACGCTGGACCTGCTGCCCCAAGCGCTTGAACAGGCCGATCTGGCGGTCCTGTTCGACAACACTCACGGCGCCCCTGCCCTTCTCCGCCCATTCTGTGAAAAGGCGGGGGCCAGGATCACCCTTTCGCCCCCGCTTCCGGACTGGGCGCGCCCGGTGCTCCGGGGCCTGGTGCCCTTCTAGGGTCGGCGGCGGCATGTCGGCTCTCGATGACCTCAGGAGGCAGCTGCGACCCGGCGAGGTCTATCGTCGTCGGGACCTCGCGAAGGGGTCCAGCGCCCTTGATCGCCATGTGCGTCGGCTCGTGGTCGAGGGCCATCTGGAAAAGGTTTCCCACGGCCTCTACATGGCGCCGCGCCAGAGCCGGTTCGGCAGGGCGCCCGCAAGGCCGGAGAAGCTGATCAAGGCCTTCCTCAAGGACGACCGCTTTCTGATGATGTCCCCGAGCGCGTTCAACGGCCTCGGGGTCGGGACGACACAGCTCTACAATGAATCGATCGTCTACAATCTCCGGCGCCAAGGCCGGTTCGAGCTCGGCGGCCTAACCTACGATTTTCGCAGGACGCCATCCGTCCCCAGCGGTCTGAACGCGGAGGTTCTGCTTGTCGCTCTTCTTCTAGGCATGCATCGGCTCGCCGAGGACCGGACCGAACTTGTGCCCAGGGTGCTCGAGCGGGCCCGTGCGTTGGATCCCGATCGATTGGCCCAGGCGGCCAGCGTTCGGCTCGGCGAGGGTCTCCCGGTTACTGAGCCGGGTGCTCGAGACGCCCTGATCGCAGCTGCACTTCGACAGAGGTGGGCTTGGCGGGCCAGAAACCGCTCTGGTCGCGACTACACCTGCACGTTCAGTTTGACCGGCTTTTGGTCTAGACCAAAATAGACGACGCTGAATCACTTCGAGCGATCCGCCTGCCCTGGGCTGGGCATCTTTGCCCCGCCTGGCGATGTGGGCGCTATCGCGATCGAAGAAAGGTCGTTCGCCGCGTCGATGGCCGTCCCCGCGGACTTCCGCTCGGAGTAACGGTCCACCAGCTGCGCCGAGTGCGGGCGCATCAGGATCGTGAAGCGCACCAGTTCCTCCATCACATCGACGATGCGCTCGTAGTAGGCGGACGGCTTCATCCGCCCGGCGTCGTCGAACTCCTGGAAGGCCTTGGCCACGCTCGACTGATTGGGGATGGTGATCATCCGCATCCAGCGGCCGAGCAATCGCAGGGTGTTGACGGCGTTGAAGCTCTGCGACCCGCCGGAGACCTGCATGACGGCCAGGGTTCGGCCCTGGGTCGGGCGCAAGCCGCCCATGCTCAGGGGCAGATGGTCGATCTGCAGCTTCAACAGGCCCGAGACCTGCCCGTGCCGCTCGGGGCTGCACCAGACCATGCCCTCGGACCAAAGAGCGTGCTCGCGCAGTTCGCGCACCGCCGGATGGTCGTCGTCGCCGGGCGATCCCGGAAGGGGCAGGTCGGACGGGTCGAAGATGCGGGTTTCGCATCCCATCCATTGCAGCAGGCGGGCCGCCTCCTCGACGCAGAAGCGCGAGTAGGACCGTTCGCGCAGCGATCCGTAGAGGAGCAGGATCCGGGGCGGATGGTGGTGCGGCCCCAGACCGCGGGCCGGATCGGCGGAGAGATAGGCCTTGTCCAAGGCCGGCAGATGATCCGGATCGGGCAGCGGTCTCAGGCGGTCGAAGGTCATCAGAGGTCCTTGGTCAGATAGGCCGCCGACGCCGGGCAGAGCCCCGCGAACTCGCGGGTCCGCCGGATCGCCTCCGGCGCCGACTGGCGGCTCGCGGCCCGGTAGCCGTTCCGGGCGAAGAAGGGCTCGGCCGTCGTGGTGAGCAGATGCAGGCGTGCGGCGCCCAGGTCGCCGGCGACGACCTCGGCAGCGGCCAGCACCCGGGCTCCCACGCCGCGCGCCTTCCGATCGGCGAGCACAACGAGGGAGCGGATCAGCAGATCGCGCCCCTCCCCTTCCAGCCCGACGTAGCCGACGACGGCGCCATCGTGATCAGCGCTGAAGTAGCGGCCGGCGCCAGGCGCGGGCAGGTCCTCAGCCCTCAGAGCCGCGATCAAGCCGGCGTCGTCCGGCTCAAGCGGATGCAGGACGACCATCAGCCGGCTTTCGTCATCGGGGCCGTGTCCTTGAACCAGCGCCGCCCCAGCCACAGGGCGACCGACACGAGCAGGATCAGGACCGGCACCTCCACCAGCGGGCCGATGACGGCGGCGAAGGCGACCGGCGAGGCCAGGCCGAACGCCGCGATAGCGACGGCGATGGCCAGCTCGAAATTGTTGGAAGCGGCGGTGAAGGCCAGAGCCGTCGTGCGCGGATAGTCGGCCTGGATCAGCCGGCCCATCAGGAAGCTGACCACGAACATGACCAGAAAGTAGATCGTCAGCGGAACCGCGATGCGCAGGGCGTCGAGCGGCAGGGCGACCACCTCGCCGCCCTTGAGGCTGAACATGGCCACGATGGTGAACAGCAGCGCGATCAGGGTGAGCGGGCCGATCCGCGGCAGGAACCGGGTCTCGTACCAGTGCGCCCCCTTGCGCGCGATCAGCACGCGGCGGGTCAGGAAGCCGCCCAGGAACGGCAGGCCCAGATAGACCAGCACCGCCGCCGCGATCGTCCAGACGCTGACGTCGACGACGCTGCCCTCCAGGCCGAACAGCGGCGGCAGGACAGAGAGGAAAATCCAGGCATAGACGCTGAAGAAGGCGATCTGGAACAGGGAGTTGAAGGCCACCAGGCCGGCGACATACTGGTTGTCGCCCCGGGCCAGCTGGTTCCACACCAGCACCATGGCGATGCAGCGCGCCAGGCCGATCAGGATGACCCCGGTCATGTACTCCGGCTGATCCCTGAGGAAGATCACGGCGAGGGCGAACATCAGGATCGGCCCGATCACCCAGTTCTGGACCAGGGACAGGGCCAGCACCCGCTTGTCGGCGAACACCTGGGGCAGGGCCTCGTACTTCACCTTGGCCAGCGGAGGGTACATCATCAGGATCAGGCCGATGGCGATGGGGATGTTGGTCGTCCCGATCGAGAGGCCGTCGACCCAGCCCGGCAGTCCCGGAACGAGGGTTCCCAGCGCCACGCCGGCCGTCATGGCGACGAAGATCCACAGCGTCAGCCAGCGGTCCAGGAAGGACAGCCGACGGGGCGCCTCACGCGGCGTGTCGACCACGGGCGTGTCGACCATCAGCGGACCCTCTTCCCGTCGGCGTCGATGACGACCTCGCCGTCTTCTTTTGTGAAGGGCCTCAGATTGCCGGCCGGAAGCAGGTCCAGAACCGCCTCGGACGGACGGCACAGTTTTACGCCCAGGGGCGAGACGACGATCGGCCGGTTGAGCAGGATGGGATGGGCCTCGATGGCGTCCAGCAGCTGGTCGTCGGACAAAGTTTCGTCGGTCAGGCCCAACTCCGCGAAGGGCGTGCCCTTCTCGCGCAGCAGATCCCGCAGCGAGCCGCCGGCCCGCGCTGCCATGTCGGCGATCCTCTCCCGCGACGGCGGGGTCTTCAGATACTCGATCACATGCGGCTCGACGCCGGCGTGCCGGATCAGCTCCAAGGCGTTGCGCGAGGTCCCGCAGGCGGGGTTGTGGTAGATGATGACGTCCATCGGTGATCCTCAGTCGCGGCAGGGCGCGAGTTCCTTGAGCAGCGGCTCGCAAAGGTCCGCGCGCCCTCCGCAGCAGTCCTTCAGCAGAAACAGGACCAGGTCTCTCAGCCGATCCAGATCGGCGCGATAGACGATGGAGCGGCTGCGGCGCTCCGGCTTGATAAGGCCGGCCCGGGTGAGGACGCCGAGGTGGGACGACAGGGTGTTGGCCGGGACGGCCAGCCGATCCGCGATCTCGCCCGCCGGCAGCCCCAAGGGCTCGTGTCGAACCAGCAGACGGAACGCCTCCATTCGAGTCGATTGAGCGAAGGCCGAAAGAGCGAGAACTGCTGCCGTTGATTCCATAATTCGATTATTCTGGAATTCTGGAGAAGATCAAGGCTTCAAGTTGCTCTTTGAAGGCCACCGACGATGCCGCCCGTCGATCACGAACGGATGCGCGTGGCTCATCCCTCCCCGGTTTTGTCCCTCGGAGAGATGAGGATCGTCGTCGTTTAGGTCAGCATGCGAACGGGCCAGCGCGTCCGGATCCTGGGCGGGACAGACAAGGAATCCGGGCATCGCTCCAGCAGCGCACCCGCCGGCGAGGACCAGGAAGCCGGCGCCTGGTGCGCGACCTTAACTGATCCGGCGAAGTCGTGTTCAAGGCGTGCATATGGACTGCGGGTCACAGGAACCTCGTCTGTTCGCCGGTGCTTTGAGAGTGACCGGCAGGCGTCGTGTTTGTGGGTTCCCCGAATGCTGGAGCGTCGCTTGCCACACACTCGCCCTCGGCTGCAGGCCCTCGCCCTGGCCTGGCCGCCATTCACGTTGCAACAGGAGGATGTGGCAGCGAACGGCGCCGAGATGTTCGCCACCACTCATGGCGGCTTCGAACGTCTGGCTCCGATCTACAGAAACGCCCTGATCGAGACACGGCACTCCTGCGTCCCGATCGAGTGGTATCTGAAGCCCCACAGCTTCTCCGAACGAAATGATCTGTTCCTTGAGAACGCGGTCGCCGTGCTGGCCGAAGCCGCGGGCAAGGCGCTGGCCGAGGCGGAGTTGACGGCGCAGGATATCGACGCGGTCGTCGTCGTCTGCACGACCGGCATAGCCACGCCTGCGCTGGACGCCCGGCTGATGACGGTGATGCCTTTCCGGCCCGACGTAAGGCGTCTGCCTGTCTTCGGCCTCGGATGCGCCGGGGGCGTGGTCGGGCTCGCGCGCGCCGCCGACATCGCGATGGCCCATCCGGACGAGCGCGTGCTTCTGCTTGTGGTCGAACTTTGCGCCCTCACCTTCCGGGCCCAGGACCGATCCAAATCGAACCTCGTCGCGACCGCCCTGTTTGGCGATGGAGCGGCGGCCGCGGTGATCAGCTGTCGTGACGACGCCAAAGGGCCCGTTCTCGGCGCCAGTCGCGAACACACCTGGCCTGACAGTCTGGATGTCATGGGCTGGGAGGTGGCCGACGACGGGCTCAAGGTCGTCTTCAGTCGAGACATTCCGACTCTCGTTCAGGAGGACTTCCGGCCGGTGGCGACGCAGTTCCTCGCCGATAACGGGATGACGGCGAAGGATGTCGGCGGCTTTGTCTGCCATCCCGGCGGGGCCAAGGTGATCGACGCGCTGGAGATCTGCTTCGAGTTGACCCAGGGGACGCTCAGCCACACGCGGGAGGTGCTCCGCGCTCACGGCAACATGAGCGCCGCGACGGTGCTGTTCGTCCTGAAGGCGATGCTCGACGACGGAGTGGAAGGGCCTCTTTTGCTCACCACGCTCGGCCCCGGCTTCACTGCCGGCTTGATGCTGGTGCACCCCTGATGTGGCTGTGGTTGGTGATCGGCCTGGTGGCGATCCAGCGTCTTTGGGAACTTTGGTTGGCGGATCGCAACACACAACGGCTGATCGCATCGGGCGCAGTCGAAGTCGGCGCCCGCCACTATCCCCTGTTCATCGCGCTGCACGCCAGCTGGCTCGCGGCGATCGCACTCGCCACGCCGCCAGCGACGGTTCCGCATCCCGTCTGGCTTGCGTTCTACGTGGTGCTGCAGTTCGGGCGACTCTGGGTCATCGCGACGCTCGGACGCTTCTGGACGACACGGATCATCACCCTGCCCGGCGCGCCGTTGGAAAGACGGGGTCCCTACCGGCTCGTTCGTCATCCCAACTATGTGATCGCGTCCCTCGAAATCCTCGTCCTGCCGCTGGCGTTCGGCCAGGTCTGGATCGCCATCGCATGGAGCATCGCGAACGCCATGCTTCTGGCGTGGCGTATTCGGGTGGAGGATGGGGCGCTTGCCGACCGCAGATAGGCCCTCAGGAGCATGGCCGGACAGCTTGACCCAGCCTAGCCTGGTGTCCAGGGAGGCACGCTGTTCACGTTTCACGGCGCACCACGGTCGCCGGGGAACGGCGGCCGGTCCGACGGGTTGACCGAGTCCGCCATCGGAGAACCTCATGCATATCCAGTCCATGATCAGCGCCCACCCTCACGTCAAAGGCTCGACCAACGACGCACTGATCCGCGCCGTCGAGGCGGCCTACGAGTGCGCCGCGACCTGCCGCATCTGCGCCGACGCCTGTCTCGGCGAAGCCATGGTCGCCGATCTCGTCCAATGCATCCGGCTCAACCTCGACTGCGCCGACGTCTGCGCGGCTGCCGGCGCGGTCGGCGCGCGCCGCACGGGGAGCAACGAGGCGGTCATCAAGAGCCTTCTCGAAGCCTGCGCCGACACCTGCGCGGCCTGCGCCGCGGAGTGCGACAAGCACGCGGACATGCACGAGCATTGCCGCATCTGCGCCGAGGCCTGCCGCCGCTGCGAAGAGACATGCCGGGAGGCGGCCGGCACGATCACTCCGTCGAGCCGTTGATGGAGCACCGCCTTCACCGTGCGTGCGCTGACAACGCCCCGCACGAACGGTGAAGGCGGGTCCGGCTATTCCGGGCGAATGGCGGTGACTTCACCCGCGTTGCCCTGAACGGTCAGGTCGAACTGGACGCGATCCCCGACAGCGGCTTGCTGTACCACGGCGGGGTCTGCCGTGAAGCTCATCGTCATGGCTGGCCAGCCGACCGCCGGAATAGCCTCGTGATTGATCGTCACGGTGCCGGCCGCCGTATCCACGGCGGTGACCACGCCTGCGCCGCTGCCGGATTTGGAGCCCGCAGCGGGGGACGTCGCCGTGTCCGCCGCGCCGGCCGCGGAAGCCGTGTCGACGGGAGCGGCAGCGGCCGGTTCGGCGGCCGGGTCCGCGGGTTGGCCGCAGGCCGAAAGCATCATGGCCGCGCCGGCGAGTGAAATAAGGGTTCGGGTCATGGGGTCGCTCCTTGGGTTGAGGGGGTTGAACGGGCCTTGCGGCGCCTGAGGAGAAGGTAACCCGCCGGGATAACGAGCATCGAGAGCAAAGGCGCCGTGATCATGCCCCCCGACAGGGCCGCTCAGACGATAAGCCGATCCCAGCTTCCGTAGTGCTCCTCGCTGCGACGCCCGCGCGGCAGGCTCAGGGCGATCAGCGCCAAACCGGCGATCATGCCTGCGACATCGCCGGTGACACTCGATCCGTGCAGCAGCCACGGCGCGGCGATCAGCCAAAGTCCGAAAAGAATGTTCAGGAACCTCAACGGTCGAGCAACCTCTGCCATTGCTATGATGGCGACCGTCACGACCAGGGCGCCGACGAGATGATCGCTGTCGGCGATGGGCGGAATCGATCCGAGCGACGCCCGTGAGAACATTAGCCAGACCCCGATCAACGCGCTCGCCACGAGCGTCCAGGGAAGGTTGACGCCCCGGATCGAAGAGGCGAAAGCCGCCGGCAGAGGATCGCCAAAACCGGGATGTCTGTCGATGGTCCCACCGGGCAAGGCATCGCCCCGGAAGAAGGTCGACCAGACAGGTCTGCCGCGTCGCTTGTTGAGCACGAGGAACTGTCCCATGGCGACCAGCTCATCGAGTGAATAAGGGATCATGATCAGCATGGCCAAGCCCGCGGCCAGGCAGAGGGTGCAGTAGGTGCCGATGGCGATCGGCTGCATGATGATGAAATAGATGCTGACGACGCCCAACGGCACCACGATGACGCCGAACAGCAACACCATCCATGGCATGGTGCGCCACCGCGCTCGACCGCCCATGGCACCCATCAGAATCTCGATCATGTAGATCATGGTGCCCACTCCCCCGTCGGCCACCGGCCAGGCTTTCGACATGTCGGAGGTGATGATGTGTTCGGCGCCGTTCAGCGCGCCGGGAACGTCGAAGAACGGGTCCCACGCACTGTCGATATGTCCGAGCTGGTAGGCGGTGAGCACCCGCGAAATCACTAGGCCGATCGCGCCCATGACGATGATGGGCATGCGCTGGACGTAGGTCGATGGGCAGTAGCTCCAGCCCGGCGGAGTGTTGGTGCCGTCCATCATCCCTTCCATGCTCATGCCCGGCATCATGGGGATGAGCAGGGTCAGGGCGACCACCAGTGCTCCAACCAGCATGTCGTTGGCGTAGACCGCGGCGCTCGGCGCCCAGAAGAGGAGCGAAGCTCCGAGAAGCCAGACGCCGAGTGCGCCGTTGGCCCATTGGGCCCAGCCGTTTCTGGGCGACATGGACAAGGCCGCGAACATCATGATCAATACGCCGCAGATCAGGTCGTTCCAGCCCGTCAAGGCGTTCCGCAGCGCTGGATCCCAGAGCTCGCGTTCCTCCGTGACGTTCAGAATCGCTGCCGAGAACTCCGTTTGGGTAAATGTCCCGAACACGAACGGGACCGTGGCGAGCCACAGCCCCAGTCCCATCGTCAGCCAGTGAACCCAAAGCATGTCGAAATGCATGCCGCGCATGCCTTGGGCATGGTCCTGGATCATCTGCTGATGTTCAGCCGGCGCCATGTCGTGCGGCCGGGCGGCCGCTTTCTCGGCCTTCTCATCCGCGACGCGGGCCGCGTTCAATCCGTTGGCGCGATACCAGGCATAGGGGTCGTCCTTCAGGCCTTGAACGATGACGGGAAGGCTCCCGCGAAGCGAGCGTCGGGGCGACCAGTCCAGCAGCTGACGCGCTCGCGTCAGATCGAGCGTGTAGTGGTCGTCGGAGATATCGACCATCCAGGGACGGATGAAGGTGTCTTCGTCCAGAACCGTGTTCTGGGCCCAGGCCCCCGCCTTCGCCGCGGCCTTGGGAATGGAATGGGTTTCCCAGGCTTCGTCATGGATAAGGCGTCCCAGAGCGCGCTGCAGATCGTCGTAACTCATCGCGTCGATCTCGCCCAGCAGGAGCGGCAGATCAGGCGGGAGCGCGGCGCGCCGGTCTATGACACGCTCGATGGCGTCGAGCAGATCGTCAAGATGAAGCGAGGGTTGGCCAGTGGCCAGGCTTCCAGGATAGACGTGAGAACTCAGACGCCTCTCGTTTATCCTCGCGATCTGCTGGGCCAGAAAGGCGGAGTGACCGCCGTCATCGTAGATGCCGGCCGGACGCAGGTAGACGGCCGGGATCGCGCCGCGCTGCTCGCGGATCAACTGTTCGGTTCGGATTTTGCTGTCGCGATACGGCAGCGATGCATCGAGCGGCGACTGTTCGTTGATCGGAACGCCCGGCGTCGTGGAGGCATGGATCAGCATCGTGCTGACGAAGACGAACTGTTGGGCCTCGAAGGCCTGTAGGGCACCCAACAGCCGCTCGGTCCCCTTGACCGTGACCTCTTCATATTTGCGGCTGGGCTCGCCCGTCAGGTCGAAATAGCCCGCCAGATGGATGACGGAGGCGATCCGCGCGCCATAGGCGACGCGAACCCGTAGGAACGCCGCTTGAACGCTGGCGTCGTCCGTCAGATCAACGCAGACGCATTCGGCTTCGGCAGGCGGGTGTGGCGGCAAATCGCGATCGAAGCCGATCACCCGATATCTTGCGGACAGATGCCTGACGAGGGCCGAACCGATGAAGCCGCTGGAGCCGGTGATGATGACCGTCTCGCGCTCGTCGGGCGGGGCGTTCACCGGCGGGACCGCCCAAAAAGCTCCAATGCGGGGGCTAGAGGTTGAGGAGGCAGATCGATGGGCCGCAGCAGCCAGGACATGGATATCTGGTCTGACCTCGAGGCCATGCCGCTGGTGTCCCTCATATCCTTCATCTCCCTCATCATCGAACTCGGGTACTTCAAGGTGAGTTCCATCGCTCCGTTCCCTCAGCCGCCGGTTCAGCTTGTCCGCAGGGCTTCGGGCGCCGGGCGGACGGATGATTGAGCCCTTGGTAAGTCAAAAAGTCTCGACGCGGCGGAGAAGCCAAGGCCCTCCGCCGCGTCGCGAACCGTACACCGCGCGGCATGCGGCGCCAGACTGGATCAGGCGGCGGCTACTGCGGCCGGAGTGCCTTAAGTTCACCCGCGCTGCCGACAACGACTAGATCGAACTCGACGCGGTCGCCTACCTTCGCCTGGTCAATCAGGGCGGGCGACGCCGCGAAGCCCATGGTCATCGCGGGCCATCCAAGGCTGGCGATGGGTTCATGCTCGATCGTGATCTTACCGCCCTGCGCGTCGATGGCCGAAATCACGCCGCGAGCGGTTGCGGACTTCTCCTCGGCTGTCGCCGTCGACATGCCGTCCATCTCCGCAGCCGCGGGGGCGGCGGCGGAGTTGGCGTCGACAGGTGTTTCGGTATCCGCCGCGGGCTGCTGACTGCAGGCCGCCAGGAGGATGACCGCCCCGGCGGACAGGCTCAGACGGAGGGCGAGCGTGCGTGAGTTCTCGAACAGGTTTTTCATAGCGTGGCTCCTTGGGAGGGGGTTTGGGTGGGACCTGATTTCCGGCGTCTCAGGAGGAGATAGCCGGCTGGGATGACAAGCATCGACAGGAGGGGGGCGGTCACCATGCCGCCGATGACCGGGGCGGCGATCCGGCTCATGATTTCCGACCCCGCGCCGTGGCCGATCAGGATCGGGAACAGACCGGCCAGGATCACGGCGACCGTCATCGCCTTGGGCCGGACACGCAGAAGGGCGCCTTCGCGAACGGCCTCCTCGACCTGCTGGCGGTCGGGGTCAGGGCCACGATCCTTCAGCGCGTGTTTGAGATAGATCAGCATCACCACGCCGAACTCGGCCGACAGCCCAGCCAGGGCGATGAAGCCGACGCCGGTGGCGACGGACTGGTGAAAGCCGAGCAGATAGAGCAGCCAGATCCCCCCGGTCAGGGCGAACGGCAGGGTGGCCATGATCAGCAGGGCTTCGTCGAAGCGCCCGAACGTCAGGTAGAGCAGGACGAAGATGATCGCCAGCGTGGCCGGGACCACGATCCTGAGCCGCGCGGTCGCCCGTTCGAGATATTCGAACTGGCCCGAGTAGGCGATGCTCACGCCAGGCGTGGGGGTGACGGCACGGGCCACGGCGCGACGCAGATCCGCGACGACCGAGGCCAGGTCGCGTCCCCGCACATCGACATAGACCCAGGTGGTCGGCCGGCCGTTCTCGGACTTCAGCATTGGCGGCCCGTCGGCGATCCGCAGATCGGCGACGGCGCCCAGGGTGATCTGCTGGCCTGAAGGCGTCAGGATCGGCAGGGCTCGCAGTTGTTCCACGCTGTCCCTCAACTCGCGCGGATAGCGCACGCTGATGGGATAGCGCGCCACGCCCTCCACGGTCTGGCCGATGGTTTCGCCGCCGATCGCGCCTGAGACGATCGACCGCACATCGGCGATGTTGAGACCGTAACGCCCCGCCGCGTCGCGGTCGATGTCGATATCGACGTAGCGGCCGCCCGTCAGACGCTCGGCCAGCGCCGAGCTCACGCCCGGCACGGATTGGGCGACCTCGGCGACCTCGGCCGCGACGCGGTCGATCTGACCGAGGTCGGCGCCGGACACCTTGACGCCGACGGGGCTCTTGATCCCCGTCGCCAGCATGTCGATGCGATTGCGGATGGGAGGAACCCAGACATTGGACAACCCCGGAACCTGGACCGCGCGGTCGAGCTCCTCGACCAGCTTCTCCGGCGTCATGCCGCGGCGCCATTCATCGCGCGGTTTGAACTGGATGGTGGTCTCGAACATTTCCAGCGGAGCCGGATCCGTCGCGGTTTCCGCCCGGCCGGCCTTGCCGAACACGGTCGCCACTTCCGGCACCGTGCGGATCATGCGGTCCGTCTGCTGCAGCAGTTCCGCGGCCTTGGCCGCAGAGAGGCCCGGCTGGGCCGAAGGCATATAGAGCAGGTCGCCCTCGTCCATCGCCGGCATGAATTCGCCGCCGAGCTGGCTGAGAGGCCAGGCCGTAGTGGCGAAGACCAGCAAGGCGACCAAGAGAGTTTTCCTTGGGTGACGCAGCACCCAGTCGAGCGGCCCCCGATAGATGTGGGTCAGCCAGCGGTTGATCGGGTTGCTCTGCTCGGCCGGTATCCGTCCCCGGATCAGATAGCCCATCAGAACCGGCACGAGGGTGATCGACAGGATCGCCGCGGCCGCCATGGCGTAGCTCTTGGTGAAGGCCAGCGGCGCGAACAGCCGACCCTCCTGGGCCTGGAGGCTGAACACCGGAATGAACGACAGGGTGATGATCAGCAGACTAAGGAACAGCGCCGGTCCGACCTCCACGGCCGCCTCGGTGATGACCTTCCACCGTTCCTCGCCCGCCAGCTTCTTGTCGGGGTGATCGTGCTCCCATCGCTCGATGTGTTTGTGGGCATTCTCGATCATGACCACTGCCGCGTCGACCATGGCCCCGATGGCGATGGCGATGCCGCCCAGCGACATGATGTTGGCGTTCACGCCCTGAAGATTCATGATCAGGAAGGCCGCCAGCACGCCCAGCGGCAGGGTCAGGATGGCGACCAACGCCGACCGGGCGTGCCAGAGGAACAGGCCGCAGACCAGGGCGACGACAATGAACTCCTCGATCAACTTGCCGCTCAGATTGTCGATCGCCCGGTCGATGAGCTGCGAGCGATCGTAGGTCGTCACCACTTCGACCCCCGGCGGCAATCCGGCTTTGAGCGTCTGGAGTTTCTCGGCGACAGCCGCGATCGTGGCGCGGGCGTTTGCGCCGGATCGCAGGATGACGACGCCGCCGGCGACCTCGCCTTCGCCATTCAGCTCCGCTATGCCGCGCCGCATCTCCGGGCCGATCTGGATGGTCGCGACGTCCCCGAGGCTGATCGGCACGCCTCCAGCCGCCGTGCGGAGCGGCACGGCCCGGAAGTCGTCGAGCTCGGTCAGATAGCCGTTGGCGCGCACCATGTATTCGGCCTCGGCGAGCTGGAGCACCGAGCCGCCCGTCTCGCCGTTGGCGCGCTGGAGAGCTTCGACCACCACCTGATGGGTGACGCCGTAGGACGCGAGCCTGACGGGGTCGAGCACCACCTGGTATTGCCGCACCATGCCGCCCAGACTGGCGACTTCGGCAACACCCGGCACGGTCTTCAACTCATAGCGGAGGAACCAGTCCTGCAGACTGCGCAACTGGGCCAGATCGTTTCGGCCACTGCGGTCGACCAAGGCGTACTCATAAACCCAGCCTACGCCGGTGGCGTCCGGACCAAGTGCCGGTTGGGCGGTCGCGGGAAGTCGCGCCTGCACCTGGCTCAGATATTCGAGGACCCGGGAACGGGCCCAGTAGAGGTCCGTCCCATCCTCGAACAGCACATAGACGAAGCTGTCGCCGAAGAAGGAGTAGCCCCGAACCGTTCGCGCGCCGGGCACCGACAGCATGGTGGTCGCCAGAGGATAGGTGACCTGGTTCTCGACGATCTGGGGGGCCTGCCCCGGATAGCTGGTGCGGATGATGACCTGTACGTCCGACAGGTCCGGCAGGGCGTCGACCGGCGTGCTGCGAACCGCAAACAGGCCGGCGGCCAGCAGAGCGAGCGCGGCCATAAGGACGAGAAAACGTCCCTTGACCGAGGCGCGTATGATCGCGGCGATCATTGCCCCGACCTCTCGCGCGGCGCGGGCGCGGCCATGGATGCGCCCGTCTGGGCGGCGGCGGGCCGGCCGGCCGTCGGCGACGCCGGGGCGCGTGCGGGTCCGGAAGTTTGGCCGATCGGCCGCGCCGTGACGCCTGACAAGCTGGCTTCGGAATCGATCAGGAACTGCCCCGACGCGACGATTCGTTCGCCTTCCCTGAGACCGGCGAGGATCTCGGTCTGTCCGCCGGCTTCCCGTCCGATGCGGACCTCGGCCGGTTGATAGCGGCCCTCCGGCAGGGCGAGCATGACGATGTCACGTTCTCCGGTCCGGATCACCGCCTCGGTCGGCACGAGCAGAGCCGAAGTCGAACCGCCGCCGAAGGTGATCCGGCCGAACATGCCCGGCCTGAGACGCCCTCCCCGATTGGCCATTTCGATCCGCGCGGTGATCGTGCGACTGTCGCCGACGAGCTCCGGCAACAGGGCGGTCAGGCGACCCGTGAACCGCTCGCCCGGGAACGCGGCCAGGGCCACCTCGACGGACTGCCCGGCTCTCAGCTGGTTCGCGAGCGCCTCCGGGATGGCGGCGTTGACCCAGACGGTCGACAGGCCGTTGATCTCGGCCAGGGTCATGCCCTGGGCGACGCTCATGCCGGCGCGCACGCTCAGCGTCTTGATCACGCCGCCAGTGGGCGTCGAGATCGTGATCGTGTTCCGCGCCCGCCCGCTGCGTTCCACAGAAGCGATTACGCCCTCGGACATGCCCAACAGCACCAGTCGCTGCCGCGCCGCCTGGATCAGGGGCGTATTGCCGGTGCGTCGCACGGCGAGATATTCGGTCTGGGCTCCGCCCCAGGACGGAATGAGCAGATCGACCAGAGGGGCGCCCGCGGCGACCACGTCGCCCGGCGCGCGGTTGTAGACGCGCTGGACGAAGCCGTCCGCGCGCGACTGGACCACAGCGATGTCGCGTTCGTTGTAACCTATGATCGCCGTGGCGCTGAGATCGCCCTCCAGGTCGCCACGGCGGGCCGTGGCATATCGGACCCCCAGATTCTGGGCCAGCGCCGGATCGATCCGGACGCCGGGGGTGGCGCTACTTCCCCCCTCATCGGCATACTTGGGGATGGTGTCCATGTTCATCGACGATTTTCCAGGCCCCGGATATCGTTCGTTCGGAACCATGGGATCGTACCAGTAGAGGATCTCGCGCTCCCCTGCCCCCTCGGCGGTCTCGCCGCCGGCCCCATCCAGGCGTGGAGCGACGACGATGCCTGCCCCGACGCCGACCCCGACCAAAAGAAGCGCGCCCATGGCGACGCCCAGGCGTTTGTTGCGAAGGGCGTTCATCGGTCGTCGTTCCCATAGGTGAGAGTGATCTCGACCACCTGACGCTTCACGGCGGCCTCGCGATCGAGCGCGTCGAGCCGGGCGTTGGCCACGGCGGTGAAGGCTTCGAGAACTTCAACGATGCCCGCCCGGCCCGCCGCATAGCTCGCGGTTTCGAGATCGGAACGCTGAAGGACACTGGGCAGAACGACGTCGCGCGACCGGATCCATTGATCGTGAGCGGTCACGTATTCCGCCAGGGCGCTTCGCAGCGACGCGGTCAACACGCGCTCAGCGTCCTCACGCTCGGCGGAGACCCGCAGCGCATCAGCGGCGCGCGCGGCGATGACCGGATCCTGCCTCCGACCGGGAAAGATCGGCAGCCGCACGCTCGCTCCGACGGAGAACAGATCGCCGAACCGCTCATCGCGGCGGGCATAGCTGGCTTGGAACGACCAGTCCGGCCGGCGTCCGGCGCGGGCCAGATCGACCTCGGCTTCGGCGCGGCGCGCGGCGGCTCCATAGGCCCGCACGGTCGGCAGCTGGGCGATGCCGCTCTGTAAGGCGACCAGGTCGAGATCGTCCTGCGGCGGCGGTCCGACCGTCTCGGGATCGGCGTCGCCCGTCCACCGGGCCAGTTCGGCTCGCGCCTTCTCGATGTCGGCGGCGAGACTGCTGCGGCGATCGTCAAGATCCGCCTTGAGCTGAACGGGACCGAGAGCGTTGGCGGGCCGATAGGCGCCGGACACGACTCCGGCCGGGGCGGCGTCCCAGAGGGGTTGCAACGTCGCCAGCAGCTCGTCCAGCGCTGCAAAGCGGAGTTCGGCATAGAACAGGTCGATCCACGCGAGGCCCGCGGCGACCCGGACCTCTCGTCGGGCGACGGACTCCTCAGCGCCGGCGACGCCGATCGCCGCCTCGGCGATGTCTCGCTCGGCGCGACGACGCGCGCGGCTGGGCACTTCCTGCTCGACGCCGATCCTGAGCATGGTGAAGTCTTCATCGAATTGCCCCGCGAACGGCCCGTTCACCGGATATCCGTCGAGACCGACGGAGAGCCGGGGGTCCGGCAGGCGCCCGGCAGCGGGCGCGGCGGCCCGAGCCGCGTCGACGCCCAGAGCGCTGGCTCTCAGGCGCGGCGCCTCGCTGGCGGCGCGGGCCAGAGTCTCGTCGAAGGTCTGGGGGTCGGCACGGGCCGGCGCGGCGCAGAGTCCGAGCACCAGGAGTGCGGCCAGCGGCCAGGGCCGGTCAACGGGGCACGGCCAGCAAGGCCGCCGCAAGCGTCGCGGCAAGGGAACCGCCGGGAGACGGCGCACGACGGAAAACGCCGTGCCGAAGCGAATGATCATGAGAAATCTCGATAACCGCCGCGTCCACCTCGCGGCGAGACGCAGGCGCAGACCTTAGTCGATCGGCGGACGCCGCAAAGCGGGGCGCGGCGTTCCGATCAGCGAAAGCAGTCTACGACAGCGGTTTGGGCGGACTCTTCAGCGGAAGCGGACCCGCGCCTTCCAGCGCGACATCGACCTCGGCGAACGATGTCGCCCCCGATCCGAGCGGATGCTCGAACGCCGGCGCGGGCGGCATCGGCGAGGCGACGGCGGCGCAGCCCCTCTTGGCGATGCAATCCGGCGTCATCTTGCTGCACGGGCCTTCGGCGTCGTCGACGGCTTCGTCCGTCATGTCCATCATCTCGGCGCAGTCGGCCTCCGGCATGGCCGCCGTCGCCTCGAACACCTGAACCGGAGTGGCGTGCGCCGACGACTGGCCGATGAACCCGGCCACCGCGAGGGCGAACAGAAGGACGCGGACGATATTCCACATGGCGGCCGACGATAGGCGCTTCGAGGCCCTTCGAGTCAATACGCGACCCAGCCGGACGGCACGCGGACCGCTTCGGTCGCGACCATGACGAACGCCCTTCATCGCCGTCCGTCGGGAGCACGATCGACCGCAGAACAGCCGCTCTGGTGGCGCTTCAGCGCAGACCCGCTTACGCTGGGGTGGAAGATTCAGGATCTGAGGGGATGGCGTGCCGGACAGACTTCGAGACCTCATCGCGCAATGGCGTAACGATCCCTCGGCGACCTACCAGACCTGGTTCCTGTGGGATGAACGGCTGAAGAATTTCCGGTCGATCCGCCGGGGCATCGGCCAGGTGGTCGAGGAGATCGAGACGGGCCGCTTCGGTGTCGCCTATCGCGGCTCGTCCCTGGAGACCATCGTCCATTCCGTCGCCGAGCAGCGACAGATCTTCAAGGGCGCCGACCACGCCTTTCTGTGGAAGCCCAAGTTGAGGATCCCCGACATCTACGAGAACCCGGCGAACCAGCGCGCCTTCGGCCGCCTGCTGCATCATTGCAGCGGCTGTTCCACAGCCGACGAGCTTCTCTCCGGCATCCGCACGATCGATCAACTCAAGATCAAGGGCCTCGGGCCGGCCGTCGCCAACCTGATCTATTTCCTGCACCCCACGCATGCGCCCCCGTTCAACACCGCCATCGTCAACGGTTACAACGCGATCACCGGCTCGAAGGTGAAGCTCGGCAGCTGGGAACATTATCTGGCCATGCGGGAGGGCCTCCTGGCGCTGAACGCCCGATATCGTGACCTTCTGTCGAACGATCTGGGCGCCCTCGCGGGATTCCTGTTCGATGTCGGCTCCGGGCGGTATCCGGCGCCGCCCCCCGACGGTGACGCGCTTTCGCGCCAGGGGTGGGAGGAACGGCTCGCCCAGGCCCGCGCGGAAGCGGTGAAGTTCGAGAAGGCGTCGGCGCAGCAACGCGAGACGGATCGCACGCACACGGAAATCCAGGCCTGGCTTCGTGATCTGGGACGCGCGCTCGGCTATCGGGTCTGGATCGCCGCCAACGACCGGAGCCGGCTCCATGACGGCGCGCGTCTCGGCGAGGGCTGTCTCGATCAACTTCCGACGGCGCTGGCGAACGGCGCTGGCGCCGAGTCGATCCGTCTGATCGACGTCCTCTGGCTCGATGCCTCGCCGGATCGCGTAGCGGCGGCCTTCGAAGTCGAGCACTCCACCACCATCTATTCCGGCGTGGTGCGCATGCTGGATCTGGCGCTCTCGGGTGAACTCCACACGTCCGCCGGTCTCTTTCTGGTGGCGCCGGACAGCCGGGAAGGCGATGTCCGGGCCCAGCTCCAGCGGCCGGCTTTCAGCCGGATCTCGGACCTGGACGTCCGATATCTGCCCTATGGGGAGTTGGACCGGCACCGGGGATCGATCGCGCGCTTCGGCTCCGACCTGCGAGGCCTGACCGAAATCTCTCACCGCCTGACCTGACCACCCGCCCGCGCCCGGGCGCAACCCGCATCAACTCGAACCGCCTGTCCGCCGAGACGCCCGGAAAGCCTTCAGATCACGCGCTAGGCGGATCCATAGCAGGATGATCCCGGTGATCACGATGCTCAGGGTGAGGAAGGTCGTGATGATGATCAGCGGATGGTTGAAGTTCTCGCCGGTCTTCCAGTCCATGATGTGGAGCCGCCAGAAGAAGTCATAGAACCGCCAGACGCCCGAGCGGCGCGTCACGACCTCTCCGGTGGCCGGCGACAGATAGAAGGTCGTCCGTTCGCGGTCGGCGAAATCGACCCTCCAGAGCGGTCCTGTCCGGCCGGTTTCCTGAGGCGCCGTGGCCAGCAGCACGGCGTCGGACACCTTCGCCTCGCCCTTGTAGCCCGTCCGGGCGAACGCCGAGGCCTCGCCAGCGGACATCGGCCCGAACGGAAGGCCCGTGACGGCGGACACGACGACGGGCTCTCCGTCCGCCGGTTTCAAAGTCCAGGCGGGTCCGCGCGGCGTCGTGCGCAGCTCCGCCTCGACAGGGGCCACGCCCGCGCGACGGGCCACGACGGCGAGGGTCGGAAGAGCTCCAACCTCAAGCAGAGCCGGCTTGAGTTCGGCCGCGCGATGTTCGCTACGCACCGTCTCGATCGGAATGACGGTCATGACCAGACCGCCGCCGACCCAGAACAGAACCTGCAGCCCCACCACGAGGGCGACCCATTTGTGAAGCTGGGTCGACAGCCTGAGAACCTTCATGGAACGAACCCGACTAGCCGTGACGCGCGAAGACGCGTGTGCCGCCGCCCTCGAGGATCAGCAGGGTCTCATAGGGTTCGCGCTGGCCGTCCGGCGTCTCCATGCCCGGCGACCCCAGGGGCATCGCCGGAACCGCCAGGCCCACGGCCTTGGGACGCTCGGCCAGAAGCCGTCGCACGTCCTCGGCCGGCACATGGCCCTCCAGAACATAGCCCCCGATCAGGGCGGTGTGACAGGACGCGAGGGCTTCGGGCACGCCTTGGGTGCTGCGGATCGAGCGGAGACTGGGAAGCTCGCTGATCCGCGCCTCGAAGCCCGCGGCGCGCATGTGATCCACCCAGGCCGTGCAACAGGCGCAGGTCGGCGTCTTGTAGACGGCGAGCTCGTTCGACGCGCGACCGACCGGGGCGCAGGCCGCGACCGCCAGGGCGCCCGTTCCCATGGCGATGAGACTGCGGCGTGAGAGTGGAATGGACTGGGATCCCATGAGACCTCAAGAAAACGATGTGCAAACGGCGCTGACCGTCGCGGTCGCGCTCAGGCCGCCGGACGGAAAGGCCGCGCCGAGGAATGATAGATGTCGAACCTCCACTCGTCACCTCGCTTGCGCAGGACGCTGGTCGCGGCGCCGCGGCGTTCTATGGGAGCTCGCGCGCCGTCCTTGAAGGTGATGTGGTAGGTGTAGGTCTCGCTTACGAAGGCCGTATCGCCATCGACCTCGATCTTCATGTCGTGGTCGCGGAAGTCGAACCCGGCGAGATCGGCGAACTCAGGACCCAGATGGTGCTCCAGATAGTAGGCGAACGATCCCTCCACGCCGCCGTTCTCGAAGATTTCGGAGTCGGACCAGAACAGGGCCGGCGTCTGCGACACATCCATCCGCTCGATGGCGGTCTTGTAGGCGGTGACCACGGCGCGGACCTGTTGTTCGTCCGCGGTCTGGGCCTGCGAGGCGGTGGCGAGGAGAGCGGCGACCGCCAGTCCGGCGAAGGTTGAACGAAACATCGTGGGCGAGGCTCCTGTTTGCCGGCCGCGAAAGGTGTGTCGGACGGGCGTGGGTGAAAAAACGAGAAGGTTGAACGACGGCGCGGCCTTCAGAACATCAGATGTCTCACGCCGTGGGTCAGCATGCCGCCCAAGAGGCCGTTGATCACGACGGCGACGGCGGTGAGCGTCAACAGGCCGATGTAGACTCTCTCGCGCCCGGGCCCCGGCCGGCGGACCCAGTGCTCCTTCGCCCACCAGCTGAGGAGGCCCAGCGCGGCGATCGAAGTGCCGAGCCATCTGTGAGAGGCGTGGGTCGCGTCGTCCCGTCCCGGCATCCCCATGGCGAACCAGCCCAATGCCACTGCGCCGACCGCGGAGATGGCCGCCAAGGCGATGATGACGCGCGTGCCCTGGGTCAGGACCGGACGCCGGAGGGTCAGGGCGGCGATCTCGAGGAGGGCGGCGACGAGGAACAGGGCGATCGGAAAATGCACCGCGGCCGGGTGCATGGCGCCGAGCCAGCGGTACAGGCGCTGCGGCATGGGTTTCGGACCCTCGTCCGCCATCATGGCCCCGTGGTCCATGTCGGCCGCCATGCCGGGCATGGCCGTCATGTCCGATTGCGGCCCCTCGGCGGTCGATGCGGCGCTCTGGCCGCGAACCGCCGGGGCGTCATGATCCTCGTGCGCGATCGCGGGCGCGCTCACCGACAAGGCGAGCGCGAGTCCCAATGCCGGGAAAAATCCGCGTGATGTCATAAACCCTCTCCACTCCTGTCCCTTCTGCTATCTACGCAGCGCGAGGTCCGCCCCCTCGCGCGAGGGATGTCACGGTCTTGGCCGTAGTAGGATGTAGGGGCGCAAGGAGAGTGTTCGATGTCGCTTAAACTGGATGACATTCTGGCCGAGTCCGCGATGACGCCCATCGGCCGGTCGCTCGACGGGCTCGAACCGCTGGTCTGGAGCCGGGTCGAGACGCTTCGCGGCGAAAGACTGGCCACGCAGGTCCGTCTCGGCGCGGTCGCCGTGGCCCTCGCCACCGGTCTGACGGCGGGCGGCGTCGGCGCGGCCGCCGCGCCGAGCCCGCCGGGAGAGATGGCCATCTTCACGGTCGGTGCGGGCCTGTCGCCTCTGGTGAGACTGGAAACCGGGCGGTGATGCGCGGCTGGCGCGCGATCGTCCTGACGGCCGTGCTGGCGGCCGTCGCCAGCGGCGCGGGCACCTGGATCAGCGCCAGCTGGGTGCTGAGCCGGCGCGAGCCGCCGTCCCTGCACGACATCGTGCACCACGATCTCAAGCTGTCGCCTGACCAGTTGACGCGCATCGAGGCGGTCGAGGCCCGGTTCGCAGCGCGTCGGCCCGCGCTCGAAGCCGATGTCCGCGCGGCCAACCTCGAGCTGGCGCGCGCGATCGAACAGAGCGACGGCGACGGTCCCCCGGTTCAGGCCGCGGTTGACCATTTCCACGTCGCCATGGGCGCCCTTCAGAAGGAGACGATAGCCCACGTCTTCGAGATGCGGTCGGTGCTGACCCCTGCCCAGGCCGAGGTCTTCGACGACCGCATCGTGGCGGCTCTCGCGCCCGACGAAGGCTAGCGTTCCGGGTGGAGAGTCCAGCGAACCTGTCAGCGCGCGCCGCCGGCGGCGATCGGGCGGCCTTCGGCGCGCTGATGCAGCAGACCAAGACGGCCCTGTTCCGCTTCGTCCGGCGCTATGTCGGCGACGAACAGGATGCGTGGGATCTGTTGCAGGAGACCTATGCGGCGGCGTGGATCAACATCCGCCGCTATGACCCGACCCGGCCCTTCGAAGCTTGGATCCGGACCATAGCGCTCAACAAATGCCGGGACTGGAGCCGCCGCCGGTTCGTCCGACGCCTGATCCGGGGCGACGTCGATCTGGCATCGCCGGAAGCCTTGGCCGTGGCGAACGGCGACGAGCCGGCGGATGAACGGATGGAGGCCGGCGACCGACTCGCCCGTCTGAACGAGGCGATCAGCCTTTTGCCGCCGCATCTCAAGGCCCCGCTGCTGCTCACCGCGATCGAGGGGCGCAGCCAGGCGGAAGCGGCCGAAATTCTCGGCGTGACCGTCAAGACGGTGGAGACGCGCGTCGCGCGCGCCCGTCGCAAGCTGTTCGATGTCCTGGGCGGCGCGGGCGACGTCCCGCCGGCTCCGAAATGACGCGGATGAAGGCCGGACGGCGAGGGCTGCGGCGCTCGCCCGCGTAAACCAGTATGAAGGCGTCGATGGAAATACCTGACCGTCGCCCTCTTATCAGGAGCTTGCCACATGAGATTGCCGATCCTCGCCGCGGCCGCGGCGGTCACCCTGGGCGCCTGCCAGCCCGCCGCCGAGCCTCAACCGGTGGACGCCGAGCCGACGCCGAACGCTTCAGCGATGGCTCCGATGGAAGCCGTGCCGGCCGCAACCCCCGAGTCGACGCCGCCGCAGGCCGCCACGCCCGCCCCTGCCGCATCAACCCCGGCCGCGCCTCCCAAGGCATCGGCGCCCCGCCCGGCCCCCCGGCCCGCGCCCGCGCCAGAGCCGACACCGCCGCCTGCCGATCCGATGGCCGGCCATGACATGTCGAAGATGGACGGCATGACCATGCCGCCCAAACAGTAGTTCGCTTGAAGTCCAGGAGTTTTCGATGAACCGTTCAATACTCGCCACTCTCGCCGCCCTCGCGGCCTTCGCTCCTCTGTCGGCCGCCCAGGCCCAGAGCCAGTCGCATGCCGGCATGTCGGCGCAGGACCACGCCGCCATGCAGGCGCCGGCCAATGGCGTGGCGACCACTCCGGCGGACAACGCCATGCTGTCCTCCGCCCCGACCACCTTCTCGGCGACTTTCCCGCACGCCATGGTCCTGACGTCCCTTCGCCTGACCGGCGGACCGTCGAACCAGGCGGTCGATGTGGCCCTGTCAGCGGAGGCTGCACCCGCGGTCACGGTCAGCGCCCCGCTTCCGGCCCTCGCGCCCGGCACCTACGCCGCCGCCTGGACCGCGAAGGGCGCCGACGGCCATCAGATGAACGGCGTCGTCCGTTTCATGGTTCACTGAGGAGGCGGCCTCCCGCCTCCTGAGGGGCCGAAACCGAAGTGGGGAACGCCGCGCGGCGAGCCGCGCGGCGTTTTTCTTGCGCGATCGGATCGTCGATCTGGCGCACCTCGATCGCGGGCGGCTTAAAAGCGACGCGGCGGTATCCCGCACGCCGAACCCTTCATTCACGCTGAGTGTGAAGCGCAGGCAGACAACGCGCCAGGCCCGTCAAGGTCCTGACCACCACGTCGGCGTCGCTGCGACGGGGTTCGGCCTCAAGGGCCCGTTCCGGATCATACAGCACGGTCCGACAGCCCAGAGCCTTGGCCGGACGGATGTCCCATTCGAGGCTGTCGCCGATCACGCAGACCTCGGGGGCCTCGACGGCCAGGGCGGCGAACGCACGCCTGAACGCGTCGGGAAAGGGCTTTCCCACGCCGACTTCGCCCTCGATCTGAATGTGATCGAAATACGGTTCGAGACCGAACCGTTCGATCTTGGCGCGCTGCAACGGTCCGGCGCCGTTGGTGAGAAGCGCGAGGCGATAGCCCGCGTCGCGCAAGTCGAGCAGCAGGGCCTCAGCCCCCGCCTCGAGCCGCATCTCTTCGTCCCGCCGCCGGCTGAAGGCGTCGGCGAGGCTCGAGACCGTTTCGCAAGCCGGTGCGGGATGGCCTTCCCGAAGCAGGGTCTCGAAGGCCGCTGTCGCGATGAGGCGCCGCGCGTGTCGTGGGTCGGCGCGACCCAACTCATGACACCGCGGGTCGCGCCAGAACGCCTGCCCGGCCCGCGTGAGCGCCTGCGCCGCGATATCCGGGGCGAGGCCGCCCAGCTCGGCTTGCATCATCAAGCAGACGCTCCGCCAAGCCAGATCCGGCCGGCGGTAGGCCGAGAGCAGGGTGTCGTCGAGGTCGATGACCACGGCCGAGAGGGGCCGCGGCCTCACCGAGACCTCCCCGTCCTTTCCAGCCGCCGAGACCGGGGACGCCGCGCCTCGGCGACGATCCGCGACCGCCTATCGGGGCCAAGGATCAGACGAGGCCCGCCGCCGCCGACCTTCGCTAGAACCACGTCCGGATGCCGACGACGAGGCGCGTGTCTTCCGAGCTTCGCCCATCGGCTTCGAGGAAGTCCGCCGTATTCCCGAAGCTCTTGGTCCATTCCAGGCCGACATAGGGGGCGAACTCCTTGTGGAATTCGTACCGCAGCCGAGCCCCGATCTGGAGCGACGTCAGGCCGGATCCAATCCGGAGCTCGGGGATGTCCTCGGCCGACAGCACGACTTCAGCGCGAGGCTGCACGATCCAGCGGTTGGTGATCCGCTGATCGTATTCGGCCTCCGCCCTCGCCGTGAGTTCACCCTTGTTGGAGAGGAAGGCCGCCGCATCGACTTCGAACCAGTAAGGCGCGAGGCCCTGGACGCCCACGACCAGATCGGTTCGGTCGCCTTCCGGACGGTAGGTCTGCCGCAGACCCGTCTGGAAGTCGAAGAACGGCCGGAACGCCCGGCTGTAGAGGGCCTGGATCTCGGCTTCCTCGACCTCGCCGTCGAAGTCGCCCTCGACTTCCGACTTCCACCAGAAGCGGTTGATGTCGCCGCCGGTCCAGCCCTGCGCGTCCAGCGCGTAGCCTTCTTCGCCGTCTCCGAAACTCGCTTCGAGCTGGTCGATGATCACCGCGGTGGTCCGCACGTCGCCATTCTCGACGCGAAGCTGTTCGCGGGCCGCCGCCATCTCCGCGGGATCGAACAGGGTATCGGCGGCGTGAGCGGGGCCGCTGGTCGCCCCGGGCGGAAGGGGCATTTCCGGAGGGCGTCCCGGGTTGTCCGCGCTGGTCGGCACGTCGGGCGGCATCGCCATGGTCGACATGTCATGACCCGGGGGCATCTGCCCCATGGTCGACATTTCATGTCCCGCCGGCATGGCCGGCGCTGGCGCGGTCTGGCCCATCGTCGACATGTCGTGCCCGGCGTGGGGATCCCGCTGACCGGCGGCGGCCGGCTGTTGGCCGCTCTGCATGGTCGACATGTCGTGGCCCGCCGGCATGGCCGGCGCGGGCGCGGTCTGGCTCATCATCGCCATGTCGTGCCCGGCGTGGGGATCCGGCTGACCGGCGGCGGCCGGCTGTTGGCCGCTCTGCATGGTCGACATGTCATGTCCCGCCTGCATGGCCGGCGCGGGCGCGGCCTGCCGCATCGTCGACATGTCGTGCCCGGCGTGCGGGTCCGCCTGGCCGGCGGCGGCCGGCTGCTGGCCGCTCTGCATGGTCGACATGTCATGTCCCGCCGGCATGGCCGGCGCCGGCGCGGTCTGGCCCATCGTCGACATGTCGTGCCCGGCGTGGGGGTCCGCCGACGCCGGCGCGCGCTCGGGCACGGCGCCGGTTGGGCAGGCCGGCGCCCCGAGCGTTCCGACGCGGGAGGGATCCGCCGTCGGCGCGCCGCGCCGGACGCAACCGGCGGGCAGCTGGACGGCGGGCTGGACGGCGTTAGCCGCCGCGCCGTACCCGGCGTGGCTCTGGGCGAACACCGGGGCGGCCGAGGCCGCGAGGAGCAGAGGGACGAGACCCACGGACCGACGGATCATGACGAGGCTCCTGTCATCGGGCGGACGGTGACGACGTTGAACATGCCCGCGTGCATGTGCATCAGCATGTGGCAGTGGAAGGCCCAGTCGCCCGGTGCGTCGGCGGTCAGATCGAAGGTCACCTTGCCGCCGGGGGCGACGTTGACGGTATGCTTGAGCGGCTGATGCCCGGCCGGTCCGCCCGTGACCAACTCAAAGAAGTGGCCATGCAGGTGGATTGGGTGAGCCATCATGGTGTCGTTGACGAGGGTCACCCGCACTCGCTCATTGCGCTCGAAACGGATGGGCTCGACCAACTCACTGAACTTGCGGCCGTCGAAGCCCCACATGAACCGCTCCATATTACCGGTCAGGTGGATTTCCATCGTGCGCGACGGGGGGCGCTGGTCCCTGTTGGGGACTAGCGACACCAAGTCGGTATAGACCAGCACCCGGTGCGGGACGTCTTCCAGCCCCATCGGCCGTTCACCCAGGCGATTGGCCGGATCCATGGCGATGGCGTCTACGCCGACGCCAACCGCCATGTCTGGCGGAGCGTTTTCAGGGTCGCGCATGTTCATTCCGCTCATGGACATGCCGCCCATGTCTCCCATCGGAGCCCCGCCTTGCGTCGAGGCTCCATGATCCATGCCGGTCATCGCGCCATGATCCATTCCGGACATGCCGTCCATCGAACCGTGATCCATTCCGCCCATGCCCATGTCGCGCATGGTCAGATTAGGAACCTCCCGAAGCGGCGGGACCTCGGCCGTCATGCCCAGACGCGGCGCCAGGGTCGCCCGGCCCATGCCTGAGCGGTCGATCGCCTCGGACACGATTGTGTAGGCACGATCTTCCGTCGGCCGGACGATGACGTCGTAGGTCTCCGCCACCGAAATCTGGAACTCATCGGTCTCGACCGGGCGCACGTTCTCGCCGTCGGCCTGGACCACGGTCATCGACAGGCCGGGGATGCGGACGTTGAAGATCGACATGGCCGAGGCGTTGATGATGCGCAGTCGCACCCGTTCGCCGGGTCGGAACAGGCCGGTCCAGTTCTCCTGCGGGCCGTGTCCATTGATCAGATAGGTGTAGGTCGTCCCATTCACGTCGAGGATGTCGCGCGGGTCCATCCGCATCTGGCCCCACATGCGCCGTTCCTCCAGGCTCATGCGGTCCTCGCCGGAGAAGAGGCCCGCCAGGGTCGTGCGCTGCCGGTTGAAGTAGCCGGGGCTCTTCTTCAGCTTGTCGAGGATTTCGTGCGGATGCATGAAACTCCAGTCCGACAGGACCAGCACATGCTCGCGGTCGTAGGCGACCGGATCGGCGCCGGCCGGATCGATGACGATCGGCCCGTAGTGGCCGAGCGCCTCCTGCAGGCCGGAGTGGCTGTGATACCAGAAGGTGCCGGACTGCCTGATCGGAAACTCGTAGACGAAGGTCTCGCGCGGCTTGATGCCTGGGAAGCTGATCCCGGGCACCCCGTCCATCTGGAAGGGTAGAAGAATCCCATGCCAGTGGATCGAGGTGTCTTCGTCCAGGGTGTTCGTCACCGCCAGACGGACGTTCTGGCCTTCGCGCAGCCGCAACACCGGCGCCGGCAGCACGCCGTTGATGGTCGTGGCCGTCGCGGTGCGCCCGTTCACGGTGAAGGGCGTCTGACCGATGGTCAGATCGATATTCGGCCCAGTCAGGGTAGGCAGGTCCGACCGCAGCCCCGGCGAGCCCGTCTGCGCCCAGGCGGGCATCAGGCCCTGCAAGGCGGCGAGACCGCCGCCCGCGACGGCGCCGCGCAGCAGCAGTCGACGATCCAGCTTCATAAGATACTCCTCAAAGTCAGAACCGCGCCTCGGCGAGGCGACGATCTATATGGTTTTACGCAGGCGACCCGGTCGGCCCTCGCGACACGCTGCCGCAGAGCCGACCGGGCCGGAAACTCCCGTCGCCTAGCGCTGGATCAGCGCCTCGCCAGGATGGCTTTCATCTGGGCGATCTCCCTCTCCTGGGAGCTGACGATCTCCTCGCACAGACCCAGCACTTCCGGATCCGTCAGCGAGGCCTGCTGACACATCAGGATGGCGCCGGAATGGTGCGGGATCATCGATTTCAAGAACTCGGTGTCGCCCACCGCCGCCTGGGTCCGCATGCCGTAAAAGCTCACCGCGAACACCAGGGCGGCGGCTCCGCCGATCAGAAGGTTGGTCCGTTTCGACGGATACATCGATCGCATGAAGATCAGCATGAGGATGGCCATCGGCGACACCATCATCAGCGTCATGTAGACGTTGTTGAGGTTGAAATAGAAGTGATTGAGGGACGCGATCATCGTGTACATCACCAGGTACATGATGATGAAATCCACGATGAGCTCGACGCCGAAGGAACGGTAGCTCCCCTTCATCGAGTCCATCGTCTTCATCTTTGAGTCCATCGTCTTCATCTTTTCCATGGATCGGTCCTTTCGCGACAACGCTCTTCAATCACATTCCGATCGCCAATCAGGCAGCGCCGGCCGGATGGGAGTCCAGCCAGGCGCGCAACTCGGCGATGTCGGCGGTCTGCATCTCGATCGTTTTCTGCGCCATGCGCCGGATGTCGGCGTCCTGACTTTCGCGCAACACCACCTGGGCCATGTCGAGGGCGCCCTGGTGATGCGCGATCATCTTGCGAGCCCAGGTCTGGTCCGTGTCGGCCCCGGTCGCGGCCATCATGGCGTCCTTCATCTCGGCCTCGGCCGTCGCGTATGGATTTTCCGCGCTTCCGCCTGGAGCCGCCGCGCCGGCGGCGGCGCCCACGTTCGTTTCAAGCCAGCGCCGCAGCTCGGCGATGTCGCCGGGCTGCATCTCGATGGTCTTCTGGGCCATGCGACGGATATCCGCGTCCTGTGTGTCCCTCAGCACGATCTCGGACATGTCCAGCGCGCCCTGGTGGTGAGGGATCATCTTGCGGGCCCATGTCTCGCCCGCATCCGCGCCCATGGCGGACATCATGGCCTCGTGCATCTTGGCCTCGGCGGCGGAGAACGGAGTCTGCGCCATGGCCATCGGCTCCTGCGTCTGAGCCGAGGCTTCGGCCTCCGTGTTCGCCGGCGGTTCCGCCGACGGGCTGCAGGCCGCCAGAACGAGAGCGGAACAGCCGGCGACCAGGAGAGACGTGCGGGTGAAAGTCGGGATGAGCATAGGGCGTCTCCGCTTGAGGGGGTCGCCGGCGGATCGCCGGACGGCCAGACGAACGATGCGTCCGACAACGCTGCGGCGGGTGCGAGTTTGGTCCCTTGCCCCGACTGCCCACGCCGGACATCGTCCAGCGTAATCCAGCCCCGGCGCCACGGTTCCGCCGTGATTAAATATTCCCGAACGCCGTTGGATCAGGCGAGGGATCGGTCGCCGGAATGCGTATTGGCGCCCCCCGCGGCTCTCGTCTGCGACGGCTTTCTGGCCAGGGGACATCCATCAGAGTCGGACGGCCCGGAGCCGCAGCGCGTTGGCGATAACACTGACGGAGGACAGGGCCATCGCCAACGCCGCCAGGGCCGGCGACAACAGAAGGCCGAAGACCGGGTAGAGCAGTCCCGCCGCGATCGGAATGCCGAGGGTGTTGTAACCGAAGGCGAAGACCAGGTTCTGACGGATGTTGCTCATCACCGCCCGGGACAGTTTGCGCGCCCGGACGAGGCCCTGGAGATCGCCTCCCAGCAGGGTGACGCCGGCGCTTTCGATCGCCACGTCCGACCCGGCCCCCATGGCCACCCCCACGTCGGCGGCGGCCAGGGCCGGGGCGTCGTTCACACCGTCGCCGGCCATGGCGACGATCCGACCCTCCGCTCTCAGCCGCTCGACGACCGCCGCCTTGTCCTGAGGCAGGACCTCGGCCTGGACGTCGTCTATGCCGAGCCGGCGCGCCACCGCCTCGGCCGTCGTGCGGTTGTCGCCGGTCATCATCACCAGACGCAGCCCCGACGCCTTCAGATCGCGGATGGCCTCGGCGGTGGTCGCCTTGACCGGATCGGCGATGCCCAGCACGCCGGCCGCAGCCCCGTCCACGGCCACGAAGATGGCGGTCGCGCCGTCTTGGCGAAGCGCTTCGGCCTCGACCTCCAGCGTCCCCACGTCGACGCCGATCTCGGCCAGATAACGGCTGTTGCCGAGCGCCACGCGGCGGCCGTCGACGACCCCGGTGACGCCGCGCCCGACGGGGCTGTCGAAGTCCGACGCCTCGGACAGAACCAGATTTTGGTCGCTCGCCGCCCGAACGACGGCGTCCGCCAGCGGATGCTCGCTGCTCCGCTCAAGACTGGCGGAAAGTCTCAGAAGCTCGGCCTCGTCGAACCCATCGGCTGGCCGGACTGCCGTCACCGAGGGGCGCCCCTCCGTCAGGGTGCCGGTCTTGTCGAGCACCAGGGTGTCGACCTTTTCGAAGCGCTCCAGCGCCTCGGCGTTCTTGATCAGCACTCCGGCGTGGGCTCCGCGCCCCACCCCGACCATGATGGAGATGGGCGTGGCGAGCCCCAGGGCGCAGGGACAGGCGATGATCAGGACCGAAACCGCCGCGACGAGCGCGTAGGAAAGCCGCGGTTCGGGGCCGGCGAGCCCCCACACGACCGCGGCCAGAACCGCGATGCCGATCACCGTAGGGACGAACCAGCCCGAGACTTTGTCGGCTAACCGCTGGATCGGGGCGCGGCTGCGCTGGGCCTGGGCGACCATCTGGACGATCTGGGCCAGCAGGGTGTCGGCGCCGACCTTGTCGGCCCGCATCACGAACGATCCCGTCTTGTTGAGCGATCCGGCGACGACCCTGTCGCCGATGTCCCGGGTCACCGGCATCGACTCCCCCGTCACGAGGGACTCGTCGAGGGTCACCCGCCCATCCAGAATCTCGCCGTCGACCGCCACCTTCTCGCCGGGACGGACGCGCAGCCGGTCTCCGACCGCGACCAGGTCGAGGGTGACGTCCTCGTCCCCGCCGTCGTCGCGAACCCGCCGGGCGGTCTTAGGGGCGAGGTCGAGCAGCGCGCGGATGGCCCCTGACGTCTGCTCGCGCGCCCGAAGCTCCAGGATCTGGCCGACCAGCACCAGGACGGTGATGATGGCCGCCGCCTCGAAATAGACCGGCGCGCTGCCGTCCATCCGCCGGACCGCCGCCGGGAACAGATGCGGCGCCAGCACCGCGACCACGCTGTAGATCCAGGCCGCGCCGACGCCGATGGCGATCAGGGTGAACATGTTGAGGCTGCGGTTGCGGAGGGACGCCCAGCCCCGCTGGAAGAACGGCCAGCCGGCCCACAGCACGACCGGCGTCGCCAGGGCGAACTGGATCCAGTTGGAGGTCTGTCCGGGAACCCGCATCGCCAGCCCGGTCAGATGGCCGCCCATTTCAAGCGCGAAGACCGGCAGCGTCAGAACCGCGCCGATCCACAGGCGGCGGGTGAAGTCGATCAGTTCGTGATTGACCGGCGCCTCGGCGGTGACCGTCTCCGGCTCCAGCGCCATGCCGCAGATCGGACAGGAGCCAGGTCCCTCCTGGCGCACCTCCGGATGCATCGGGCAGGTGTAGATGGCGCCAGGCACGACGGGGGCGGGTTGCGGCTTGTCTCCCAGGTAGCGCTCCGGATCGGCCTCGAACTTGGTCCGGCAGCCCGCCGAGCAGAAGACATAGTCTTGGCCCTCATGGGCGGCCCTATGCGCCGCGATCGCCGGATCGACGCTCATGCCGCAGACCGGATCGACCGCCGTCGCCCCGTTGCCGGCCGGCTTGGCCGAACAGCAACTGTGACCGGCGGGATGCGATTGGGAGGGCGTGGACATGGCTGACTCCTAGAATGCTGGTCCCAGATATACCCTATTGGGGTATAGCACAAGAGACGGTCCGGGAGTAGAATCGAACGACCAGAGCGAGGAATTGGATGCAGACGGAAACCAAGCCCAAGGTGATGAACCGCCTGAACCGGATCGAGGGACAGGTGCGCGGTATCGCCCGGATGGTCGAGGAGGATCGCTACTGCATCGACATCCTGACCCAGCTCCAGGCAGTGCGGGCGGCGCTGTCGCGCGTCGAGAGCGAGGTTCTGAAGGACCACATGGATCACTGCGTCATCGGCGCGATCGCGGGTGACGATCTCGCCGACCGTAAGGCCAAGGCGACCGAACTGATCGAACTTCTCGGCCGCGCATCCCGCTAGTCAGGGACGGACTCCCGGCGTCCGGTCGCCAGCCCGGCGGTCGGCCTGGACATCCTCTCGTCCGGCTGAGGGACATGACGCTTCACGTCTCGGGGGCCGGCCCTCACCCAGAGTCGCAGCGGTCCAGGCTGGCGAACCGGCTGAGGTCGTTCCGGAGCCGCAAGCCAGGCGTGGACGTCCCGTATGACCGGCCGGTCCCGTCGGCGTCGCGCATGAGGGATGTTACCGCGCGGTGCGTATCTCAATATGGCGGCCGGTGCTGATCCGCCGCCCTTGGGGGGCCATCGCGAATGACATCCATACCGCCGACCCGAGACGGCTACCCCGCCGATCTCAGGGCTCTGACCAGTCTGCGCGCCTTCCTCGCCGTGGGGGTGGTGCTGTTTCACTATCAGCTCCAATGGGATCCGGCCCTGGGCTTCAGCCCGATCATCGAGCGCAGCCGGCTGGCGGTGGACGCCTTCTTCATGCTGTCGGGCTTCATTCTGGCTCACGTCTACGGCCCGGCCTTCGCAAGCGGCGGTTTCAGCTACCGGCGTTTCATCGTCGCCCGGCTGGCGCGTCTCTACCCCTTGCACGTCGCCGTTCTGACGGGCGCCCTGGTCATGGTCCTGGGCGCGACCGCCGCGGGCGTTCGCTTCGACGGCGAGGGCTATGGGCTGCTGGCCTTCTTCCAGACGCTGTTTCTCATCCAGGCCTGGTTTCCAACCGATGCGGAGTTGAACTGGAGCGGGCCGAGCTGGTCCCTGTCGGCGGAATGGTTCGCCTATCTGCTGTTCCCCGCCTACGCCTGGCTGGCCCTGCGCCTGCGAATGCGGCCCTGGGTGCTGCTGGGGATCGGGGCCGCGGCGTTCGTCGTCATCGACGCGTTCTACGTCCAGGCGTTCGGCAAGGTTCTTCCGCGAGCCGAGGACTCGCTCGGCATTCTCCGGATCGCCCCGGAATTCCTGGTCGGCATGGCGCTTTACGGGCTGGGCCATCGCTGGCGCTGGAGCCGGCCCGTGGCCGCCGCGGCCGCCTTGTTCACGACCGTCCTGCTGCTGGGCGCGATGCAGCTGTCGCTGGACGACCGCATCATCGTCGCCCTCGCCGCCCCCGTGATCCTGGCCTGGTCCCTGCTCGCGCGGGCGGATTGCGAGGGCCCCCTCGCCGCCCCGGCCCTTGTCTTCGCCGGGGAAGCGTCCTTCGCCCTCTATCTGGTGCACATGCCGGTGATCGTGGCCTGGAAGGGCGTCGTGGCCGAGCTGCGCGGCGTCGACAGCACCTTCCGCATCACGCCGGTCGAGCTGATCGGACTGTTCGTCGCCACATCGCTGATCGCGGCCGCGCTTCATCTGCTCGTCGAAAAGCCCGGCCGGACCTGGATAAGGCGCCGGTTCGACAGTCGTCGCGACGAGCCCGCCCCGGCCGCGCTCAGCCCGCCGGCGCTCCGTGAGCCTGGCGACCGCTGAGCCGACCGGTCTCTTCGCCCTCCGCGACGGCCGTCCGCTCGCTGGCGATGACACCGCCGTCGAGAACCGGCCGATCCCGACCTCCGATCGACCCGTCGCGCGGACCTCCTTCGCGGATAAACCGCACCGTCTCCATCCGAAGATGCGGCTCGGCCACGAAGCCGGCGTCCGCCAGGGCGAGATGCTGTGGCGTCGCCGGCGCGCCGCACTCCGGTTTCCACCAGCCCTCCGTTGACGCAGCCTTCGGCAGGAGGCCGCTGATGATGCGTTCGATATCGCGGAACGTCAGCACCACTTCGGTCCGCCTTTGACGCCGCAGATAGGTGGCGAGGGGCGCGTATTTGGCCATGAACCTCTTTTCCTCTCGGCCCGCCGCAGGTCAAGCGCAACTCGGGTCCCCTGCGGTAGCGACGACGGAACCAACGCCAGGCCCGCTAAATGCGAGTGCGATTGACTCGCAAGAAGGCCTGTGGTCAGACCCCCTCCCTGTCGTTTCCTCCTGAAGGCTCCATGTCCCCTCGTCTCCTCGCCACCGCCGCCCTCCTACCGCTGCTGGCCGCGCTTCCCGCCGCGGCCCAGGAGGCCCCGACCCCGGACGCGACGATCCTGGACGAGGTGGTGGTCACCGCATCGCGGATCGAGACCCCGCGCTCCGCGATCGCCGCCACGGTCGAGATCATCGACGCCGAAGCCCTGGCCCAGCAGACCGCGCTGGCCGCCTCGGCCGTCGAAACGGTGGCGGCCCTGGTGCCCTCCTTCTCGCCGACGCGGCAGAAGCTGTCCGGCTTCGGAGAGACCCTGCGCGGGCGCTCGCCGCTCTATCTGGTGGATGGCGTGCCGCAATCGACGCCGCTGCGCGACGACAGCCGCGACGGCTACACCATCGACCCCTTCTTCATCGACCGGGTCGAGGTCATCTTCGGCTCCAACGCCATCCAGGGCGTCGGCGCCACCGGCGGCGTGGTCAACTACGTCACCGCCCGCAAACCCTCGGAGCGCGAGGGGCTGACCGGACGGATGATGGCCCAGGTCATCACCGACGACGAACTCCAGGGGGACGGCGTCGGGGCCAAGATCGCCGCCATCGGCGGGCGTGACTTCGGCGCCTTGGACCTGACCCTGGGCGCGGCCTTCGAGACCCGCGGCGCCTACTATGACGCCGACGGCCGCCGCGTCGGCTTCGATGGAGCCCAGGGCGAGGTCCAGGACTCGCAAGCCGTCTCGCTGCTTGCGCGCGGTGGCTGGGACCTGGGCGGCGATCGCCGGCTGGAGGGCTGGGTCAACCGCTTCGATCTGGAAGGCGACGGCGACTATGTGACCGTGGCGGGCGACCGGGCGACGGGCGTCCCGACCACCGCCGTGCGCGGCGCGGCGCCGGGCGAGCAGCCCTCGAACGCGGTGACCTCTGCGGCCCTGACCTACACCGATCGCGACCTGTTCGGCGGCGTCCTGCGGGCCCAGGTCTTCGCCCACGATTACCAGGGCGTATTCGGCGGCGGCAGCTTCCCGGACTTCCAGGACCCCCGCATCGCCCCGGTCGGGACCCTGTTCGACCAGTCGGCCAACAACTCGGAAAAGCTGGGCTTCAAGATCGACTGGCAGGGCCAGGTTCCCGGTCTGGCGGGCCTCAAGGCCCTGGTCGGCCTCGACGGCCTGCGCGACCGGACCTATCAGGAACTGATCCTGACCGGGCGCAACTGGGTGCCCGAGACCGCCTACGAGAGCCTGTCGCCCTTCCTGCAGCTGAACCAGTCGGTCCTGGCGGGCCGCCTCAGCCTGTCGGCGGGCGTGCGGCGTGAATCGGCGAAGCTTAAGGTCGACGACTTCCAGACCCTATACGCCTACGGCCCTCAGACGGTGGCGGGCGGCGAGCCGGGCTTCGAGGAGACGCTGTTCAATATCGGCGCCGCCTTCGAGGTGACTCCGGCTCTCCTCGTCTACGGCTCCTTCGCCCAGGGCTTCACCATGCCGGACGTCGGTCGGGTGCTGCGCGGCATCAACCGTCCGAACCAGGACGTCGACACCTTCCTCAACGTCGAACCGGTCGTGTCGGACAACACCGAGGTCGGGGTCGAATACCGCGGCGCGCGCGTCGAACTGTCCGCCGCCGTGTTCCGGTCCGAGGCCGAACGCGGCTCGCTGCTGAACCGCCTGCCGTCGGGCATCTTCGAGGTGCAGCGCCAGGCCACACGGATCGATGGACTGGAGCTGAAGGGTCTATGGCGCGCCACGGACGCCCTCGCCCTGGGGGGCAGCTACGCCGCGCTCGACGGCCAGAGCGACAGCGACGGCGACGGCGACCTGGACCGCGACCTGAACGGAGCCAACATCTCGCCCGACCGCCTGCTGCTGTGGGGCGAGTACGAGACAGGCCCGATCGCCCTGCGCCTTCAGGCTCAGACCTTCCTCGCGCGCGACTTCGACGGCGAGCCCGCGGCCAACGGCTTCGAGGGCTATACGGTGCTCGACGCCGTGGCCCGCTATGAGGCGGGCTTCGGCACGGTGTCGCTGGGGGTGCAGAACCTGCTGGACGAGCAGTACATTTCCTATTTCTCGGACACCCAGGGACCGACCGACAACCTGCGCTATTTCGCCGGTCGCGGGCGCACGGCCACCCTGACCCTGACCCGGAGCTTCTGAGCCGGTGATGGGCGCGATTCGCACGCTCCACGCCTGGGCCGGGACCGGGCTCGCGATCGTGGCCGTGGTGTTCGGCCTGACCGGAACGCTGCTGGTGTTCGAAGACGACTGGATCCGCGCCACCGTCCCCGCCGCGCGCGCCGAGATTGATCTCGATGCCGCCCGTCTCGGCGCGGCGCTGGATCGGCTGGAGGCGAGCGAGCCCCGCCTCACCTCGGTGGTCCTGCCGGGCGGGGCGATCGGAGTGCACCGGCTCTACCTGGCCGACGACGGTTTCGGCTACGCCGACGCCGACGGCGCCGTGGTGGACCGCTGGCGCGGCGCCGGGCGAGCCGAGACCTGGATCTTCGACCTTCACCACGAGCTGCTGGCGGGTCACACCGGCAAGCTGGTCGCCGGCGGCGCCGGCCTGGCCCTGGCGGTGATGATCCTGACCGGCCTGATCGTCTGGATTCCGGCCTGGCGCGCCACCGGCTGGCGGGTCTGGCCCCGCTCGGGCGCCCGGCGCGAGCTGATCGGCAGCCATCGCAATCTCGGCCTGATCTTCGCCATCCCGCTGGTCGTCTTCAGCCTCACCGGAGCGGCCATCGTCTTTCACGGCACGACCCAGGCCCTGCTCGGGGCCGTCCCGACGCCGCCGGGTCCGGTGGTCGGGACGGGGGACGTCGACTGGGCCCGCGCCCTGGCAGAGGCCCAGGTTCGCTTCCCCGAAGCGACCCCGCGCATAGTCGTCCGCCCCGCCGCACCGGGCAAGCCCGCCACGATCCGTCTGAAGCAGCCCGGCGAGTGGCATCCCAACGGCCGCACCACCGTGACCATCGATCCGGCCACCAGCCGGGCGGTCACGACCTCCGACGCTAACGCCCTGCCGACCGGCGTCAGGGCCTACAACGCCTTCTACCCCCTGCACGCCAGTTCGGTCGGCGGCTGGCTCTACGACGCGGTGACGGCGCTCAGCGGCGTCGCCATGGCGGCCCTGGGGGTGGTCGGCGCCTGGGCCTTCCTGGGAAAATCCCGACGCCGCTCGCCTCGATCGAAACCAACCCGCTGAGGACAAGCGCGCGAGGGAGCGGAAGGGTTTGCCGGACCCCGGCCCTGCCCTCCAATGGTCGCCACTCCAGGCCGGATGCACTCACACGGCCCCGCGCGAGCCCCTATGCGGGGCCAGCCGCGGCAAGGCCTCGTTCACCATGTCGGGCAAGCCTTCCTTGGCGGCTGTGAGGGACAATGGCTGCATGACGGAATATCCAGCATTCCCTGAGCGCCGGCGACCGCCGCCGATCGCGCGCGGCGGCTGGCTCGACGTAATGCGTTTCGTCGTGGGGGCGATGATCGTCCTCTATCACTTCCGCGAGGCCGCCCCGATCCCCTTGCCGCTCGTCCATACGGTCTTCGACCGCGGCTATCTGCTGACCGACTTCTTCATCATCGATTCCGGCTACGTTCTCGCCCGCGTCTACGGCGAGCGGCTGGCGAACGGGAAACTCCCGCTTTCCGTCTTCTACCGTCAGCGTTTTCTCAGGGTGGTTCCGGCTCACATGACCGTCAGCCTCGCCCTGGCGGGGCTGGTGCTGACGGCGGCGATCCTGGGCCAAACACCCAGCCACCCGGAATGGTTCGACTGGTCCCGGTTTCCCGCCCAGTTCTTTCTGGTGCAGGCCTATGGGGTGCCGGGCGGAGAGGGATGGAACGCGCCGACCTGGACGCTCTCGGCGCTCCTGGGCTGTTACGTCAGCCTGCCCTTCCTCGCTCGC
The DNA here is from genome assembly GCF_009661015.1 of Brevundimonas sp. SPF441. Classification (NCBI taxonomy): domain Bacteria; kingdom Pseudomonadati; phylum Pseudomonadota; class Alphaproteobacteria; order Caulobacterales; family Caulobacteraceae; genus Brevundimonas; species Brevundimonas sp. SPF441. Next base: position 17,450 of record NZ_WJWX01000001.1, on the reverse strand, counting down.
GCGGCGCGCGGCCTGTCCCCATGGCTGATCCTCGCTCTTGGGGTGGGCGGGCTGCTCGCCGCCAACCTGTCCGCCCACGCCGCCTTCGGGTTGCCGATCTACGAGATGCCGTTGCGCCTCGGCTTCCTGCGGGCCTTTCCGCTGTTCGCCCTCGGCGTCGCCGTGGCTCTGTTCGCCCGGCAGGTCTATTGCCCGCCCCGTCTGGCCGCCGGTCTGGGCGGTTCCGCCGTGGTCGCTGTGGCGGGTCTGCAGGCTCTGGGACCCCATAATCTGGCGACCCTCGGCCTCCTGACCGTCATCATCTTCGCCACCGGGGCCTTGCCGGTTCGGAGCCCGTCCAGGCTGGTCGAGCACCTCGCTTTGATGGCGTTCGCGATCTTCCTGACCAACGAAGTGATCCGGATCGTGTGGTTCGGCGTGCTCGACGCCGTCGATTGGCGGAGTTGGAGTCCGTCAGTGCAATGGACCGCCTGGGCGGTCGGCCTGGCCGCGGCTTTCGGCGGCGCCGCCGTCTTCCGCTACGCCTTCGACCGACCGACCCAGGCCTGGTTCAATCGTCCGCAGTCGGGGTCGCGATCGACCTCCCCCGCGGCCAAGTCTCCCGTTCCCGCGCTGTAGGCCGATCCTTCACAAAAGCTCGGCGAGGTTCACATCATGGCGGCGGGGGGCGCCTGGGTGCCCATGATCGCCACGATCAGAAGCAGCAGGGCCGCCAGCACGGTCTCCAGCGCCAGGCTGCGCCGCAGGCGGCGCAAGGCGAGCGGACGGGCGTGATCGTCTTCGAGCGCCGATCCGAGATGCGGGGTCAGGACAAAGCGGTTCGAGGCCGCTAGGGCCAGCATGCCGGCGAACAGGACGAGTTTCAGGATCAGAAGAACGCCGTAGGGCGTCGTCAACAGGCTCCCGAGCCGGCTGAACCCGATCAGATAGGCGCTGTTCACCAGACCCGTGATCGTCAGCAGGACGACGGCGAGCGTTCCCAGGCCGGCGAAGCCCTCCAGGGCGGCATGGGTCACCGGCGCGCCCGCCGCGTGTCCGTGGCGAGCCCGCAGCATCAGGAACAGCGCGACCAGGCTGCCGAGCCAGAGTCCGGCGGCAAGCGCGTGAACGACATCGGCGATCAGATGCGGCCAGCGGCCCGCGCCTTCCGTCGCCGCCCCGTGACCGGTCCAGGCCAGGCTGGCGCCGACCACGGCGCCGACGACGGTCAGCGCGATCCAGCCGCCGCGTCCCGGTTTCAGACTGATCAGCAGAACGGCGGCCAAAAGGGCCATCGCCGCGCGAACCAGGAAGCCGACGCCCAGGCCCGTGCCGAATGCCACGTAGGACAGCGACTCCGGCTTCAGCGCCTCGGTCAGCGATCCCGCCATCACGGCGGTTTGGACCACGAGGTTGGCGAGAGCAGCCAGGACGGTCGCCACGGCGGCGACCAGCAGCGTCGTTCGCGGCCACCTTTCGGCGGCCGCGTCCGACATGGGCATCCTGAACGCGAAGAACAGGGGGACGCCAAACAGCAGGACGGCGCCGATGTACTGCCCCAGCCTCAGCAGGACGACCGTTGTCTCCATCTGATCAGCGGACCGAGAAGTTGGTGGACCCCGTCATCCGGTGCCCGTCCGGAGACGCCACCCGCCAGTTGACCACGTAGGCCCCGGCCGCCAACGGCCTCGCCGGAGCGCCCGAGATCGTCTTGCCGTCCTCGGACACCCGTGTCTGGACACGGATGGTCGCGCCCGCCGCATTGACGAGATCGAAACCGGAGAAGGCCGGCGCCACGCGCTCGCTGAAGGTGAGGCTGATGGTGCGCGGCGCCGCGACCGCAGCGCCGGCGGCCGGCGTGGCGCTCACGAGACGCGCGTGTGCATCCGCCTGACCGGCGACCAGGGAAAGCGCCGCGACGGTCGCGGCGAGCGATGCGATTTTGAAACGGGTCAACTCAAACTCCTAGGAAGGGACGCCCCTACTGTCTCTTACGCGGCGCGGAAAGCGGCCCCTCAAAAGTTCAAGGATCGCCGAGCGACACGAGCGTCCGCACCCTGACCGGAAAGCGTCCTGAGACGACTTCGAGCCTATGCTGGTCGCTGGGACGCCAGTTTGGCCATGCAGCAGTTTGATCACTGAGAGTGCTCAAACCACGGACATTGGAAACCCCGCGGTCATCTGATGTCGGGTCGTTCGCCTAACGCCGTCCTGGTCGTCGCACCACCGGAGTCGGTCACCGCCGCTGGGTAGGCGGGGTCGCTCATCGAACGGATCCTGCGCCGCGTCATGGTCGGCGGGTCACATCGCCATCGCGCCCGCCCGACCATATTCCATGACCAGCATCCAGACCGCCATTGCGATCATCATCAGGTTCTCCGTCAGGGACAGGAAGCCCAGCGGAACATTGCTGTCTCCGCCGACGCAGGCGCATTTCAGTTCGCGCTTGTCCACATAAACGGCCTTGAACACCGAAACCGCTCCGATGCCGCCGATGAACAGGGCGACCGGCGCGGACAGCCAGGTCAGCACGCCCGCCACCATCAGGGCGCCCGCCCCGAACTCGGCGAAGGGATAGATCTTGCTGTAGGGCACCCATCGCTTGGCCAGCAGGTCGTAGTTCAGGAACATCGCCGAGAAGCTCTCGACATTCTGAAGCTTGAGCATGGCCAGCGCCATCATTGACAGGGCGATGAACCACTCGCCCGCGCGCACGGTGAAGGGCGTGCCGTCGACCGCCAGGCCCAGCATGGCCGCCATGACGGCGGTGGTCAGGAACACCACGAGCACCGGCGTATAGGTCGTCGCCTTCGGATCGCGGACCTTGAGGCCGAGGAAGCGGCGCAGGTCGTCGTGTCCGCCGATCCGCTCGCCGTCGATGAACACCTGCGGCGTCGTCTTGACCCCATGCTCGGCCTTGAAGGCGTCGGTCTGCTCGCGGGTCGTCAGCCAATGGTCCTCGACCTGATAGCCTCGGCTCTTGAGCAGATGACGGGCCTTCAGCCCCCACGGACAGGTGTGCTCCGGCATCACCATGCGATAAATACTGGCGGTCTTGGTCATCTGGGTCTCCTCGATCTTCTCAATCCAAGGCGCACACCCTAGGTTCCGTACTATGATACGGAGTCAAGCATGAAGGTTCGGACGATCGCCGGACTGGCGCGAGAGGGCGGCGTGGGGGTCGAGACCGTGCGTTTCTATCAACGACGAGGTTTGATCCCGACGCCGGACCGCTGGTCCAGCGACGGGACCGGCGGGATCCGCCGCTATGGCGAGGACGATGTGCGCCGGCTCAGGTTCATCCGGTCGGCCCAGGTCGCTGGGTTCACGCTCGACCAGATCAAGGAACTGCTATCCCTGGACGCGGGCGAGGACCGTATTCGGGCGCGGGAGTTGGCCGCCGAACGGTTGGCGGCCCTAGATCGCACCATTTCCGATCTGGAGCAGGCGCGCGCAGCCCTGAGACGTCTGGCACAAGCCTGTCAGTCCAAGGACACAGGGCCTTGTCCGATCATTGCGACGTTTCAGGGCGAACAAACCTGACTGAAGGCCGACGTCCTTCGGAGATCAGACTCAGCGTCACCCGACCGACCTAACCCGGCTCATTCGGCCAACGGCGGTGTCGATCATCGATCACATAGTGATGCGCATGGCTCCGCCCCTCCCCCGAGCGCCCCTCGGAGAGATGAGGATCGTCGTCGTCTAGATCGTCATGAGCGTGGGCCAGCGCGTCCGGATCCCGGGCGGGCCAGACCACCAACCCGAGCACCGTCCCGACGGCACAGAGCGCGGCGAGCACCAGAAAGGCGGCGCCCGGCTGCGCCTCGGCGCTGACCAGACCGGCGACCGGATAGGCGATCAGCCAGCAGGCGTGGGACAGGGCGAACTGAGCCGCGAACAAGGCGGGCCGATCGCCGGCCGTCGAAGAGCGGCGAAGCGCGCGTCCGGCCGGGGTGATCGTCAGGGAGTAGCCGAAACCCATGACGGTCCAGAGGATGAGCAGCGTGGGATAGGAGACCGCCACCCAGGGACCGGCCAACAATGCCACGGTCATGAGGCCCGCGCCTGTCGTCATCGCCAGACGGTCGGTCGTTCGGCTCAGAAGCCGCGGCAGGAAGACGGCGGCGGTGATCGACCCGCCGCCGAAGGCCGCCAGGGCCCAGGCCGCCGCCTGGTCGGATAGACCGAAGCGGGACTGCACCAGGACGACGGTGTTGACGAACACCATCGCCCCGCCCGCCGCCGTGGCCAGGCTGATGGCCAGAAGGCCTCGCAGCCGGGGTGTGAACAGGAACAGACGCAGGCCGCCGGTCAGCCGTTGAACGAAGGGCTGCGGCGCGGCCCGTGCCAGAGCCGGCAAGGCCGCCGTGATCACGAACAGCGCCGAGATCCCGAAGCCGATCGCGGTGCCGGCGAACAGATTGTTGTAGCTGATGAAGGCGAGCAGCACGGCGGCGAGCACAGGGCTGGCCACGCTTTCCATGTCCGCCGCCAGGCGCGATAGCGACAGCGCCTTGGTGTACTTCGCCTCGTCCGGCAGCAGATCTGGGATCATGGCCTGGAAGGCCGGGGTGAAGGCCGCCGACGCCACATAGAGGACGGTCATCAGGGCGTAGACCTGCCAGGCCTCGCCGACGAACGGCAGGCACGCCGCCACCCCGGCGCGGACCAGGTCCAGGCAGACCAGCAGGGTCTTCCTGGGCAGTCGCGCCGCCAGGGCGCTGGCGAAGGGAGCCACGCCGATATAGGCGACCATCTTGATGGCCAGGGCGGCCCCGAGGATCTCGCCCGCCCGCGCGCCCGCGAGGTCGTGCGCGAGGAGACTGAGGGCCACAGTGGCCATGCCGGTCCCCAGCAGCGCCGAGACCTGGGCGATGAAGAGATGACGGTAGCCGGCGTGGCGGAGCGGCGAGAACATTCGAACGTCTCCTTGGAAGCGACGGCGCGGCGACCCGTCGAAACAGGTCGCCGCGCCAAGGATCAGACCACCCGTTTCACCTCGGAGTAGGCGCCCGAGGTCTCCAGGGTGATGGTCACGGGTTCGCCGGTGCGGTTGCGCCAGAACCAGCCGTGACTGCCGTCGAAGGCGGCGACCAGCTCGCCCTCGACCCGCTGCTCGGATCCCTTGCCGTAGCCGTGATACGGCGTTCCGGGACGGTCCGCATGGGTGTCGTAGTTGATGCGGCCGCCGCTGCTGGTCCAGGTGAAGCGGACCCGGGCGCCCTCGGCCATCACCAGCTTGATTTCCGCGCCCTGATCCAACGCGAGGGTCAGCACCGTCTGATCGGTCCGCTGACCCGGCTGGGACGACGGCGCCGCGTCGGCGGCCGTCGGGCCGTTCGCAGGGGTGACCGCCGTTGCGGCAACGGGCGTCGCTCCAGCCGTTCCGGCGGCCTCAGCTTCCGCCTCGGCGGCGAGTTGCCGCTTGATGCGTCCCATCTCCGTCAGGCCGAGCAAGGAGCCGATCCGGGTCGGATCGACGCCGTATTCGGCGGGAAGGACGGCGGTGACGAGCACCGCCGAGGCCACGACGACGGCGATGCCGGTAGATCTGAGCAGCCTGCCGGTGGACGGGAGTTCGGACGCATCGGGTTTGTGGGCGTTGTACATGATCAGATCTCCGGTCAGGCGGCGAAGAAGCCGACGAGCTGATAGCCCGCGAGGATGAAGCCGAGGGTCATGAGGACGACGTTGGCGGCATAGGCATGCCGCCAGAAGCCGGAGGTCTTCCTCCAGAAGCCCATGACAATGAGGATGGCGCCGAGCGCCAGGAGCTGTCCCGCCTCGACGCCGATGTTGAAGGCCACCAGATTGCCGATCACGCCGTCGGGCGACAGGTTGAAGTCCTGCAGCTTGGTCGCCAGGCCGAAACCGTGGAACAGGCCGAAGACCAGGGTGGCCGCCCTGGTCGAGGGCTGGAACCCGAACCAGCGCTGATAGGCCCCCATGTTGTCGAGGGCCTTGTAGACGACCGACAGGCCGATGATCGCATCGACCAGATAACTGGACACGCTGATGTCGGTCAGCACGCCCAGCAGCAGGGTCGAGGAATGGCCGAGGGCGAACAGCGTCACATAGAGGCTGATGTCCTTCATCCGGTAGAGGAAGAAGATCACGCCGAGCAGGAAAAGCAGGTGGTCGTAACCGGTGACCATATGCTTGGCCCCGAGATAGACGAACGGCCAGAACAGGAAGCCCGAGGTCTCCTGGATATAGCCCTTGTCGCCCTCGGCGACCCCGTGGGCCAAGGCCTGGCTCACGGCGCCGTCGATCACGAAAAACAACAGGATGGCGAGCAGGGCCGTCGCCGGTGATTTGAGCCACGACACGGGGTCGGGGCGACTTGCCACAGCCATGATGACCTTTCGTGAGGGGGTGGGAGACGAGGCGCGCGTCATCGGGCGCCTCGCTTGGGGCGGAACGGGAGGTGATCCAGCCAGGCTGGACGCGGACGGTCCTCGGGCCGGTCACGGCCGTGCACCAGGCTGTAGAGCGCCGGCAGGATCAGCAGGGTCAGGATCGTCGAGGAAATGATTCCGCCGATCACGACCGTGGCGAGGGGACGCTGTACCTCGGCCCCGGCGCCGACGTTGAGCGCCATCGGCACGAAGCCCAGGCTGGCGACCAGGGCGGTCATCAACACCGGCCGCAGCCGGGTCAGGGCCCCTTCCCGGATCGCGGCCCTGAGCGGCCTACCCTCCTCGATCAGGCCCCGGATGAAGCTGACCATGACCACGCCGTTGAGCACCGCCACGCCGGACAGGGCGATGAAGCCGACCGCCGCCGAGATCGACAGCGGCAGGCCCCGCAGCGCCAGCGCCGCCACGCCGCCGGTCAGGGCCAAAGGCACGCCGGAGAAGACGATGGCGCTGTCCTTCACCGATCGGAACAGGGCGAACAGCAGGCCGAAGATCAGCAGCAGCACGACCGGCACGACCAGCTGCAGCCGCTTGGCCGCCGAAATCAGCTGCTCGAAGGTGCCGCCATAGCTGATCCAGTAGCCGGCCGGGACCTCGACCTCTGCGCCGACCTTGGCCTGGGCCTCGGCGATGAAGGAGCCGAGGTCGCGTCCGCGGACGTTTGCGGTGACGACCACCCGTCGCTTGCCATCCTCCCGGCTGATCTGGTTGGGCCCCTTCTCGACGACGATGGTGGCCACCTCCTCCAACGGAATGAAGGCCCGGACGCCGCCTCCGTTGGAAGGCAGCGGAACCTGCAACCGTCCGATCGCTTCGGTGTCCTGACGCATGTCCTCGGGCAGGCGGACCACCACGTCGAACCGGCGGTCGCCCTCGAACACCTGACCGGCCGTGGCGCCGCCGATGGAGGCGGCCACGACCTGCTGCACGTCGTCGAGGCTGAGGCCGAGCCGGGCGAGCGCCGCCCGATCAGGCGTGATCTGCAGCACCGGCAGGCCGGTGACCTGTTCGACCGATACGTCCTGGGCGCCTTCGATGCCGCCGATGACGCCCTCGATCGCATTGCCGACTTCCAGGAGCTGATCCAGATCGTCCCCGAACACCTTGATGGCGACATCGGCCCGAACACCGGAAAGCAGTTCGTTGAACCGCATCTGGATCGGCTGGGTGAACTCGTAATTGTTGCCGGGGATCAGTTCGACGGCCGCCCGCATCTCCTCGACCAGTTCGGTTCTGGGCTTGCGCGGATCCGGCCAGTCCTTGCGGTCCTTCAGCATGATGAAGGTGTCGGCGACCGACGGCGGCATGGGGTCGGTGGCGACCTCGGCCGTGCCGATCTTGGCGAAGACCCGCTCGACCTCCGGGAACTGCGACAAACGCCGTTCGAGCGCCGTCTGCATCTCGACCGCTTGGCTCAGGCTGGTGCCGGGGATGCGCAGGGCATGCATGGCGATGTCGCCCTCGTCCAGGTTCGGGATGAACTCCGACCCCATGCGCGACGCGCCGAGGCCGGCGATCACCACCAGGGCGATGGCGACGCCGACGAAGGCCACACGCAGGCGCAGGGCCACGTCCAGTGCGGGTTCGTAGAACCGACGCGCGCCCCGCATGATGAAGCTGTCCTTCTCCTCGACCTTGCCGGTGACGAACATGGCCACCGCCGCCGGCACGAGGGTCAGCGACAGGACGAGCGCGATGGTCAGGGCCATGACGACGGTGATCGCCATCGGGTGGAACATCTTTCCCTCGACCCCGGTCAGGGCGAAGATCGGCACATAGACCAGGGTGATGATCAGCACCCCGAACAGGGATGGCCGGATCACCTCGCTGGACGCTGAGGCCGCCAGGTCGAACCGTTCCTGACGCGACAGGGTGCGACCCAGCCGGTGCTGGGCCTCGCCGAAGCGACGCAGACAGTTCTCGACGATGATGACGGCCCCGTCGACGATCAGACCGAAGTCGAGCGCGCCGAGGCTCATGAGATTGCCGGAGGTGCCGGTCCGCACCATGCCGGTGATGGTCATCAGCATGGTCACCGGGATGACCGCCGCCGTGATCAGGGCGGCGCGGATATTGCCCAGCAGCAGGAACAGCACCACGATGACCAGCAGCGCCCCTTCGAGCAGGTTCTTCTCGACGGTGTGAACCGCCCGTTCGACCAGATCGGTTCGGTCATAGACGGGCACGGCGCTGACCCCGGCCGGAAGGGACCGGGCCGCCGCTTCGAGTCGCGCGGCGGCGGCCCGGGCGACGGTACGGCTGTTCTCTCCGACCAGCATGAAGACCGTGCCGAGCACGATCTCCTCGCCGTCCTGGGTCGCCGCCCCGGTGCGCAGTTCCTCGCCCATGATGACGTCTGCCACGTCCGCGACGCGGATGGGCGCCCCGCCGCGGTTGGCCACGACGATGGCGCCGAGGTCCTCGACGGTCTGGGCCTGACCCGCGACGCGGACGAGATACTGTTCCCCGAACCGCTCGACGTAGCCCGCGCCGACATTGGCGTTGTTCGCCTCCAGCGCCGCGACGACTTCGGCCATGGTGACGCCATAGGCGGCCAGGCGATCGGGCCACGGCGTCACATGATATTGCCGCTCATAGCCGCCGATGGTGTTGACCTCGGTCACGCCGGGCGTGTTGCGCAGCTGCGGCCGGATCACCCAGTCCTGCAGGGTGCGCAGGTCCTCGGCCGTATAGGGTTCGTCGTCGGGTCGGCGCGCGCCCTTGTCGGCGACGACCGTGTACATGAAGATCTCGCCCAGTCCCGTGGAGATGGGGCCGAGTTCGGGGGTGACGCCTTGCGGCAGCTGATCCCGGGCGCCCTGCAGCCGTTCATTGACCAGCTGGCGGGCGAAATAGATGTCGGTCCCGTCCTCGAAGACGACGGTGACCTGGCTCAGCCCATAACGGGAGATCGAGCGCGTGTACTGCAGACCCGGCACGCCGGCGATGGCGGTCTCGACCGGAAAGGTGATGCGTTGTTCGGACTCCAGCGGCGAGAAGCCGGGAGCCTCCGTGTTGATCTGGACCTGGACATTGGTGATGTCCGGTGTGGCGTCGATGGGCAGCCGCTGGAAGCTCCACACCCCGACCGCGCAGGCCAAGAGGACGAGCGCCATGACGATCCAGCGGAACCGGATCGACAGCGCGATGATGCGTTCAAGCATGGTCGTCGCGCCCCCTAGTGATCATGGCTCGCGCCGGACTTCTCGATGTCCGCGCGAATGAGGAAGGCGCCGTCGACGACGTACTCCGTTCCGGATTCGAGCCCGCCCAGCACCTCGGTCCACTCCGGGGTCCGGCGGCCGAGCTCGAGCATCCGCACCTCATAGGTGTCGCCCACCTTGGCGTAGACGACCTGGAAGTCCCGGAACGGCTGGATGGCCTTGGTCCGGACGGCGAGCGGGACTTCGCTCATCGCCACCTGAACCGTGCCCCGCACCCCGAGGCCGGGACGCCAGGCGCCGTTCTGCGACGGTAGATGGACGTGGGCGATCAGGGTCTGGCTGGTGATGTCGGCCGTCGGCAGGATGGCTTCGACCGGCGCGATGATCCGGTGATCCCCGGCGAGGGACAGCACCTCGACCCGCTGGCCCACCCGCACCCGTTCGGCGTCGCGCGGATAGAGGAAGAACTCGGCATGGACCTGGTTCGGGTCGCCGATGACCAGCATGGGATCTCCACCGCCGGTGATCGACCCGACGTTGGTGTTCTTGGCCATGATGACGCCGGAGATCGGCGCCGTGATCGAATAGGTCTGCAGGCTTTCACTGGACTCCACGCGCGCCACGACCTGACCGCGCCGGACGCGGTCGCCCAGTTCGACCGACAGGGCCATGACCCGACCGGGGTAGCGAGCATGGACCTCGCTCTGGCCCTCGGGCGTGATCTCGATCCGCCCCTGGAGCGGCAGCGACTCGCCCAGATAGGCCGACGCCGCGCGCTCAATGGTCACGCCGCCGGCGCGGGCGGCGTCCGGCGTGATGATCGTGCGCCCCTCGTAGGAAGGATAGGTCCAGCGATGCGACTGGCCCGCATGGTTGGCCGCAACCGCGACATCGAACGAATGCGGCTCGGTCACGACGGTCGGACTGGTCAGATAGTCCTCGGTCGCGGTGAAAGCGAAGCGATCGACCTTCGGCCCGAGGCGGGTCAGGACGATCGACGCCTGAACCTGGCGCGGATCGAGCGGCTTGTCCTTCAGATAGGGATAGAGGCGATACAGCGGCTCCGGCCCCTCCTCGAAGATGGTGATTTCTAGGGCGAAATCGCCGTCGCGCAGCATCCGGCCGTTGTGGGGACCACGCTCGTAGTCGCCGGCCTCGGTCTCGGCTTCGGCAGGGTCAGTGGCTCCGCCCTGGCCGCAGGCCGCGACGCCCACAGCCAGCGAGATCAGGGACACGGCGACCAGTCGCCGCGAGGGTGAGAAGCGGATCATGGTTGGGTCTCCGTGACGCCCACGAGGGGAGCGTGCGCGCCGGTCAGCCGGTCGAGGCGGGCGCGATCGATGTGGAATTGCTTGAGGACGGCGACCCGCCGGGCCCGCGTCTCGAGCAGGGCGCGCTGGGCGCTGATGACGTCGTTGTAGGTGAAGCCGCCGCGGTTGAAGCCCTCGCGGACGAGGGCCACGGCGCGCTCGGCTTGCGGCAGGGTTTCCTCCTGAATGCGGCGGGCCTCCAGTGCGCGCGAGGCGAGCTGGACCTGAAGCCGGGCGATCTCCCGTTCCCGCTCCTGACGCGCCACGGCCAGGTCGCTTTCGGCCGCGAGCCCTTCGGCGCGCGCCCGGTCGATCGCGCCCTGGTTTCGGTCGTATCGGCCGAGCGGAATGGATCCGCCGACGACCAGGCCGACGGCCCCGTCATCCCACAGGCTGCGGACGCCGACGCTGACGGTGGCGTCCGGCGTCGCCCGGGCCTGCTCGACACGCACGCGGGCGTCGGCGATCTCGCGCTGTGCCGTGAAGACGATGAGGTCCGCCTCGGCGACCTCGCCTGCGACCTCCCGCGAGGCGCTCGTATCCACAAAGTCGGCCGGCTCCAGCGAGAAGTCGGAAACGCCGGACCAGAAGCGAGAGAGGATCGCCCGGGTCAGCCGAGCCTGAATCTCGGCCTGGTCGAAATCGATCTGGGCCTGGGCGAGCTCAGCCTCGGCGCGGGCGCCGGCGAACAACGGATCTCTCGCCATGTCGACGCGACGCTGCACCTCGGCCTGGAACCGCTCGGCCAGCTGAAGCCGCTCGGCGGCGATCTCCAGTTCGGCCTGAGCCGCCAGGACCTCGGCCCAGGCGCGTTGCACCACTTCCAGTCGATCGAGCCGCCGAACGACGGCTTCGGCCTGGACGACGCGCCCCTCGGCCCGCGCCAGCGACACCCGTGCCGGCCGGTCGCCGCCCCGCTCCAGGCGCTGTTCATAGGTCAGCGTCGCCTCGGTGCGGTCGGCGATGCCGCCTCCGCCGATGGTCGGCAGGTTCTCGACCGTCAGCCCCAGGGTGGGATTGGGGCGGACATCCGCCTGGCGCACTCCGGCCTCACCGGCCCGGGCGCGCGCTTGCGCTCCCGCCTGGGCGGGATCGGACGCGGCGGACCGGGACAGGGCCTCGGCGAGGGACAGGGGTTCCGCAGCCACGCGGTCCTGCGCGACGACGGTAGTCGGCGGAAGACCCGCCAGTGAGAGCGCCAGCGTCGAAACGACGGCCAGACGCGCCCACGACCCGGCAGGGCCGGTCATGTGCTTCTTCAACGAAGTCTCCAAAAAACAGTGCGCGTGCGACCCTGCGGCCGCGACGGATCAGGCGATCAGGTGCAGCTGTTTTGGAGGGTGTTCGGGCCCATCGATAATGAGCCCTTCAGGCAATTGGCTCGCGCCGAGCGTCGCCGTAGGCCCGCGCGCGTTCACCAGACCGATTAGACCCACCTGGTGGTCAGGAAGGGCCGCGTGGTTATCGCCACCGCCGTGATGGTGGTGGCCCACGGGAAGGGTTCCGGAAGGCGCATCGACATCCGCCGGTTCGGCCGAGATCTCGATCACGTCACTCGGGATGTCGGCGTGATCGTGGCCGATTTCGTCGCCAAACTCCGAAGACGCGTGCGAGACGTCGTGGCGAAGATCCGAGACGCCGCGGGTCATCATGCCGCCGATGATGGCGACGCAGACGAGGGCGCAAAGGACGTGAATCAGTTTGTGCAAGATGGCCTCGTCCGCCGGTATCGTGTTTGATCCGAGACTGCAACGCCACAAGTTGGAAGACTTTGGGAGGGACCGGCCCCTGGGCTACGGGGATGTCGCCGGGACGGGCAAGCTGACGTTTGCAGAAGGCGTCGATCCCAAGACGCTCGTCGATCTCGCGCTGGGCTTGGTCGACTCCGTGCCGATCTCACGGTTCACCTATCACGACGCCCGCTTCGGAATCGCTCTGCCAGGGTCGGCGCCTTCAGCCCGGCCAGCAGATGGCCGAAGAAGCGGAGCTTGGCGCCCTCGAAGGCAGAATGGACCGCGGACGCCGCGAGACCGCTCTTCGCCTTGCCCTCCGCATCGTTGACGCCTGTCGCCTTGAGCGCCTCGGCCAGGTTGGCGTGGATCAGCTGGAAGGCGTCGGCCCAGGCGTCCCAGATGCGGATGTCGTCCTCGGTCAGGGCGTGGAAGAGCGGCTCATACTCGACGCCCTCGAACGACAGGGACCGCGCGACATAGAGGCCGAGCGCCTTGAGCTCGCGCGCCACAAGCTCCATGGCGGCGACTCCGCCCTTGTCCATGGCATCGAGGAAGTCATCGCGGGTGACGAACGGCGCCTCCGGTCCGCCCCACAGCCCGAGCCGCGAGGCGTAGGCGAGATTCTCCGCCGTCGTGGCGCCGGTCGCCGAGACATAGAGCACGCGCGCCTTCGGCAAGCGGTTCTGCAGGGCCAGACCCGCCATCCCCTGAAGGGAGGCCTTCCTGGCTCCCCGCGCGCCCTTTCCGCCGCCGGCCGCGTTGGCCATGGCGTGGGCCTCGTCGAAGGCGATGACGCCGTCGAAGTCCTCGCCCAGCCAGGCGACGATCTGATCCAGTCGCGAAGCCTTCTCGCCTCGGGCCGGCTGGCGCAAGGTCGCGTAGGTGGTGAACAGGATGCCCCGGTCCAGCCGGATGCCTTCGCCGAGCTTCCAGCTGCTCAGGGGCAGGATGTCATGGGCGCCGCCGCCGATCGCGCCCCAGTCACGACGCGCGTCCTCCAGCAGGGCGTCGTTCTTGGACAGCCACAACGCCTTGACCCGTCCCTGGGCCATGTTGTCGGCGATGACGGCGGCGATCTCCCGGCCCTTGCCGCAACCGGTCCCGTCGCCAAGGAAGAAACCTCGGCGCAGTTGAAAACCGCCCTCGACGTCCTCGTCCGACAGGGAGAGTTGGTGCGCGACCTCGCCCGGCCGCCACCAGGCCGGCAAGTTCCCGGCATGGGCCTCGCCGGCGTAGATCACGGTTTCGGTCTGGGCGTCGGAGATCCGTCCCTCGTCCCGCACAGCGGGCGGCAGGACCGGCCGATAGGTCGGAGCCGGCGGGGAGACGGACGCCATCGGCCCGGATTCCACCAGTGGCGAAGGATGCGGCCGGGCCTCCGGCAGACCGATCCGGGCCAGCTGATGGGCCTGATAGAGACCGACATCCCGGCCCTCGCCCGCCCAGGGCCGACACTGGTAGGCGACCGGCGCCGCCCCGGTCAGAAATCCCAGCCGGCCGGACGGCAACGCCAGCGAGCGGTTGCGGCTGGTCAGGAAGGCGCTCGCCGCCACCTCCAGCCGGGCGCGCGGTTTGACGCCCGCGCGCCCCGTCACGGCGGCCGCCAGCGCGGCGCAAGCGGCGAGGTCCTCGCCGCCCGTCAGCGGCGGCGGGGGTCCGTCCGGCTCCGTCCTGTCGACGACGAGGAGGCCGGTATCGACGGTCGTGCCATGTCTGGCGAAGGCGCGTGACGGAAAGGCGATCCGGGCGCGGATCCGGCCTTTCGACCCCAGCCGCGCCAGCAGGGCGTCATCGCCCAGGGCGGTCAACGGCACGATGGCCGCCATGCGTCCGCCGTCGGCGAGGGCGGAGAAGGCGGCGACCAGATGAGCTTCAAGCTCGGAGAAGGGCGGATTGCAGACCGCGACATCGAAGCGACCGGCGTTAGGCAGAACATCCTGAACGTGGCGGCCGTCGTGACGGGATCGCGTCGCCCTCGGGAAAAGGCCGTCGAGTAGATCGGCCCGGCCGGCGCCGATCTCATTGAGGGTCAGTTCGCCGCCGCAGGCCTCCGCGACGACGGCGATCAGACCGGTGCCGGTCGACGGCTCCAGCACCCGGTCGCCCGGCCGGACCTGAGCAGAAAGAACGGCGAGCGCGGCCAGCTCCGGCGGGGTGGAGAACTGGTCCAGCGCGACCTGCTCCTCACTGCGGCGGCTGTGGGTCAGACCCAGGCCGCTCACGCTCGCCAGCAGGGCGGCGATCTCGGCGGGGGCGTCCTCGAGCCGGCCCACCTGCGGCGCGAGCCGGCGTAGCTGCAACACCGTCGCCGCCTCGATCGCCTCATAGGCGTCGCGCCAGGACCAGACGCCCTCCGCGTCCGAGCCGCCGAAGCCGGTGGTCATGACGTTGGAGACCAGCTTGCGGTCCAGGGGTCGCGAGCGCGCGAGATGCGTGGACAGGGCGCGGGCGACGGCGAGGACGTTCGCGGCCCGGTCGCCGGCTGAGGGCGCGTCGAACAGGGACAGGGAGGTTGAGGACGGAGTGAAGGAGCGTGGAGATGCCGACATGATGAGAGGTCCGATCGCGCGGAGCGGCGGGCTCATCCCTCCGGTCCTCCAGGCGCGTCCTCGACCGCCCTTCCTCCGCCTTTCGCCGAGCGAGACCTCACGCGGAAAGCCCGCCCCGGCGAGGAGCCGGAGCGGGCTTTCTCAACGACCGCCGCGCTAGGCCGCGTCTGTCAGCGCCGCGCGGCCCGCGGGCGTCACCTCGAAGGCGCCGGCGCCGTCGTCCTGCCCGGACGGAGTTGGCGAGTCCGCACCCTCACCGGAACTTTCGGCTTCCATCGCCTCGGAGACTTCCGGCTCGGGCGGAGCCGTCCAGGACAGGCTCGCAGGCGCCCAGCCCTTCTCCGCCGCCTTCTCCTCGACCCAGGGAACGAGGTCCATTTTCCTGAAGCAGGCGGCGCGGATATCGGCGTCACCCATTTGCTCCAGCATGCTTAAAAGCAGCGGCTTGGAATGCGACTTCAGGAATTCGGCGTCTGGCGTCCAATGCAGGGCGATGTCAGCCCCGCAGAGTTCCGCCAGTTCGGCGGCCTCGGCCCGTGCGGCCCGCCGGATCAGGCTTGTCCGGTCCTCCCGGAGGTCGAGGGTCAAGGCCGTCAGCTCAGCCAGCAGGGCCATCTTGTCGCCGTGGGCGAGACCATCGACCCAGGCGATGACGGTCTGGCCGGAGGCCTCCCAGGCGGCCCGACGATCCCCGAGTCTCTGGCGCACCTCGCCGTCAAGCGCCTCGATCATGCGTCCTCCGGTGGGATTGAACCCGGCTGCGGTCACCGCCAGGGCCGATTCCGACCGGACGACGGGGCAGCGGACGGCGACCTGGTTGAACAGTCGGGCGATCAGGGCGGTGAAGGCCGTTCCCGGGTCGTCGGCGAGGGCGCGTATCAGGCCGCGTGTCGCCACATCGGTGCGCACCGCGTGCAGGGCGTGATTGACACCCTCCGTTTCGGGCTCGGGCGCATCGACCTCCGGCGGACGGTAGGCGGGCTGGGGCGGCGCCCCGGCCGGGACCACCTCGGCGTCCTCGACCTGACCTTCGACCTCCGGCTCCACGGGCGTGTAGCACTGGACCTCGATACCGGTCCGGCTCGAGGGACTCAGGACGAGCACGGTCGCCACGCGGCCTTGCCAACCCGCCTGGTCCATCACCAGCCGGGCGCGGATCATGGCGTCGATCGCGGCGTCGACGGCCTCCGTCTCGGGGGTCTCCGCCAAAAGCGTGCAGAGGGTTTCCGCCGCGGCGTTGAAGGCGTCGCGTGCGTCCCGGTAGAGGGCCATGGCGGCGCCCGGCAGCATGCCGCCGTAAACGTAGCCGAGCGTCTCTAGGTCGTCGGGCAGGTCCGGCCGAGGGCCGGCCGTGACGTGAACGGTCAGGCCCTCGGCCTCGAACGCCCTGGCGATTTCGCGGGCCCGCGTCGTCCAAACCTCCGTGAGGATCGCCGGATCGAGCAGGACGGGGGCCATTTCACCGAACAGGTCGGTCTCCGTTCGACCGCCAGCCGCCGCGTACCGCTCGGGACCGACGAGGGCGCAGCGCGGGTCGCGTGCGGTGACCCGGCCCTCGTCGAGCTTCTCGGTCACCCGCCAGTCCTGGAAGCCATGGCCGTCCAGCGCCATCCGGGCGAGGTCGGCCTGTTCCGCCTTGTCGGGAAGCCGGGCCAGCAGCTTGGCCTGACGCAGGTTCAATCGACCCATCTTCAAAGCTTCCAAGGCAATCTGCGGCAAGGCCGAGAGAGCTGCCAGACGCTTGACGTCGAGTTCGGCGTAGCCGAGCGCCTTGGCGATGACCGGAACGCCGAGTTTGCCCTTCAGCATCCGTCCGATCGCGGCGATGACGTCCGCGACATGGACGGGCACGGCGGTATTCGTCAGCAGCACGGCCGCCGCCTGACGCTTGGGGTCGGTCTCGACGACGATGTCGACCGGGAAGTCCTCGTCGATCCGGCCCTGATCGAGCAGGTGTCGGAAGGCCAGGATCCGGCGCCGTCCGTCCAGAGCCATATGAGGCTGTTCCTTCTTGCCACGCCCCGGGCGAACGGTCAGCGCCTGAAGCTGACCCGCCGCGATCAGGGTCTCGGCGAGCAGAGGAATGTCCTCGTCCGGCGGCTCTTTGTAGCGAAGGTTCTCGGGCGCGATATCGGTGTTCCGCAAGGCGACGGTTCTTCGGTCGCGCGCGGCGGCGGCCTGGACGGGAGTGGGGACGAGGGCGAGTGCGGTGGAAGGGGAACGGCGCATGGGGGATCTCCAACCGGGGCGGGGCCTATCCCCGCCCCGGTTGGAGATCCCCCATGCGCCGTTCCCC